>PLDT01000082.1:0-4319 GCA_003136255.1 Actinomycetota bacterium
GGCCGGGGCCGACCAGGCCGGGGCCGGAGCCGACCAGGCCGGAGCCGGCCGCTTCGTGCTCGCGATCACCGCCACGGCCCGGGAGGCCGACGACCTGACCGCGGCCCTCGGCTCGTTTCTCCCCGCCGGCAGCGTGGCCTGCTTCCCCGGCTGGGAGACGCTGCCGCACGAACGGCTCTCCCCGCAGTCCGATACGGTCGGCCGGCGGATCGCGGTGCTGCGCCGGCTCGCCCACCCGGCCGAGCCGGGTCAGCCGGACGGGCCGCTCACCGTGGTGGTCGCCCCGGCGCGGAGCCTGCTGCAGCCCATCGTGGCCGGCCTGGGTGACCTGGAGCCGGTCAGCCTGCACGAGGGGCAGTCCTACGAGCTCGATGACCTGCTGACCAGGCTGGTCGAGATCGGCTACTCCCGGGTCGACCTGGTGACCACCCGCGGTGAGATCGCGGTCCGCGGCGGCATCGTCGATATCTTCCCGCCCACCGAGGAGCACCCGCTGCGGGTCGAGTTCTTCGGCGACACCGTCGAAGAGATCCGCACGTTCAAGGTCGCGGACCAGCGCAGCATCGGCCGGGCCGAGGCCGGGCTGTGGGCACCCCCCTGCCGGGAACTGCTGCTGACCCCGGTGGTCAGGGACCGGGCCAAGGAACTCGCCGACACCCACCCCGCGCTGGGCGACATGCTCGGCAAGCTGGCCGAGGGCATTCCGGTCGAGGGCATGGAGGCGTTCGCTCCCGTCCTGGCGGACCGGATGGACCTGCTGGTCGACTACGTACCCGCGGGCGGCATCGTGCTGGCCTGCGATCCGGAACGGATCCGGGCCCGCGCCGAGGAACTGGTCCGGACCAGCCAGGAGTTCCTCGAGGCGTCCTGGGTCAACGCCGCGGCCGGGGCGGCGGCGCCCATCGATCTGGGGGCCTCGGCCTTCCAGCCGATCGCGCGGGTCCGCGCGGCCGCCGCGGGGCTGGGCCTGCCCTGGTGGACGATCGCGCCGTTCGGCGTGACCGACGCCGGCGCCAGCGACATCGGGACGGGCGACGGCGCCTACCCCGGACCGGCGATCGGCGCGGCCGGACCGGGGGACCGCGGGCCGTTCCGTGTCAATGCCTCCCTGGCTCCCGCCTACCGCGGCGACGCGGACCGGATGCTGGCCGACGTGCGGAGCTGGCTGGCGCAGGACTGGCGGGTCGTGCTGGTCACCGAGGGTCACGGCCCGGCCCAGCGGCTGGCCGAGATGCTGCGCGGCGAGGGGATCGGCTCCCGGCTGCAGGATCTCGAGGTGGCGCCGGAGCCGGGCGTGCCGTACGTGACCACGGCCCGGCTCGAGAACGGCTTCGTCTGGCCCGCGATCAAGCTCGCCCTGCTCACCGAGAGCGACCTGGCCGGGCACCCGGCCGGGCTGCCGACCACCCGGGACATGCGCCGGATGCCGAGCCGGCGGCGCGGCGGTGTCGATCCGCTGCAGTTGCAGGCCGGGGACTACGTGGTGCACGAACAGCACGGCGTCGGCCGGTACGTGGAGATGACGTCGCGGACCGCGGCCGGCGCCACCCGGGAGTACCTGGTCATCGACTACGCGCCCGGCCGGCGCGGGCAGCCGCCGGACCGGCTCTACGTGCCCACCGACCAGCTCGACGAGGTGACCAAGTACTCCGGCGGCGAAGCCCCGGCGCTGCACCGGCTGGGCGGGGCGGACTGGGCCAAGGCCAAGGGCCGGGCGCGCAAGGCGGTCCGGCAGATCGCCTCCGAGCTGATCCGGCTCTACTCGGCCCGGATGGCCTCGCCCGGGTTCGCGTTCGGGCCGGACACCCCGTGGCAGCGCGAGCTGGAGGACGCGTTCCCCTATATAGAGACCCCCGACCAGCTGGCCGCCATCGACGAAGTCAAGCGCGACATGGAACGGCCGGTCCCGATGGACCGGCTGATCTGCGGCGACGTCGGTTACGGCAAGACCGAGATCGCGGTGCGCGCCGCGTTCAAGGCCGTGCAGGACGGCAAGCAGGTCGCCGTGCTGGTGCCGACCACGCTGCTGGTCCAGCAGCACTTCTCGACGTTCTCCGAGCGGTACGCGCCGTTCCCGGTGACGGTGCGGCCGCTGTCGCGCTTCCAGGGCACCGCCGAGAGCGCCGAGACCCTGGCCGGGCTGGCCGACGGCACGGTGGACGTGGTCATCGGCACGCACAAGCTGCTGTCGCCGGAAACCAGGTTCGCCCGGCTGGGCCTGGTCATCATCGACGAGGAACAGCGTTTCGGCGTGGAGCACAAGGAGTACCTCAAGCGGCTGCGCACCGAGGTAGACGTGCTCGGCATGTCGGCCACCCCCATCCCGCGGACGCTGGAGATGGGCGTGGCCGGGATCCGGGAGATGTCGACCATCCTCACCCCGCCGGAGGAACGCCACCCGGTGCTCACCTTCGTCGGCGCCTACGACGCCCGGCAGGTCGCCGCCGCGATCCGGCGCGAGCTGCTGCGCGACGGCCAGGTGTTCTTCGTGCACAACCGGGTCAGCTCGATCCGCAGGGTCGCGGCCCAGGTCGCCGAGCTGGTGCCGGAGGCGCGGATCGCGGTGGCGCACGGGCAGATGAACGAGCACGAGCTGGAACAGATCATGGTCGACTTCTGGGAGCGGAAGTACGACGTGCTGGTCTCGACCACGATCATCGAATCGGGCCTGGACATCCCGAACTCCAACACGCTCGTCATCGATCGCGCCGACATGTACGGCCTGTCCCAGCTGCACCAGCTCCGCGGCCGGGTCGGCCGCGGTACCGAGCGGGCCTACGCCTATTTCCTGTACCCGCCCGAGGCGGCCCTGACCGAGACGGCCCACGAACGCCTGGCCACCGTGGCCCAGCACACCGAGGTGGGCGCGGGCATGTACGTCGCGCTGAAGGACCTGGAGATCCGCGGCGCGGGCAACCTGCTCGGCGGCGAGCAGTCCGGGCACATCGCCGGGATCGGATTCGACCTGTACGTGCGGATGATCGGCGAGGCGGTCAGCGAGCTGAAGGGCGACGGCCCGGCGGAAAAGACCGAGGTCCGGGTGGAGCTGCCGGTCAACGCCCACATCCCGCACGAGTACGTGCCCGGGGAACGGCTCAGGCTGGAGGCCTACACCCGGATCGCCGCNNCTCACCGACATCACCGCGGCGGGCAGCCACATCAGGTTCACCCCGGTCGAGTTGCCCGATTCGCGGCAGGTCCGGGTGCAGCGCCTGTACCCCAAGACGATCCTGAAATCCGCGGTGCGTACGATGCTCGTACCGGCGCCGAAGACGGCTGCGATCGGCGGTCAGCCGGTGCGGGATACTGAACTGCTCACCTGGTGCGGCGAAGTCATCCGGTCGGTACTGGCCGACCTGCCCCCGGGAGTGTAAAGAAGGGACATCTGCGGTGCTTCGGAGGCTTCTGTGGGCGTCCGCCGTCGTGATCGGTGCCGGGCTGGCGCTGACCGGCTGCGCCGTCACGCCGCTCAAGATGGGCGCCGCGGCGATCGTGGGCAACCAGCGGATCTCGATCGCGACCCTCGGCACCGAGGTCACCGACCTCAGCCAGGCCGCCAGCGCGACCGCCAAGCAGTACCCGGGCGTGGTCAACCTGACCGCCGCCGACGAGACCCAGGCCACCTTGAGCTGGCTGATCCGGTACCAGATCAACCAGGAACTGGCCCGCCAGCAAGGCATCACGATCTCGCAAGCGCAGGCGCAGCAGGCGTTGGCGCAGGCCTACACCGCGGCGAAGTCCCAGGCCTCACAGCAGGGCCTGACCAACCCCAGCAACACCCTCATCCTGGTCGCCAGCGGGATCCCGCCGGACACCTCCGCCGATCTCGGCCAGTACGAGGCGATCGCGAACGCGTACCTGAAGATGGCCAACGGCGGCACCACCCCCGCCGCGGGCTCGGCCGCCTCGACGGCCGCCGGCAACAAGCTCAACCAGGCCGAGTGCCAGGCGGCCAAGGCCCTGGACATCCAGGTCAACCCCCAGTTCGGCCAGCTGGATTACACCGGGTACCAGGTCGTCGCGGTGTCCCCGGCGGTGTCCCGGACCCAAGGGCCGGTGACGTCGGCGTCCCCCATCGCGACCGCGCCCGCTTGCTGATCGTCCTGGCCACCAGCCCGCGGGTGGCACCCGGCCTGCTCAGCTGGCCGGCCTGGGAGGCGCTGCGGTCGGCCGCCGTCGTGGTCGCGCCGTCCGGTCATCCGGCCCTGCCCGCGCTGCGCGAGGCGGGGATCGCGTACCGGATCGCCGACGAGCCGCCGCCCGACTCGGGCGCGGCGGTGGTGTGGCTGCCCATGCCGGGCGCCGATCCGGCGCTTCCG
>PLDT01000372.1:0-9025 GCA_003136255.1 Actinomycetota bacterium
GAAGTCGGCCGGCGCTATCCCCTTGGCCAGGCAGAGCGGCAGGTACCGGGTTTCGTAGCCCGCCCACCACAGTTTCATGCCGGAGTGGACGTCCTCGCCGATCGGCACCCGGGCAAACCCGCCCGCGGCCACCACCGAGGCGCGGCGGTAAACCAGGTTCGTGCCCGCGCAAATCGCCGCCTTGTACCGGTCCCGGGCCGGCTGGATAAACCTGAAGAAAATCTCCTGCAGCGTCCCCGCGTACCGCTGGATATACGAGAATGACCGGTTGTCGACCTCGAAGTACTGAGCGGTCTGGACAATACCGATCTTGGCATCGGAAAAGTAGGGCATGGTCTCGTAGAGGAATTCCGGGCGCACTGCGAAATCGGCATCGATAACGGCGATGAATTCTCCGTCGCTGATGTCAAATGCGTGCAGGAGGTTGCCCGCCTTCTTCATGACGCCCGGGTCGGGGCGTACCACGTACCGGAAGCCGTACCGCTCGGCCAGGTCGCGGACGCTCTCCCGGACCGAGTCGTCGAGCACGTAGACCGTCTTGGGGCCGCCCCAGCTCATCTCGCTCACGTATTTGTAGGTGTTGTCCAGCACCACCAGCGGCTCCCCGCAGCTGGGCAGGAACACATCCACCGTCTCGCCCTGCTCGGTGTAGCTGGCCACGATGGCCCGGTGCTCTTCCAGCGTCAGCCTCGGCCGCCCGATGCGCAGCCAGAAGTTGACCGCCACCGGCGGCACGATGACCATGAGCAGCAGCCACATGACCGGGGACACGGCCCAGGCCCGCTCGGCCACGTGGACGTACCCGTAGAGCACCCCGCCCGAGGCGATGAGCAGCCAGACGAACACCCAACGGCGCGGCCTGCCGAAGTACGCGTACTTCTCCCGGGGATCCGGTGGTTGCGGCAGGTACAGGTCCGGCCGGCCGGTGACGTAAGACTCAGCGACGGGCACGATCGCTCCCGTTCGACTGGGCCTGCGCCGGGCTCCGCGAGGCCCAGATGGTGTACGGGCCGACGCGGTCCAGGACGTAGTAGCCGCCCGCGCGGCGCATGTCCGCGGTGATCCGGTGATCGGTGGCCGCGGTGTCGGTGAAGTCGAGGATCACCAGCGAGAAGAAATGGCTGCTGATCGCGGCCTGGTAGGAGGGCGCGCCGGGCAGGGCGCCCTGGTAGCTGAGGTAATAGGTGCTCGACCACCGCGGCCAGGGAACCTGCGCGCGCAGGTAGTACGCCTCGACGTCGTAATCCTCCGCCAGGTAGTAACCCGGGTGGGAGCCGACCGCCGAGCGCAGGACGCTGGTCAGCGACGCGCTGTCCGGCCAGACCCGGTAGAGCGCGGTCGCCTGCCCCATCGAGCCGAACAGCGTCGATGCGACTATGGGCAGGGCCAGCACCGCCGCCCACCCCCGGCCCGGATCCACCCTGCTGAAGCGCGCCATCGCGTAACCCGCCGCGATGGCCGCGAACCAGGCGCCGAATACCACGTGCTTCTGCAGGCTGACCGTGGTGTGCAGCCGAGCCTGCTCGGCCGGGGCGAGCAAGGCGGCCGCGAGCAGGACCGCCGGCAGGAACTTCGCGCGGGCCTCGCCGCGGCTGGCTAGCACCGCGCCGATGGCGGCCAGGACGAGGATCAGGCTGGTCCACACGTACGCCTGCTGGACCACGGTGGTCACCGGCACGTCCGACCCGGAGCGGGACAGCGTGCTGGTCGTGATGCCCAGCCAGTACTGGTGACCGCCGGCCCAGATGGCCGCGGCCGCCAGGGCGAGCCACGAGCCGAGCGCAGTCAGCGCGGCCAGCCACGCATCACCGGGGTGCCGCCGGCGCACGGCCAGCGCCACGACGATGAAAACCACCGGGGTAAATAGTGTCGTCGCGTATTTCACCGCGTCCGCTGCGGCCAGGGTCAGGCCGGAGGCAACCAGCAGGGTTGTCCGGGCCCGGAATTGGCAGTCGGCCGATCGGACGCCCAGCCAGACGGCCAGGGCAAGCAAGAACAACGCCATCGCATCGAACGTCGCGAAGGCACCCAGGAACTGCGTGCCGGCCAGCGTGGCAAACAACGCCGCGGCCAGCAGCGCCGCCCGCTGCCCGTACAGCCGGACGGTCGTGGCCCACAGCAGGCTGGTCACCCCGAGCATGAAGCACAGCGAGAGAATGCGCGCCGCGACCAGGCCGCCCACGTCGTCCGCGAGGGCGCCAAGCGGCGGGTAGATGACGGGTGCCCCGGAGAAATACGCGGGAAAGTTCGGGATCGGCGCGTGGTGCAGCCACCGCGCCCATTCCAGGTGCCCCGCTCGCAGATAGAGCGCTTCGTCCTGGAACGCGGTATTGGACCAGATCAGCCGCAGGGACAGGACGGCCTGGGCGGCCAGCACCGCGAGCAGCGGCCATCGCCTGCCCGCGGGGAAGATCCGGCCCGGGATGCCGTCCTGGCCGCGATGACTATCCTCGCCGCCCTGCGGAACGGTGGGGAGTTCCGCCACGGCCGTGGGGGCCGGCGGGCCGGCCGTGCCGAACTGCCCGGTCTCGTTCGCGGAACGCTGGCTGCCGATCGGCGCCGGACCCCGGCCGCCTACCCTGCTGACCGGCATTTGGTGCGCCTGCCGTCCGCGGGCTGCCGTGGTGAAACAGGACCCGCCAATTCTTCATCGCTGTGATAGCCGATAGGGCGCACATGCTGGCGGCCGGATGAGACCAGAGACACTTCGGCACCCCCCTTACTCACGTACTGCAGTGATAAGTTCACTTGCCGTAGCTAGGCCCCCCTGGGAGGCAACGAGCCGCCTACGAAAAGGTACAGGTCATTTGCCCGAGAAGTGCGCTGTTTGCCGATATTCCCGGTAGGCCGGAAAGGAGCCACTGTTGATCTTTCCGGCCAGCGCGGCAGGCTAAGTATTGCGTGAAACCAATGTGACACATGTACCGGTGCGCGACCTTCGTCCGGCTGGCCGGCCGCGCATATGCGGGAGCCTCCGGTTAATTAGCGGGCGCGCCTGGCGCCAGGTAGTCCTTCACGCCCAGCTTGAAGGAGCCCTCCGCGAACGGGCTGTCTTCGAGCCGCCAGTCCTGATGATCAAGCCCGTCGTGCTGGGCCTTGTCGAACCACACCAGCCCGAGCGTCTTGTAGGCCACCATCCCGCGGAACAGGTTCTGGATCTCGTTGAACTGGCCGGCGGCGGGTCCGACGGCGGTCTCCGACAGCAGCACNNGTGCCGGTTTCATCGGCCTGGATCGTCCACACCCAGGTGACGTTATCGGCACCCTCGTCGCGGAACAGCGTCACGATGTGCCGCCAGGCGGCCACGAAGGTCGACGGCGGGGTATGCATGTAACCCCACGAGTACCAGTTGGCGTTCATCTCGTGCCCGAAGCCGATGACGACATCATGGCCGAAATTGCGGACCGAGTCGGCGTACGAGCGCAGGTAATCGTCGTAGGTGCCGTCGGCGATCGCGGCGATCGAGGCGTAGGTCGGGTCGATCTGTATGAACGGGATCACGCCATGGCGGTGGATCGTTTCAGCGAAGGACGTATCGAACGACTCCGCCCACCCGCTGTAATACCCGAGCAGGTTAGGCTCGCGGCCCGCCGCGGCCGCGAACTCCGCGACCGGGTCCCAGGACGGGGGCGCCCCCGGCTCGAAGACGCCCAGGTAGGACGCCGGGCTGGCCCGCAGCGACGTGTGGACGGGCCGCGCCGCGGGGTGGGACGATCCGGTGAGGCGGATGGACGCGCCCACCAGGGCGGCCACCGCCAGCGCGACGGCCAGGATCGTGATCAGCCGGGATGTCATCCTGCCCGGCTCCCGGGGAACACAACGCGGCCGACCATCATGAGGTTGACCACGCCGAAGAACAGCAGGACCGCGAACTGCGGGGAACCGAGGGTGATCGTCCGCCACAGCGCCAGGGCCAGCCACAGCAGGCCAATACCGCCGCTCCACCAGGTGACGCCGAGCCGGAATCGCGGCAGCGAACTGCCCGGCGTCCGCGTCGGGTGCCAGCTCATCGACTTGCCCCGGGCTCCGTCCCAGAGCGCGAACACGTGCGCCCAGCCGCGCGCGATGCCCAGCGGCCAGGTGGCAGGCCCGTAGCGGGAAACGTGCCAGAGCGGGTACAACGCGAAGCCGGTCAGCATGGCCGGGAGCAGGACGATGAAGTTCCGTAGCCTGATCTGGCCGGGCAGGAAGGCCAGCATGACGATCGGAATAGCGGGCCCGAGGAAGGTGAGCAGGGCGGTGTAGGCGTAGTACAAGAACCCGGAGACGTAGGTCAGCCGGGCCGGTACGGACATGGGTATCGACCACAGCCGCCGCGAGAACACGATGCCGACATTCCCTGAGCACCAGCGGTACTGCTGCCTGACGAAGGCGTCGAGCCGGTCCGGGCAGATCCCGGTCGAGAGCAGGATCGGCACGTAGGTTATCGACCAGCCGGCCCGGCGCACATCCAGTCCGGTATGCACGTCCTCGGCGTAAGGGATGAGGGTCGGGCCGCCCTGGGGCTCCAGCGCGGCGCGCCGGTAGACCGCCGAGGTCCCGCAGCAGACGGCCGCGCCGAGCCGGTTGCGAGCCACCTGAACCGTCCGGTAGAAGACCTCCTGAATCGGTCCCGCGGCCCGCTCAACCCAGGTCTGCGCGGGACTGCTCCTGAAGTACTGCGGGGTCTGCACGATCGCGATCGCCGGATCATCCAGGTAGGGCAGGGTCTCGGCCAGGAAGTCCCGCCGGGGTGCGAAGTCCGCGTCCAGGATGACCAGGAACTCGGCGCTGGTCTGGGCGAACGCATGGCGCAGGTTGCCGGCTTTCTTGCCGGCCGGCCAGTCTGGCCGGTGCAGATAGCAGAAGCCGAACGACCCGGCCATCGAGCGCGCGGCCTCGGACGGCCCGTCGTCGAGCACGAACGCTCGCGCGTCGCCCTGGTACTCGCCGATCAGGCCCAGGACCGCGGTCCACGTGTTACGCAGCAGGTCGACCGGCTCGCCGCAGATGGGCAGGTAAATGTCCACGTCAGGGTAGGAGGCCGGCCGCCACGCCTGGATACGCGCCTGGTGAGCATCCAGGTCGAATCCGGACCCCGCGAAATTCACCGGCAGGCTGGTCGCCTGGTAGATGACGAAAATGGCGGTGAAGAACAGGAACGGCGACAACGCCAGGTCCTGCGTCTCGAACCTGAGCTGGCTGAACACGACGCAGCTCGAGCCGATCACGATGACCGTGGTCAGATACGGCAGGTTCCGCCAGACGTAAGAGTACTTTTCCTCGTCATCGGGGGGACGCGGCGGCTCCGGGCCGCCCTGCTGGTGCCCTCTGGCCGCGGGCCCGACCGGTAGTGCCATGGTTCCGGTGGTAACCGGCCCCTGGTCGGTCACCGCCGTCGCCAGATCACGTAGGTGCCTGGCGAGGGGCCGGCCGGCCCGGCCCCGTAGGGCACGACCTGGATCAGCTGATAGCGCGGGTTCTTGTGCAGGGCCGCCGAGATCGTCTTATCCAGCGGCACCGTGTCGGAGAAGTTGAGCGCGACCAGGGAAAAGTAGCTCGCCTGAATGTACAGGGCATAGGTGCCGGCGTTCCCGTCCCCGACCACCCCGGCCGCGTCGCTCGGGCCGCCGGTCGGGACCCCGGACGCCAGGACGATGTTCCGCGTGCCGGACCACCGCTCCCACTGGCTTCCGGCCGGCAGGTAGTACTCGGCGATGGACGGGTCCTCGACCAGCAGGTGCCCGCTGGTGTGCGCGACGAGCGGGCCGAGGATGGCAATGAAGTCGGTCGAGTTGGGCCAGGCGGTGGAGAGGGCCCGCGACTGGCCGGCCCCGAGCGCGATCGGGAACGAGAGCGCGATCACGCAGGCCCCGCCGGTGACCGCTCGCAGCTTCCCGACCGGCGCGGCCTCGATGAACCTGTCTACCGCGTAACCCGCGGCGATGGCAGCGAACCAGACCCCGAGATCGACGTGCTTGTTCAGCGAGGCCGTGGTGTGCAGGCTTGCCTGCTCGGCCGGCGCCAGCAGGGCCGCGCCTGCCACCAGGGTTAGCAGCCAGGCCTGCGGGCGTCCGGGCCCGGTGACCCAGCTGAAGACCGCGCCGGACACCGCGACGACGACGATGACGCCGGTCCACGACCAGGACTGGCTGAGGACGGTGAGCGGGGAGCCGGTGCCGGCCGTGCGGAATACCGTCGTCTGCGAGATTCCGTGCAGGTAGCGGCTTCCGCCGATCAGCACGGCGGGGGTGAGGAGCGCCGCCGCGACGGCCAGGATGGTCAGCGGACGCGAGGCGGCGAACTTGCCGCCGGGCTGCGGGAACGCGGTGACCAGAGCGAGCAGGAGCACGATGATGTCGTACAGGGCGTACGTGTACGCCGTCGCGTCGGCCAGCGCCAGCGCGACTCCGGCCGCGATCATCCAGATGGTCGCGTCCTTTCGCTCGCCGGCGTGGACCACGAACCACGCGGCCAGCGCCATCAGGAAGATCGACATGGCGTCGTAGGTGGCGAACGCTCCCAGGTGCAACGTCGGGCCGAGGACGGCGAACAGCGCGGCGGCGAAGAGCCCGGCCCGGCGCCCGAACAGCCGGCCCGTGGTGGCCCACAGCGCGACGGTGGCCCCCAGCATGAAGACGAGGGACAAGATCCGGGCTCCGGTCAGGCCCCCGATGCTGTCGGCCAGCGCGCCGATCGGCGGGTAGAGGACCGGCGCCCCGGAGAAGTAGGCCGGGAACTGCGGCAGCGGAGTGCCGTGCAGCAGGTGCGCCCACTCCAGGTGCCCGGCCCACAGATACGCCGCCTCGTCCTCGAACGCCGTGTCGGCCCGGACGAGCCGGAGCGACAGGACGGTCTGGACGGCCAGTATGGCCAGCAGCCACCAGCTGACCGAAACCCGCGGCTTCACGGTCCGCCCGTACCGGTGCGCGGCATCGGTCAAACTCGGAAACACCGGCGCCGTCGGAGACTCTGCCGACTCCTGGGTCGCTGGGCCGTGGTCCATAGACGTACCTGCCTGTGGTCAGGGCGTTCCCGGGGGGGCGGGGGAAGCCGCATCGTCAGCTCACGCTATGTACTAGATGCGTCACTCAAAGCAGCGACCCGCGGGAGGATACAGACGCCGCAACCCAGACGGTAACCGCAGGCCCCCTGGAAGGAGGGGCTTTTGCGGATTTTGAACCAGAAAACTATCCTCCCCGCGACATAGGGCCGGCCGCGCGGCAACCGCCGGTTCCGGGCAAATCGCGTCGTCACCGTTACGTTTCTTACGTTTTGCTTGTAGCGGCGCCGATCCTGTGCTCCGCTATACCGTGCGGTCCGCATCGTCCCAAGTGCGCACCGAGCGAGGGGTTCCACATGGGCGACGACGATCGCAGCGACCAGCTGCCGCACCGCTTCCGGGGCGCGGCGCCAGCCAGGCATGCCTCGTCGCCGCGACAGGGCCAGCCGCGACAGGGCCAGAAGCGCGCGGAGTCGCTCCGGCCGGCGATCGCGTCAGCGCCCGCGGACAACGGGGTGGCCCCGGCGGCCGCCGGCCGGACCGCGCGGCCGGAGCCCCTCAGCCAGCCCGACCCCGCCGTAAAGCCCGAGCGCCAGGCCAGGCCCGTCCAGCCCGAACGCGCCGCCGGGTCCACGCCCGCTGCGGGAGCGTCGGCTCGCGCCGCCGGAGCCAGGCCCGCTGCGGGAGCGCCGCCTCGCCGGCCCCTGGTCGTGACCAGCGCGATCGCGGTGGTCCTGGCCCTCCTGGCCGCGGGGTGCCTGGGCGTCGCGGTGGCTAGGTACGTGGCCAGCTGGCCCGCCCGCGTTCCCACGCTGAGCCCCGCCCAGCAGCGCGCGGAGGCGGCATCGGACCTTCGGGCGGCTACCTGGATCACCCAGTACGTCAGCCACGCCGATGTCGTCGCGTGTGACCCGCAGATGTGCGCGGCGCTCACCGCCGACGGGTTCCCGTCCCGCAACGTGCGCGTGCTCGGGCCGACCGCACCGTACCCGCTGACGTCCGCCGTGGTGGTCGTGACGCAGGCCGTTCGTGACCTGTTCGGCAGCAGCCTCAGCTCCGACTATGCGCCCGCGGTCCTGGCCGCCTTCGGCTCGGCCGACGCGAGCATCACCGTCCGCGTGATCGCGCCCCACGGCGCCGCCGCGTACTGGGCCCAGATCGGCGCGGATCGGGCCGCCGCGCAGCAAGCCGCATCCTGGCTGGTGGGGACGTCGGGCATCACGGTGTCGGCGAAGGCCAAGAAGCAGTTGGTGGCCGGCCAGGTCGACGCGCGGCTGCTGCTGGCCATCGCCTCCCTGGCCTCGGGCCGGCAGCCGGTCGACATCCTGGACTTCGGGAACGTCGGGTCCGGTGTCGACCCGCGCATCCCGCTCCGGTTCGCGGACCTGGCCGAGAGTGATCAGGCCGCTCGCGCCGTCAGCCCGGCGTACCTGCGGGCCTTGCGGGCCAGCCTGCGCGCGGTACCGGCGGGGTCGCGTCCCACCATTATCCTCACCACGAGGAGCGCGAGCGGCGTGCCCGTGCTTCGCATCGAGTTCGCCGCCCCGACACCGCCCGCGCTGATCGCGCCCCAGAACCCCCAGTGACCGCGGATTTACCGCCGAGGCGGATCGCGAGGTTTTTCCGCCGATCGCGTCAACCGGTGTGGCGACCTTCGCGTCTCACCTAGTGAGGCTCGGCGAAAGCGGGACGCCGAGCCTCGTTTTATGCCCGGAGCCGAGTAGGGTTTGCCCCAATGGCGGGCACTTGGGCGGGGACCGTGGATGACATCGACGCACGGATCATCGCCGCGCTGATCAAGGACGCACGGGCCAGCTATGCCCTGATCGGCCAGCAGGTCGGGCTGTCCGCGCCCGCGGTCAAGCGGCGCGTGGACCGGCTGCGGGCGGCCGGCGCGATCACCGGCTTCTCGGCCCGGGTGGATCCGGTCGCCATGGGCTGGACCACCGAGGCCTACGTCGAGCTGTTCTGCGGCGGGCGGACCTCGCCGGAGGAGATCGCGGCCGCGGTGGGACGATATCCCGAGGTGGCGGACGCCTGCAC
>PLDT01000060.1:0-21084 GCA_003136255.1 Actinomycetota bacterium
TCGGCACGATCGACTTCGACGACACGGTCGACGCCGCAGCGCTCGCGGCAACCCTGCGGGCGAACGGAATCGTCGACGTCGAGCCCTACCGCAAACTGGGGCGCAACCAGTTGCGGATCGCCATGTTTCCCGCGACCGATCCGGCCGACGTGCAGGCGCTCACCGCCTGCATCGACTACGTCGTCGAGCGCACGGCGGCTAGCGGATGATCGCGCCGATCACCACCACCAGCACCAGCAACGCGAGTACGGCGGGCAGCAGCCAGCGGGGCACCCGGTTCACGGTGCCAGCTTACAAGCGGGCCAGCCTGCAAAGGGGGCCCGCTTACAAAGGGGGCCAGCTTACGATCGAGGTGGGTACATGGGTAACGAGGCTCACGGCGCGGGATTGCTTGGCGAGCGGGTTCGGTCCGAGCGCACCGGTTTAGTCCCCCCGACGACGCCTGCGGGAACCCTGCGGTCCGCTGCCGCGCCGGGTGAGCTGATGCGGTTGTTCGTGGCCATCGCCCCGCCCGCGGCCGTGCTGGATGAGCTTGACGCCCTGGCCGGGCCGCTGCGGGCCGGACGGGAGGACCTGCGCTGGACCAACCGGGAAGCCTGGCACGTGACGCTGGCCTTCCTGGGCCAGGTCGACGAGTCCGCCGCGAACCGGCTGCTCCGGCGCCTGGAGAACGCCGCGCGGCGCCATCACGTGTTCCGGCTGGCGTTCAGCGGCGCGGGCGCCTTCCCCGACCCGACCCGCGCCAACGTGCTGTGGAGCGGCTTGTCCGGGGACCGCGGGGCGCTGGCGCACCTGGCCGAGTCGGTGGCCGCGGGCGCGAGCCGCGCGGGCGCTCCGCCGCCCGATAAGGGCCGCCGGTTCCGGCCCCACCTGACCCTGGCGCGCTGCCGGATGCCCGCCGACGCCACCGAGCTGGTCGCGGCGCTGGACGGCTACCAGGGCCCGTCGTGGGCCGCGGACCGCATCCACCTGGTCCGCAGCCGCCTGGGCGCGACCGAGTACCCCCGGTTCACCACGCTGGGCAGCTGGCCCCTGCGCCCGCTGCGTACGCCGGAAAAGCAGCGCCCGCTAGACCCGCCGCGCCCGGGCTCATGAGGACTGGCTGAGCTTCTCCAGGATCGGCACCGCGGCCTCCAGCGTGGCCAGCTCCCCGTCGGTCAGCTCGGCCAGCCGCCGGGCCAGCCAGGCGTCCTTGCGGAGCCGCACGCGCTGCACCACGGCCCGGCCTTCCTCGGTGACGGTGAGGACGACCTGCCGCCGGTCGGTCGGGTGCGGTGACCGCAGGACCAGGTCGCGCTCCTCGAGGACCGCGATGACGCGGGTCATGGACGGCGGCTGCACCTTCTCGTGCTCGGCCAGCTCGCCCGGGGTCATGGCGTGGTGGACTTCCAGGGCCGACAGGGCGGCCAGCTGGGTCTCCGACAGCACCGCCTCGGTCAGGCCCGAAGCCGTACGCTGGGCCCGCAGCCGCCGCGCCAGCCTGCTCACCGAGATCCGCAGCGCGGTGGCCAGCCCGGCATCGGCACTGGTCTGGGTCTCTGTCATCATCGTTAACCTTGGTTTTAAAGGTACGCGCCACAGCGGTGTGGACATAAGTACATCACGCCGCCCGACCGCACGCAGCATCCCAGGACCGGCGACCCCCTAGCCTGGATGGGTGAAGGAAACCGGCCCCCCGGCCCAGCCCCCGCCGCTCGAGGCGAACGACCAGTTGGTCACCGGCGTCGTCGCGGCCGGCTGGGCGGTGGCGCTGATCGTGCTGCTGATCGTGCGGGACCGCCTGCCGGCCGACGCCCGGTGGTGGATCTGGACCTGCGTGGCCGGGCTGGCGATGGGGCTGTTCGGCCTGTGGTACGTGCCGCGGCTCAAGCGCGGCCGGGCCCGGGCCGCGGCCCGGCGCGCCGAGGGTCAGNNCGGACAGCGGCTCGAACACCGTCTCCTCCACCGATACGCCCGGCAAGTCGAAGTCGTAGCCGAGCTCGTCGATGACCGGCGAGAGGGGCCGGGCCGACGCCTGCCAGCCTACCGACTCGGAGTGGGCTCCGCAGCCGTGGTCGGCCGAGACGACGCCGCCGTCGTCGGGCGCGTACGCGTTCGCGCAGGCCCCGAACAGCCGGCCGAGCTCACCGCTAAGCGGCACGAAGAAACCGCAGCTGACGCACTGCGCGGGCGCCGCGTGGGCGAGCGCCGTCCGCGGGCCGTGGTCGCTGGCGTACCAGCGC
The DNA here is from genome assembly GCA_003136255.1 of Actinomycetota bacterium. Lineage (GTDB taxonomy): Bacteria > Actinomycetota > Actinomycetes > Streptosporangiales > Streptosporangiaceae > Palsa-504. Next base: position 2,223 of record PLDT01000060.1, read on the forward strand.
TCGGAGGCGCTTTCCCGGCCGATGGCCGACAGCACGCGGGAGCGCCCGGACGCGGCGAGCTCGGCGGCCTCCGCCGGGTCCTCGTCCTCGTGCGACCAGTCGATGACGGCGTCGTCGCCTTCCAGCGTGACCAGCGGGACGAGCCGTTCGTCGTCCGGCGGGGCGGGCAGCAGGTCCCCGACGCCCAGGTCACCGGGCCGCAACCGGTCGTGCCACGGCACCCAGGGCGGCGCGAGCAACGCGAACGGCCCCGGCAGGAGCACCGTCTCGCTGACCGTGACCAGCTTGGAGCGGGGCGCGCGAACGACCGTCACAGCCCATCGCCACCCGGCGTAGGCCGGGTCCTCGCTGGCGAACAGGTGAGTCACGACGCGTTCGCCCTCGGCGATCACCTCGAGGTGCCTGCCGACCTGATCGGGCCCCACGATCGCCACGACGGCGGCCCGGGCGAGGTCAACGGCCTCGGCGCAGGCCTGATCCGGTTCCCTGGTGCGGGTGCGGGCAGAAGTCACGGTCACCAATTCTCACTCATCACGCATGCGGCGGGTATCGTTACCTGGTGGTTGCGTCACGGCGGACTCGCCGTAGTGGCGACGACCAAGAATACTGGGTACATGGGGATGTCCGAGGCACTGCGGCGAACCGGGAGCGCGGCCCGCGCCACGGCCGGCGCGGTGCGGACCGGCACCCGCCGGACCGGCGGCCTCGTACACCGGGTGACCAGCGCCTCGGGGGCCGGCCGGACCGGGCTGTCCACGCTCATCGAGCTGACCGCCGCCGCCGGGGCCGGCGACGCGTTCGTCGCCGTGTCGCTGGCCGGGACGATCTTCTTCAACACCTCGCTGGACCAGGCCCGGGGCAAGGTGGTGCTGTTCCTGGTCGTGACCATGGCCCCGTTCGCGGTGCTGGCCCCGTTCATCGGGCCGGCCCTGGACCGCGTGCAGCAGGGCCGCAAGTACCTGCTGGCCGGCACGCTGCTGGCCCGCGGCCTGCTGTGCTACGCGATGGCGGCCGCGGTCAGCAACCCGATCAACCTGCTGCCCGCCGCGTTCGGCGTGCTCGTGCTGCAGAAGGCCTACGGGGTGGTCCGCGCGTCGGTCACGCCGCGGCTGCTGCCCGAGCAGATCACCCTGGTCCGGGCGAACGCGCGGTCGCAGCTGATCGCGGTGATCACGGCCACCCTGGCCGCCGGGCTCGCGGCGGGCATCCAGGTGGTCGGGGGCGCCGCCTGGGTGCTCCGGGCGGCCATGGTCGTCTACCTGGGCTCCATGGTCCTCGCGCTGCGCCTGCCCGACCAGGTGGATTCCCCGCCCGCTCCGGCTCCGACTGAGGCGGCCCCGCAGGCCCCGCCCGCCCGGCCTGCCAGCGACCCGTGGCACGGCCCTGAGCCCACCCAACCCAACGGGACGCTCCCCTACGACGAGCCCGCGGCGGCCCTGCCCCCCGGGTCCCTGCCACCTGGGCCCGGGGCCGCGTCCGGGACCAAGAAGGGCACCCGCCCCAGTCACTGGCGGACGCTGAGCCGGGTGGGCCCGGCGGTGACCGAGGCGATGACCGGCAACGCGGTGCTGCGCGCCTTCTCCGGCTTCACGCTCTTCTTCTTTGTGTTCGTGCTGCAGAGCGAGCGCTTCGGTGTCTCCAAGCACTTCGCGCTGGGCGCCCTCGCGGGCGCCGTCGCGGGCGGCAGCATTTTCGCGATGGTCATCGGATCCTGGCTCAAGTCCCGCGCCCCGCAGCTCATCATGTTCTCCGTGCTCATCGTGGCCCCGGTGGTCGCGGCCGCCGCGGCCTGGTTCTTCGGCTTGACGGCGGTGATCGCGGTGGCGTTCGCCGCGATCTTCTGCGCGAGCCTGGCCAAGCTGGCCCAGGACTCGATCGTGCAGCGCGAGATCGGCGACGAGGTCCGGTCTTCGACCTTCGCGGTCTCCGAGACCCTGAACCAGGTGGCCAACGTGGCCGGCGGCCTGCTCGGGGTGCTCGTGTCGATGCTCAACAACGGCCGGGCGGGCCTGGGCATCGCCGCGGGCCTGCTGACCGTGGCGCTGTTCCTGATCGTCGTCCGGCGCAGGCGGCGGGTCGTCGCCGAGCGGCCGGAGCCCGGACCGGTACCCGCCGCGCCGCCCCGGCCCCGGACCCGGCGCTGACCCTAGGCGTCGATGTCGTCGGCCACGGCGCGGAGCACGGCGGCGATCTTCTTCCCGTCCTTGGGGTCCGGGAGCTTGCCGCGGCGGTAGGTCGTCGAGACGTCATCGAGCAGCTTGATGAGGTCCTCGACCAGGAGGATCATCTCGTCCGGCTTCTTGCGGGCCTGCTTGGGGACCGCGACGGTGGGCGGCGGCTCGAGCACCCGCACCTGGAGCGCCTGCGCTCCCCGGCGTCCCTCGGCCACCCCGAACTCCACCCGCTGCCCCTGCCGAAGCGCGGTCGTCCCGGCGGGCAGCGCCGATGAATGCACGAAGACCTCGCCGCCGTCGTCGCGAGCGAGGAAGCCATACCCCTTGTCGGAGTCGTACCACTTGACCTTGCCGGTAGGCACGCGCAGACCTCACGTTGAGAGAACTGTTAAAAACAACCAGCGATCAGGTGACCGGCAGGATGCTATGGGCACTTCTAAGGCTATCGGTCCGGGACGCCGGATCGCAGCTTCGTTAACGCCGGCGCATACGCCGGGAAACGTGACGCCAAAACGGCCCGGGGATTCCCCGGGCCGTTCGGCTTGAGTTGACTTGACTTCTAGATCAGAAGTCCATGTCTCCGCCGCCACCGGGCATGGCGGGGGCCTTTTCCTTCTCCGGCTTCTCCGCGATCACTGCCTCGGTGGTGAGGAACAGGCCAGCGATCGAGGCCGCGTTCTGCAGCGCCGAGCGGGTGACCTTCGCGGGGTCGATGATGCCGGCCTTGAACATGTCGACATACTCGCCGTTCGCGGCGTTCAGACCGTGGCCCGCGGCCAGGGTCTTGACCTTCTCGACCACCACGCCGCCCTCGAGGCCGGCGTTCATCGCGATCTGCTTGAGCGGCTCTTCGACGGCGCGGCGCACGATCTGCGCGCCGGTCGCCTCGTCACCGGCCAGGTCCAGCTTCTTGAAGGCGCTGCGGCCCGCCTGGAGCAGGGCCACGCCGCCACCGGCGACGACGCCTTCCTCCACCGCGGCCTTGGCGTTGCGGACCGCATCTTCGATGCGGTGCTTGCGCTCCTTCAGCTCGACCTCGGTCGCCGCCCCGGCCTTGATGACCGCGACGCCGCCGGCCAGCTTGGCCAGCCGCTCCTGCAGCTTCTCCCGGTCGTAGTCGGAGTCGGTGTTGTCGATCTCGGTGCGGATCTGGTTGACCCGGCCGGCGATCTGGTCCGCGTCCCCGGCGCCGTCCACGATCGTGGTCTCGTCCTTGGTGACCACGACCTTGCGGGCCCGGCCGAGTACGTCCAGGTCCGCGTTGTCCAGCTTGAGGCCGATTTCCTCGCTGATGACCTGGCCACCGGTCAAGATGGCGATGTCACCGAGCATGGCCTTGCGGCGGTCGCCGAAGCCGGGGGCCTTGACCGCCACCGACTTGAACAGGCCGCGCATCTTGTTCACGACCAGGGTCGCCAGGGCCTCGCCCTCGACGTCCTCGGCGATGATGACCAGCGACTTGCCGGACTGCACCACCTTGTCCAGCAGCGGGAGCAGGTCCTTGTTGGCCGAGATCTTGGAGTTCACGATCAAGATGTACGGGTCCTCAAGGACGGCTTCGAGCCGCTCGGGGTCGGTGACGAAGTACGGGGCGATGTATCCCTTGTCGAACCGCATGCCCTCGGTGAGCTCAAGCTCCAGGCCGAAGGTGTTGGACTCCTCGACGGTGATAACGCCTTCCTTGCCGACCTTGTCCATCGCTTCGGCGATCATCTCGCCGATCGCGGTGTCCCCGGCCGAGATGGACGCGGTGGAGGCGATCTGCGCCTTGGTCTCCACGTCCTTAGCCTGCTTGGAAAGCTCCTCGCTGATCCGCTCGACGGCGGCCTCGATGCCCCGCTTAAGCGACATCGGGTTGGCCCCCGCCGCGACGTTGCGCAGGCCCTCGCGCACGAGCGCCTGGGCCAGCACGGTCGCCGTCGTGGTGCCGTCTCCGGCCACGTCGTCGGTCTTCTTTGCTACTTCCTTGACAAGCTCGGCACCGATCTTCTCCCAGGGGTCCTCGAGCTCGATCTCCTTGGCGATGGATACACCATCGTTGGTGATCGTGGGTGCGCCCCACTTCTTCTCGAGAACCACATTCCGGCCCTTGGGGCCGAGGGTTACCTTCACGGCGTCGGCGAGCTGGTTCATACCGCGTTCGAGGCCGCGCCGGGCGTCCTCACTAAACGCGATCATCTTGGCTGCCATAGGCTCCAGTCCTCCGTGGCGTATGCGTGGATCGAGCCGACGCCCGCGACGGCCGGCACCCCCCGGCGGACAGTCCTTTCCTGCCGCGAGGTCGTGCCTCATCGCCCGATCCCGCCATCATGCTGGCACTCACACATGGAGAGTGCCAGAGTCATGTTTAGCACTCTCATGGTGAGAGTGCAAACCATCGCCCTCGGAAACGCCTACGGCCCGGCCCGCCGGGGCCGGGCCGATAGCTGAACCCGGTAGATCAGTGGCCCCGGGGGTGAATCCGGGGCCACCGGCGAACCTACGTGACGACGATGACCTTGTCGGCCTGCGCGCCCCGGTCGCTTTGCGTGATCTCGAACTCGACCCGCTGGCCCTCTTCGAGGGTGCGATAGCCATCCGACTGGATAGCCGAGAAGTGGACGAAAACGTCCTTGCCACCGTCGACGGCGATAAAGCCGTATCCCTTGTCCGGGTTGAACCACTTGACGGTGCCCTGAGCCATTCCAAACAACTCCCTAACTGCGCTCGGGACTCGAGCCCCGCCCTTGCCAACGCGGAACCCGTCGATCGCGAACGGGTGAGAGCGGCTGCGTGTCCAGCACGGTGTCTAGCACGCAAAACCGGCCCCGTCCGACCGCGACCGGAATTGACCTTACCCGGTCCCGAGCGATTCTGGCGCCACTTACCCCCCAATCACGCCATCTGGCTCAGGTCAGCCGCGCCCGGCCCGGGTTTGGGGGCGCCGCCGGCCACCGCGGGAATGAAGGAAACCCGCGCTCCCGCGGGCACCGCGGTATCGAGTCCCTGCGCGAACCGCACGTCTTCCTCGCCGACGTAGACGTTGACGAACCGGCGCAGCCGGCCTCCGTCGTCGAGGATCCGGCCGCCGAGGCCGGGATAGGCCACGTCCAGGCCGGCGATGACCTCGCGCAGGCTGCCCTCGGTGGCGCTCACCTCGGCCGCGCCCGCGGTGTAGGTGCGCAGGATGGTCGGGATTCGAACCGACACGGTGTTCATATCCGGCATGAGATCGCCTCCTGGAACGCTTCCAGGGTCGGCCTGATCGCGGCGGGCAGGTCCAGCACCGCGGTGATCGCGTCCAGGGTCTTCAGCCCGTCACCGGAGTTGATGATCACGGTCTCCGCCTCGGGGTCGAGCTGCCCGGCGGCCAGTAGCTTGCGCAGCACGCCGAGGGTGACGCCGCCCGCGGTCTCGCCGAAGATGCCCTCGGCTGAGGCCAGCTGCCGCATCGAGTCGACGATCTCGTCGTCGCTGACGTCGGCGATCGCGCCGCCGGTGCGGCGCACCACGTCCAGGACGTACGGCCCGTCCGCCGGGTTGCCGATGGCCAGCGACTTGGCGATGGTGGCCGGTTTGACCGGGCGCACCACGTCGTACCCGGCCGCGAACGCGGCCGAGACCGGCGCGCACCCGCTGGCCTGGGCGCCGAACATCCGCCACGGGGCCTCCGGGACCAGCCCGAGCGTGGTCAGCTCGCCGAAGCCCTTGTCCACCTTGACCAGCTGGGCGCCGGAGGCGATCGGCACCACGACCTGCTCGGGAAGCCGCCAGCCGAGCTGTTCGGCGATCTCGAAGGCGAGGGTCTTGGAGCCCTCGGCGTAGTAGGGCCGTACGTTCACATTGACGAACGCCCAGTCCTCGTGCTCGCCGGCCAGCTCGGACGCGAGCCGGTTCACGTCGTCGTAGGTGCCGTCCACGGTGACGAACGTGCCGCCGTAGACCGAGGTGGTGATGATCTTCTGCGGCTCCAGGTCGGCGGGGACGAGCACCACGGACCGGATGCCCGCCCGGGCCGCCGCCGCGGCCACCGCGTTGGCCAGGTTCCCGGTCGACGGGCAGGCCAGCACCTTGAAGCCCAGCTCGGTCGCCGCGACCAAGGCCACCGCGACCACCCGGTCCTTGAACGAGTGCGTCGGGTTGCCCCGGTCGTCCTTGATCCACAACCTGCGCATGCCCAGCGCGTGGGCCAGGTTGTCGGCGCGGAACAACCGGGTGTAACCGGGCTCCATGGTGGGCCGGCTCGCGATGTCCGCTGGCACCGGGAGCAGCGGCGCGTACCGCCACATGTTCGGCGGCCCGGCCTCGATGACGGACCGGTCCAGCCGCGGGTAGTCGTAACCGACCTCGAGCGGGCCGAAACACTCGCCGCAGGCGTAGAGCGGGCCGAGCTCGTAGACCTGGCCGCATTCGCGGCACGTCAGCCCGGTGGCATAGCCGAACCGGGAAGTTTCGGGTGTGCGGGGTGTTGCTGTGGTCACGGCGAGGCCTTCCTTCCCCATCTTTCCAGCGGTCACCTTGACCGCGGGCCGGACTTGGCACCATGTCACGCGCCCCGCCGATTTGAGCTGGGCCGCCCGAGCTGGGCATAGATGCGCGATAGGTTGCCGGGGCTTCGCAGGGCCGATCCCTCCACCCCTCTGGATGAGCGTTATTCAGTTGTGTTCCAAACGAGACAAGCGTACCGCAGGGTCGACGGAAGCTACGATTCCCCTGCCCCGCCGCGGTATCGCACCCGTCTGCCAGGCTATCCGCCACACTTGTCATTTACGGAGGGAGGGAGCGGCGTTTGCTCTGGGCGTGAAGGCCAGGGTCGTTCGCCGCGATCTTGATGAAGCAGCGGGTTCTCGTGGCGTCCAATCGCGGTCCGGTCTCGTACCAGTTCGGCACCGGCGGCTCGCTGGTGGGACAGCGGGGCGGCGGCGGCATGATCGCCGGGGTGACGTCGGGCCTGGAGGCCGTGGCGGCTGGGGCCAGTGTGACGTGGATCTGCGCCGCGCTCAGCGACGCCGACCGCGCGTTCGCGCGGCGGCAGGACGCGGGTGCCTCGCAGTACAGCGGCGTTCCGGTGCGGATGCTCGACATCCCGCCGGACATCTTCGATCGCGCCTACAACCACGTCGCCAACGCGGTCTTGTGGTTCCTGCATCACCTGCTGTTCGATACCCCTACCCAGCCGCAGTGGGACGGGCCGTTCCGGCGCGACTGGGAGTCCTACCTGGCCTACAACGAGGCGTTCGCGCAGGCCCTGGCCGAAGAGGCCCTGGCGGATGGCGAGCCTATCCGCGTGCTGATCCAGGATTACCACCTGTGCCTGGCTCCGCGCCTGCTGCGGGACCGGCTGGATGGCGTCTCCCGCGACATCCGGCTGGCGCATTTCTCGCATACTCCGTGGGCCCCGCCGGACTACTACCGGCTGCTCCCCCGCGAGGTGGGCTGGGCCGTGCTCGACGGGATGCTCGGGGCGGACTGCGTGGGCTTTCACGCCGAGCGGTGGGCCGCCGCGTTCCTCGATTGCTGCGAAGCGATCCTGGGCGCTGAGGTGAAGCGGGCCGACCCGGGCGGNNGCGGATACCGTCGGCCGGGTGGTTTACCGCGGCCGGGTCACGCACGTGGCCGTGCATCCGCTGGGCGTGGACGCCCCCGCGCTGCGAGACCGCGCCCGGGACGACGATGTGCGCGCTCACATGGCCGCCCTCGAGCGGGCGGCCGCAGGCCGCAAGCTGATCGTCAGGGTCGACCGCACCGAGCTGTCCAAGAACATCGTGCGCGGCCTGGCCGCCTACCGCGAACTGCTCGCCACCCGGCCCGAGTGGCACGGCCGGGTGGTTCACCTGGCCTTCGCCTACCCGTCCCGGTCGGCGGTGCCTGAGTACCGCGCCTACACCGAGCGGGTCATACAGATGGCGGCGGAGATCACCGCGGAGTTCGGCACGCCGGACTGGAACCCGCTGATCCTGGAGGTGAAGGACGACTACCCGCGGTCGCTCGCCGCCTGCGCGGTGGCCGACGTGCTGCTGGTCAACCCGATCAGGGACGGCATGAACCTGGTGGCGCAGGAAGGCCCGGTGCTGTCCGAACGCGGCTGCGCGCTGGTGCTGTCCCGGGAGGCGGGCGCCGCCGCGACCCTGCACCGCGACGCGCTGCTGGTCAACCCCTTCGACGTCAGCGAGACCGCCGCGGCCCTGCACCAGGCGCTGGCCATGCCGGACGCCGAACGCCGCCGCCGCAGCGACGCCCTGGCCGCCACCGCAGCGGCCAGCCCGCCCGCCCGCTGGTTCCGGGACCAGCTGGCCGCGCTGGACCGGTAGCCGGCGCTTTAGCGGCGGTAGCCGGCGCTTTAGCGGCGGTAGCCGGCGCCCAGCGGCCCAGTCGCCGCTCAGCGGCCCGGTAGCCGCTCAGCCGCCCAGTTCGGACGCGAGCGCGGCGAGCAGTGCCACGATCCCCTCGGGCCCGTCCACCACCAGGTCGGCCTCGGCCGCGACCTGCGGGGACTCGGCGCTGGCGCTGGCCACAGCACAGCCCGGGATCCCTTCCGCGCGCAGCGCGCGCACGGCGGCGAAGGCGGGCAGGTCACCGAGATCATCGCCGCAGAACAGGACCGAATCCGCGGCGCGTTCGGTGACCAGGTCAGTCAGCGCGGTGCCCTTGTCCACGCCGGGCGGCCGCAGCTCGATCACCATCCGGCCCGGTTCGGCCGCCAGCCCGAGCTGGGCGGCCAGGTCCTCCAGCGGCCCGCGGAGCAGGCGCAACGCCGACTCCGGATCGGCCGTGCGGCGGGTGTGAACGGCCAGCGCGTGCCCCTTGTCCTCGATCCAGGTGCCCTCCGGGGCGCCCGCCTGGCTGAGCACGCCGGGCAGGGCCTGGCGGGCGGCCTGCACCGCGGGCGGCGAGACGGCCCCGGCTAGCTCACCATCGTGCCAGCGCTGCCAGCCGTAGTGACCGAGCACGATGAGGCCGGGGACGGCCTCGAGCCCGCCGTAGGCGACCGCGTCCGCCGCGGGCCGGCCGGTGATGACCGCGAGCGTGCCGACCGCCCGGGCCAGCCTGGTCAGCGCGGGCACCGCTCCGGGCAGGGCCCGCGCGTCCCGGGGTTCGGTCACGATGGGCGCCAGCGTGCCGTCGAAGTCCGTGCCGACCAGCGCGTGCTGCGGGCTGCTGAGCAGCGCGTCCAGCCCGGCCTGTCCCTCCGGCGTGGCCGCCCGCGGCGGATACGTCACGCCGACCGCCCCTTCACGCNNCCCCTTCACGCGGACCGCCCCTTTGTGCGGGGCGACCGGATGCGCTGGCGCCGGGCGCGCTGGGCGCGCAGGCGCTTGACCAGCGCCGGATCGAAGGCCAGTGCTTCGGGCCGGTCGATCAGCTCGTTGAGCAGCTGGTAGTACCGGGTGGCCGGGAGGTCGAGCACCTCGGCGATGGCCTGGTCCTTGACCCCCGGTGACCGCCAGCCGCGCCGCTCGAAGGCGAGGATGCGCATGTCGCGTTCGGACAACCCGGACATGCGACCTCCTCTCGCGCCTTCATCCGATTCCTCCCAACGTACCTTGCCCCGGCCGGGCTGTACCTCGGCGTACCGGCGACGTACGCTCACCGTTCGTGACCCGTTTTGGCTACCTCAGCTTCCTCACCGACTACGGGCTCGAAGACGGATTCGTGGCCGCCTGCCACGGCGTGGCGGCCCGGATCGCGCCGCACGCCAGCATCATCGACGTGACCCACCTGGTCCCGCCCGGCGACGTCCGGCGCGGTGCGGCCGTGCTGGCCCAGACCGTGCCCTACCTGCCGCCGGCCGTGCACGTGGCGGTGGTCGACCCCGGTGTCGGCACCGCGCGGCGCGGCGTCGCGGTGGCGGCGGGAGACTCGGTGTTCATCGGTCCCGACAACGGACTGCTCTCCTGGGCCGTAACGGCCGCGGGCGGCCCGGCGCGTGCCTTCAGCCTGACCAACCGCGACCTGTGGCTGGCCGACGTCACGGCCACCTTCCATGGCCGCGATATCTTCATGCCGGTCGCCGCGCATCTGGCCGACGGCACCGAACTGGCCGCGACCGGAGCGGAAATCGACGTCGCGGATCTGGTCACGCTGCCCGCACCGGAAAGGCTGATCCGCGATTCCGTCGCGGAAGGAGAGGTGCTGACCGTGGACCGATTCGGAAATGTCCAGCTCACGATTACCGCGTCGGACGCCGCGGAAATCGGCCTCAAGCCGGGCGCCACCGCGCACATCCGCTGCGGCCGCCATCAGCTGACCGTGCCTTACCGGGAAATGTTCGGCGCCGTCGCGCCCGGTGAGCTGGTCGCCTATGCCGATAGCGCCGGGCTGGTCTCTATCGCGGTGAACGGCGGCGACGCGGCCCAGCGCCTCGGCCTGCCGCCCGGAGCGCGGGTATCGATTGCCGCAGCACCGCCAACAATTCGCCCATGACGCATTCCGCCTAGGCCGGGTGCATGGCACGATTACATAGCCGGCCGAACATCGCTACCCGCAGGCCCGCTCGGCCAGCCTCGGAGGAGAAATCTGACCAAAGTGTCACACCGATTGCTGCGCGGTACTTTGCTGCCGTTCACCTCAGGTCTGGCGACGGTGCTAACTGTGCTGGGCGTCATGGGCTTCGCGCCCGCTATCGCCGCCACCGCCGCGCCCGCGGGACACGGTAATACCGCCCGCGGACCCGCCACCTCCGCACGCGCGGGATCCGAAAATGCCGCCCGCGAGCTCACCACCGCCACGACCATGCGATTCGAAAGTAGCGTCCGCGATCAGGAATGGTGGCTGGCTGGCCTGCAGGTGCCGCAGGCGTGGCAGAAATCCCAGGGATCCGGGATAACCGTCGCCATCCTCAGCACCGGGGTCGACGCCAGCTACCCGGGCCTGACCGGCTCGGTGATCACCGGGCCCGACTACACCGGCTCCGGCCGGACCCCGGGCAGCCCGTACTGGGGCTTCGACGGCACCGCCGTGGCCGGCATCATCGCCAGCCACCAGCCCGGGTCGGGCCTGGTCGGCGTCGCGCCCGCGGCGAAGATCCTCTCGGTCCGGGTGACGCTGGAGTTCAACGATCCGCTGGCCTCGGACCAGACCGTCAGCCGACAGTTGCCGGAGGCCATCGCCGAGGGCATCAGGTACGCGGCCGATCACGGAGCCCGGGTCATCGACCTGCCGCTTGACCCAGGGACGCTCGGCCTGACCAGCAAGGGCGATCCGGCCGCGGCGGGCGGCAGCCCCGCAGAGCAAGCGGCGGTCGGCTACGCGCTGAGCAAAGGGGTGGTGCTGGTCGCGCCCGCGGGCGACGACGGCCTGGGCGCGGACCGGGTGAACTACCCGGCCGCCTACCCGGGCGTCATCGCGGTGGGGGCCGTCGACCGCACCGGGCACCTGGCCTCGTTCAGCAGCACGCGGCCCTACGTGTCGCTGACGGCCCCGGGGGTCAGCCTGGTCGTGGCGACCCCGCCGGACGGCTACGCGACGATCAGCTCCACGAGCACGGCCAGCGGCATCGTGGCGGGCGTGGCCGCCCTGGTGTTGTCCAGGTTCCCGCACCTCACCGTGGCCCAGGTGACCCAGGCCCTGATCGAGAGCACGGTCGCCGCGGCGCCCGGGGCCGGCCTCCCCCCGCAGCCGGCCCGGTCGGCCGCCGGCGCGGGCTACGGCACCGTGGACGCGATCCGGGCGGTGGACATGGCCGCCATCATCACCGCGAGCATCACCGCGAGCCAGCCCCATCAGCCTGCTCCCGTCGCATCGCATAAGGTCGCGCGGCACCCGGTGGCCGCACCGCACCGGGCGGCCGCCAGCGCGCTGGCCGGATCGGTGCTGCGGGCCGCGGTGGCCGCGGTGGTCGGGCTGATCGTGCTGCTCGTCATCGCCTTGCTGGTCATCCGCTTCCGCCGGGAGCGCGGCCGGGCCAGGGCGCACGACCGGCCGCGGACCCGCGGCCAGCACGAGAACGGCAAGCCGGACCGAGGGCCCGCAGCGGCCCCGGGCTCTGTGACGGCCGACGACGCGCGAGCACCGGGCGGTGTACCGGCCGCCCGGCCGAGCCCATCCACCGCGGCCTGGGCTTCGCCTGCGGGCTGGCAAGGCGGCGGCATCGGCGAGATCAGCCCCGCTACGGGCACCACGTCACGCCCAGTCGTGGCGCCGCTGTCCAAGTCCTCCTACCGGGCCGGCCGCGGCGCGGGCCGCCCGGACGCCTCCTCGGGCCCGCCGTGGGCCCCCGCGCAGCAGCCGAGACGCCTGTTCGGCCCGCTCCCCCTGACCTCGGCCGGCGAGCCTCCGCTAGAGCCGGGCCGGGGCATCCGGGTCCCCAGAGACATGCCGGTACCACCCGGCGCGACAACCGAGCCCGCGCCGCCGGTCAGCTTCGACCTGACCACCCCGCCCGCGGATTTCGACCTGTCCACCCCCGCCTTCGGCTTGACGCCGCCAGCGTTCGACGTGCCCCTGCCGGCGTTCGGGTTGACGCCGCCCGCGGCTGGCTCTGGGCCGGCCGCGCCCGGCTCGGGGCCGGCCGCGTCGGACGCGGCCGAAACGCGGACCGAGGCCCTGCCTGCGCGGCAGGACCTCGGCTTCGCGGCGGCCCCGGTTCCCGCCGACTACGTGGCGCCCCCGGCCGAACAGGCTCCCGAGGACGCCCACAGACGCGCGGTGGCCGCTAATCCCAGCTACATCTGGGACCTAGCGGCCACCGACGTCTTCCCTGCCGCCACCGATGCGGCCGTCCTGCCGGACGACGCGCCGGAGGCCGGCCAGGGCTTAGCCCTACGCGGCCTCGGGCACGGCAACCGGCTCGGCGGCCCCGGCCGCGGGCTCGAGCGCCAGCCGGAGCACCTCGCGGACATCGCCGACCGGGTGCACCTCCAGCTTCTCGAGCACCTCGGCCGGAACATCATCCAGGTCCGGCTCGTTCCGCTGCGGGATCAGCACGGTCGTGATCCCGGCCCGGTGCGCGGCCAGCAGCTTCTGCTTGACCCCGCCGATGGGCAGCACCCGCCCGGTGAGGGACACCTCCCCGGTCATGGCCACGTCGGCGCGGACCGGCCGCCCGGACAACAGCGACGCGAGCGCGGTGGTCATCGTGACGCCCGCACTCGGGCCGTCCTTGGGCACCGCTCCGGCCGGCACGTGCACGTGCACGCCGCGATCCTTCAGCTCGCCGACCGGCAAGCCGAGCTCGTCGCCGTGCGAGCGCAGGTAGGACAGCGCGATCCGGGCCGACTCCTTCATCACGTCACCGAGCTGGCCGGTGAGCGTGACTCCGGTCTCGCCGGTCTCCCGCCCGGCCAGGGACGCCTCGATGTACAAGACATCCCCGCCCGCGCCGGTCACCGCCAGGCCGGTGGCCACGCCGGGCACCGCGGTCCGGCGATCGGGCGCGGCCAGACTGGTCTCCGGGGTGAACCGCGGCCGCCCCAGGTAGTCCTTCAGCTCGCCCACGCCCACGCTGACCGGCAGGGTGATGTCGTCCAGGGCCACTCGCGCCGCGACCTTACGCAGGATGCGCGCGATGGACCGCTCCAGCGACCGCACTCCGGCCTCGCGGGTGTACTCACCCGCGACCAGCCGCAGCGCGTCCTCGCCGACCGACACCTCCTCGGCGTTCATCCCGGCCTTGGACAGCTGCCTGGGCAGCAGGTGATCCCGGGCGATGAGGACCTTCTCGTCCTCGGTGTACCCGTCGAGCTGGACCAGCTCCATCCGGTCCAGCAGGGGGCCGGGGATCCCGTCCAGCACGTTGGCCGTGGCCAGGAACACCACATCGGACAGGTCGAGCTCGACCTCGAGGTAGTGGTCGCGGAACGTGTGGTTCTGCGCGGGGTCCAAGACCTCGAGCAGCGCGGACGCGGGGTCGCCCCGGTAGTCCGAGCCGATCTTGTCCACCTCGTCGAGCAGCACGACCGGGTTCATCGAGCCAGCCTCGCGGATGGCGCGCACGATCCGGCCGGGCAGCGCGCCGACGTAGGTGCGCCGGTGCCCGCGGATCTCCGCCTCGTCCCGCACGCCGCCCAGCGACACCCGGACGAACTTGCGGTCCATGGCCCGGGCCACCGACTCGCCGAGCGAGGTCTTGCCCACACCGGGCGGGCCGACCAGGGCGAGCACCGCGCCGGAACGACGTCCGCCGATGATGCCCAGGCCTCGGTCCGCGCGGCGCTTGCGCACGGCCAGGTACTCGATGATCCGCTCCTTGACGTCGTCCAGGCCGGTGTGATCCTCGTCCAGGACCCGCCGCGCGCCGGCGATGTCGTAGGCGTCCTCGGTCCGCTCGTTCCACGGGATGTCGAGGACGGTGTCCAGCCAGGTCCGGATCCAGCCGACCTCGGGTGAGGCGTCGTTGGTCCGCTCCAGCTTGTCGACTTCCTTCAGCGCGGCGGTCTTGACCGCCTCCGGCAGGTCGGCGGCCTCCACCCGAGCGCGGTAGTCGTCTTCCTCGGTGGCCGCGTCGCCGTTCAGGTCGGCGAGCTCCTTGCGCACCGCGGCGAGCTGCTGACGCAGCAGGAATTCCTTCTGCTGCTTCTCCATGCCCTCCGCGACGTCCTTGCGGATGGACTCGGCCACGTTCAGCTCGGCCAAGTGCTCCTTGGTCCAGCCGATAACCAGCTCGAGCCGCTCGACCAGGTCGGCGGTCTCCAGCAGCTGGAGCTTCTCCGCCGTGTTGAGGTAGCTGGCGTAGCCGGCCCGGTCCGCGATCGCGGACGCGTCGTCGAGCTGCTGTATGGCGTCGATGACCTGCCAGGCACCCCGCTGCTGCAGGATCCCGGTGACCAGGGACTTGTACTGCTGGGCCAGCTCGTCGGCCTTGGGCCCGCCGTTCGTGTCCTCGAGTACGGTGCCCTCGACCCACAGCGCGGCACCAGGACCGGTGGTCCCGGAGCCGATCTTGACCCGGGCGATGCCGCGGACGACCGCGCCCGGCTGCCCGCCGGGCAGGCGTCCAACCTGCTCCACGACGGCGAGCGTGCCCACCCCGGCCAGCCCACGATCGGGCAGGCGCGGCACGAGCAGGACGCGGGCCTTGACCTCCGAACGCACGCCGGGAACCTGCCTGGACGGCATCCGGGCCGCGTCGATCGCGGCGCCGACTTCCGGCTGCGAGGTCTCCAGCGGCACTACCATTCCGGGCAGGACCACTTCGTCGTCTATTGGCAGCACCGGCAGGGTGAGCGTTTCAGTCATTACTTGGCCTCCAAAAGCTTGAGTCACCTACACTCAAGAAAGAAGAGCCCGTACAAATTTCCGCTCCGCGTTCGCCTGCAGCGATCAGCTCAGGGCACCGGCCTCCAGGCCTGCGAGCAGCGCCGATCCGTCCCGGGCCGGCGCCGCGTGGCAGCGGCCGATGACCGCAAGCGCCGCCACGTAGCCGGGGCCCGGGTCGAGGTCGAGCAGCGACACGCTCCCCGGGTCCTGCGGGTAGGGCCAGGCCGTCAGGCGGGGCACCGCCGGGTCCGCGGCCACGACGACCTGCCCGAACGGGACCCGTAGCCCGTCGCCCTGGGCCTTGGTCACGGCCTCCTTCCGGGTCCACGCGACCAGGAAGGCGCGCGCCTGGCCCGCCGGATCAACCGCGGCCAGCGCCGTCTGTTCTTCCTCGGCGAGGACCGTGCGGCCCAGCGCGGCCAGGTCGTCGCCGCCTGGCTCGCGCGAGCGTTCGTCCAGCTGTTCGACGTCCACGCCGACAGGCGCCGTCGCCACCGCGACGGCCACCAGGTCGCCGGAGTGAGAGACGGAAAACTCGAGGTCACCGCCCCGCAGGACCGGTTTGCCGTGCGACCGGCCGCACCGGCGGCAGGCCCGGTCGAAGCTCACCTCGGCCGCCCGCCGGCCGGTGCAGGCCGCGATCACCGTCTTGGCCAGCCCACAGCCAACCAGGAAGCGGTCGCGATCCGCCTCGCGCCGGTAGGCGTTCCAGCGCTCCCGCTCGACATCGTCGAGCAGGCCGGCCAGCCGCGGCGAAGCGTCCCCGCGACGCGCCCACCAGACCTCCGCGGTCCCGTCCGCCGGAGTCCTCGCAGCCGCCTGGCTCGCCGCTTCCGCCACCTACCCAGCCTAAGGCTGAGCCGGGCTGTTCATGGCCGGTGAGGGCGGCTAGCTCGGCGAGCAGATCCGGGACCTCGGCTGCGCCGATCCGCTGGAAGATCTCCAGTGCCTGCCGCAGGAGTTCCTCCGCCTGCGTGGCGTGGCCGGCGGCCAGGGCGCAGCGGCCCAGGCCGGCCAGCGCGTACGCCTCGTTCCAGGGGCTGGCGATAGCGCGGGCCAGGTCCAGGGCCTGCTGGTGACACTCCTCAGCCTGCGTGACGTCACCGCTGAGCCGGTACAGCGTCCCTCTCTCGTTGAGCGCCGTGGCCTCGTCGCTCCGGATGCCGAGGTCACGGAAGATGCCCAGGGCCTGATCCAGGGCCTGGGCCGCGGCCGGGTAATCGCCCGTCGCCCGCCGGACCTCCCCGAGCGAGCCGAGTGCAGCGGCCTGGCCAAGCCGGGTGCCGAGGTCGCGGTAGATGTCCAGCGCCTGCTCCAGCACCTGGGCCGCGGCCGGGTAATCACCGATCAGCCGCCAGACCTCCCCGAGGGAGAGGAGGGCGTTGGCCTGGCCGAGCCGGGTGCCGAGGTCGCGGTAGATGCCCAGGGCCTGCTCCAGCGCCTGGGCCGCGGCCGGGAAATCACCCGTCACCTGCCGCACGTTCCCGAGGTTGTTGAGGACGTTGGCCTGGCCGTGCTGGTCACCCAGGTCACGGTAGATGCCCAGGGCCTGCTCCAGCACCCGGGCCGCAGTCGGATAATCACCCGTCGTCAGCCGGATGACCCCCAGGCCGTTGAGGGCGTTGGCCTGGCCGGGCCGATCACCGAGGTCACGGTAGATGCCCAGGGCCTGCTCCAGCGCCTGGACCGCGGCCGGATAATCACCCGTCGGCCGCCGCACGTCCCCAAGGCCGTGGAGGGCCCTGGCCTGACCGAGCCGATCACCGAGGTCACGGTAGATGCCCAGGGCCTGCTCCAGCGCCTGGACCGCGGCCGGATAATCACCCGTCAGCCGCCGCATGTCCCCGAGGCCGGTGAGGGCGTGCGCCTGACCGAGCCGGTCGCCGAGATGGCCTGCGGCCTGGATCGCGGCCGTGTGCCGGGTGATGGCGTCGGCCCAGGGGCCGTCGCTGCGCAAGAGCCCGGCGAGGCCGGCGGTGAGGGCGATGACCCGGGCGTGCTGGCCGGTCCTGGTGGCGTAGTCCAGGCAGGCGAGCAGGCTGGCCCGCTCGGTCCGGGCCCAGGCTAGGGCCTGCTCGCTGTCGGCCAGGTCGGGAATCACGGCCGGTACCACGGCGTCGGCTTCGGCGGGGGCGGGACTGGTATGGGGTTGGCGGGCGATGAGGGTATTGGCGCGGGCGGCGGCGTGCTGGTAGTAGTCCAGCAGCCGGGTGGTGGCACCGTCCCGGTCCCGGTCCGGGTCGAGGTGATCGGCCAAGGCGCGGGCGTGCTCGCGGATCAGGTCGTGTAGCCGGTACCGGCCCTGGGCTGACTCGGTGAGCAGGTACTGGTCGTACAGGGCCTCCAGGCCGCGGCGGGCGGCCGCGAGGTCGGTGCCGTCCAGGGCGGCGGCGGCGTAGGCGTCGATGTCGGTGCCGGGGTGCAGGCCCAGCCTGCGGAACAGCCGCTGCTGGCCGGGGGTGAGGTCGGCGTAGGACAGGTTGAACGCGGCGGCCACCGACAGGTTCTCGGTGGTCATCAGCTCCAGCCGGTCCCGGGCGGCGGCCAGCTCGGCGGCGCGCCCGGCCGTGGTCCAGGCCGGNNCGGACCAGCAGCCCGGCGGCCTCCCCGGGCGGCAGGGTGTCCAGGCTGACCGCCGTGGCGTCCTCCAGCGCGGACAGGTGGCGGCGGCTGGTGACCAGCACCAGGCTGCCGCCGGCGCCGGGCAGCAGCGGCCGGACCTGCTCGCTGCTGGCCGCGTCATCCAGCACCAGCAGCAGCTGCTTTTCGGCCAGCCGGTCCCGCCACAGCGCTATCCGCGCCTCCAGTCCCGGCGGGATCTGCGCTGGGGGAACCCCGGCGGTCAGCAGCAGGCTGGCCAGCGCGTCGGCCGGGTCGACCGGCTGTTGCCCGGGCGTGTGCCCATGCAGGGGCAGGAAGATCTGCCCGCCGGGGAACCGGTCGGCCAGCCGGTGCGCGGCGTGCACGGCGAAGGCGGTCTTGCCGACCCCGGCCATTCCGCCGATCGCGTGGATGCCCACCACCCCGCCCGCATCCGCCGCGGCCTCGACCAGTTCGGCCAGCTCCCGCTGCCGCCCGGTGAACGAGGCGATGTCGCGGGGCAGCGTTCGCAGGGCCGTCGCGTCGGTGTCCGGCCCGGCAGGCACGGGCCGCCCTCGCGCGACTGCCTCGAACTCCGCCCGGGCCTGGCCGGCCAGGTTCAGCGCGTCGGCCAGCAGCCGGACCGTTTCCCGGCGCGGCGTGGCGGCGATGCCGCGCTCCAGGTCGCTGACCGACCGTGGGCTCAGGGCAGCCGCCTCAGCCAGTTCCTCCTGAGTCAGCCGGGCCTCGGTGCGCAGTTTCCGCAGTAAACCGGCGAAGGTAACCGGCGGCTCGGCCACAGACTCTCCCCTCGCCCGCAGATGAAGCCATTCCCTTCTGAGGATACGCCGCCAGGAACAACCGTCCCATGTGGCTCATCCCGCGCAATGGAGAGCGACTTCCCAGGTCCGGCGGAACCGGAAAATAAGGCC
>PLDT01000585.1:0-4069 GCA_003136255.1 Actinomycetota bacterium
TCTGTTAGGTGATCCGGAACGTGTCGAGTCCTTCGGGTTGTTCGGCCTGGATGTCGACGTGGACGACCATCGCGTGGCGGGGGCCGTGGCGGGTCCAGTCCACTAGGCGGCCGACATCCTCGGCCGGGCCCTCGAAGACGGCTTCGACCCGGCCGTCGGGCAGGTTGCGGACCCATCCGGCCACGCCGCCTTCCTCGGCGAGGCGCCGGCAGGTATCGCGGAAGAAGACACCCTGAACCCGGCCGGAGACCAGGACGCGGTAGCGGACCACAAGCAAACGGTACGGGGCCGGGTCGTCGACGGTCAGCGGTACGGGGCCGGGTCGCGGCGGCATGCGAGCGGGTCGCCGATGGTCAGCGGTCGGCGACCAGACGCGCGGTGTCGCGGGCGATCATCAGCTCCTCGTCGGTTGGCNNACCAGGCCGCGGACCTCGGCGCTGTTCTCGCCGATGCCGCCGGTGAACACCAGGGCGTCCAGCCGGTCCAGGCTAGTCACCATCGCGACGACCGCCTTAGCCAGGCGGTGCACGAAGACCTCGAGGGCGAGCCGGGCTCGTTTGTTCCCGTCGGCGGCCGCGGACTGGATGGCGCGCATATCGTTGCCTACGCCGGACAGGCCCTCTAGCCCGCTAGCGGTGTTGAGCGCGTCGGTGAGCTGATCGACGGTCAGGCCGACCTGGTCGGCCAGATAGCCGAAGATCCCGGGATCGATATCGCCGGAGCGGGTTCCCATGACCAGCCCCTCCATCGGGGTGAGCCCCATCGTGGTGTCCACCGACACCCCGTCGCGGATCGCCGCCGCGCTGCATCCGTTGCCGAGATGGGCGGCGACCAGGCTTAGCTCCCCGAGCGGGCGGCCTAGCAGCTCGGCCGCCCGCCCGCTGACGAACCGGTAGCTGGTGCCGTGGAAGCCGTACCGGCGCACTCCGTACCGGGCGTACCACTCCTCGGGCACCGCGTAGCGGAAGGCACGGGGCGGCATCGTGTGGTGGAACGCGGTGTCGAACACCGCGACCTGGGGCAGGCCGGGCCGAACCGCGCGGACCGCCTCGATCCCCGCCAGGTTATGCGGGTTATGCAGCGGCGCCAGGTGGCTGAACGAGCGGATGGCCGCGATCACCTCGTCGTCCACCAGGACCGACGCGGTGAACCGGTCGCCGCCGTGGACCACTCGGTGGCCGGCGCCGATCAGGTCGGGTCCGGACTCGGGCAGGTAGCCGAGGATCCGGGCGATGACCGCCTGGTAGTCGCTGTCGCTGAGCTTCTCGGTGACGGGGGCGCCAGGGCCGCGCTGGACGTGCAGGACGGCCTCGGGCGTGCCGATCTCCTCGGCCAGCCCGCCAAGCACGCGCTCCCCGCTCACGGGGTGCATCAGGGCGAACTTAACCGACGAGCTGCCCGAGTTGAGCACGAGCACCAGGCCTGATCCGGCCTCGTCTGCAGCGGTCACCCTCGGCATGGTACGGGGGCCGGGTGAAGCGCAGGTGTCCACCGGGGGCGGCAAGAAAACCAGCTGACTCCTTGGGGCCGGGCGGCCTAGCGTGGGGGGATGGTATCGGCAAGTCATGTGCTGGCGTTCGCCGCCGTGGTCAGCGTGCTGATCGCCATCCCTGGGCCGAGCGTGCTGTTCACCATTAGCCGGGCGCTGACCGTCGGCCGGCGCGCCGCGCTGCTCACCGTCATCGGGAACGAGTTGGGCCTGTGCGTGCAGGTGATCGCGGTGGCGTTCGGGGTGGGGGCGGTGGTGGAACGGTCCGCGCAGGTCATCACCGTGGTGAAGCTTGTGGGCGCCGTCTACCTGGTGTTTCTCGGTGTGCAGGCGATCCGGCACCGGCGGTCGATGGCCGAGGCGCTGGCCGCGCGGGTCACGCCGGTCCGGCCGCTGCGGGCGATCCGTGACGGGTTCGCGGTCGGGGTGGCCAACCCGAAGACCATCGTGTTCTTCGTCGTCGGCCTGCCGGAGTTCACCACCACCGCGCCGGGACATCTGCCGGTCCCGGCGCAGATGCTCATCTTGGGGGCGTTGTTCCCCGTCATCGCGCTGGTCCTGGACAGCGGGTGGGCCGCGGTGGCAGGCACGGCCAGGCAGTGGCTGGTGGCCTCGCCGCGGCGGCTGGCGCTGATCGGCGGGACCGGCGGCCTGGTGATGATCGGGCTCGGCGTCAGCGTCGCGGCGACCGGTCGTAAGGACTGAGCAGCAGCATCGCGGCGACCGGCCGTAGGGACTGAGGCGCCAGTAGCCCGGTCTCGGACTACTAACCGACGCGTCCCTCCTGGCCAGTCATTTGTCCGTCGGCAGACGTTGTGTCACGCATTGTAATCTGAATGTTACAAAATTCTTTCGGATACTGACCCATCCAGGATCCTGACCGTAGCGAAGATAACGCGTGACAGGCGATCAGGTGGTCAGCCAAGACCACCGCAAACGCGGGCCGACGTGGGCACCGGCTCGCGATGTGGCCGTCGGCGGGTCGCCGTACCGCCCCCACCACTGTCTCCCGGCGTTGCCTTCGCCTGCAGCGACGTGCATGCCGACCAGTAACCGAAAGGATCGTCATGCCCCGTCACGACACACAGCGTGAGCCGGATCAGCGTATCTCCCGGCGTTCTGTGCTCCAGGGAGCCGCGACTGCGGGCGCGGCGGGACTCGCCGTCACGGCCCTCGGCGGAGCCCTGAGCCCGGCAGCATCGGCCGCTACCCGGCCCGCGTCCAGCACCCGACCGGCGGTGTCGGCCGACCATAACGTGCAGGCACCAGCGGGACCCATCGTGGTGCACGTGCGCAACGCGAAGTCCGGGGACATCGAGGTGTTCTCCGGCACCAGCCAGACCCGCCTCCAGGACAAGGACCTGGCCGCCCGGATCGCCCGGGCGATCGGCTGACCTAGCTATCCACTGATCCCGGTTATCGGCTGGCCCCGGTTATTTCGCTGACCCGGGTTATTTGCTGACCCGGTTATCCCTGACAAGCCATCCCATCCCGCTGATACAGCCATCTGCCCATTCGAGCCGTTCCAGCCAGTGAGGTAATTGAATGTCATCGCATCGCGAGGCACCGGAGATCTCCAAGGACCCGGTGGCCGACAGCACCGACGTCTACGCGTTCGTCAGCCCGGACAAGCCCAGCACGGTCACCCTGATCGCCAACTACATCCCGCTGCAGGGACCGGCGGGCGGGCCGAACTTCTACGAGTTCGGCGACGACGTCCTCTACGAAATCCACATCGACAACAACGGTGACGGCCGCGCCGACATCTCTTACCAGTTCCGCTTCAGGACCACGGTGCGCGACCCGGACACCTTCCTGTACAACGTGGGCCCGATCGAGTCGCTGGGCAGCACGAACTGGAACCGGGTGCAGACCTACGACGTGGGCGTGGTGAAAGGCGGGTCGTTCAGCAACCTGGGCAGCGGGCTGCCCTGCCCGCCGTGCAACATCGGGCCGCTGTCCACCCCGGACTACGCCAGCCTGGCCGCTGCGGCGGTGACGAACGTGGGCGGGATCACGGTGTTCGCCGGGCAGCGCGCGGAGGCGTTCTACGTCGACCTCGGCTCGATCTTCGACCTGGGTGACCTGCGGCCGTTCGAGAACCTGCACGCCCAGTACGGCCTGAACGTCTTCTCCGGCCCCGCCGCCGGGGTGAACGCCACCAACCACCTGAACGTGCACTCGATCGCGATCCAGGTACCGATCTCCGCGGTGACCATCCACGGCCACCCGACCATCGGGGTATGGACCACGGCCAGCCGCCAGCGGGTCACGCTGTGGGACGCCGACCGGGGCGAGACCGTGAACTCCGGACCGTTCCGGCAGGTCTCCCGGCTGGGCAACCCGCTGATCAACGAGGTGGTCATCCCGCTGGGCAAGAAGGACCTGTGGAACTCCCTGCCGCCGAACGACGACAAGCAGTTCGCCGGGTACGTCACCCAGCCCGGCCTGGCCGCGCTGCTGCCGGCCCTGTACCCGGGCGTGTTCCCCAACCTGGCCAAGCTGGTCGCGTCCGGGAAGCCGCGGGCCGCCCAGGAGGCGATCCTGCTCACCGGGATTCCATCCGGGCTGATACCCGGG
>PLDT01000067.1:0-7275 GCA_003136255.1 Actinomycetota bacterium
TCAGCCGTGGAGGTCAGGCCAGGCGACATCGTGCTGTTCTACACCGGCACATGGAACAGGTTCGCCGGTGACAAGCGGTACCTGAGTGATTTTCCCGGGCTGGGCGAATCGGCGGGGGAGTGGATCGTGCGGCGCCATGTCAAGACGTTCGCGGTGGACAGCCCGACCCCGGACAACCCGGCAAGCACCAGCTACCCGGTACACATGATGTGTCGCCGGGAGCACATCACGCACTACGAGAACCTCGCGAACCTGGACCAGGTCGTGAACACCCGGTTCACCTTCGCCGGGTTCCCGCTCAAGCTCCGGGGCGGGCACGGCGGCCCGACCCGCGCGGTGGCCCTCGTCAGCTAGCGACCGGGGCGGTCAGGCCAACTTATCTGGCACCGGATATTCAACCGTGCAACCCGAACATTGGTCAGCTGACCAATGCCGAACCATCGCCACCGCACTCCCCACCGCGCCCTGGGACCCAGACGACGTAGAAGTAGCACGCCGGGTTGTCCCACCCGGAAACGCAGCCATCCGGGTCTGACATCGGTGTTCCTGAGAGCGCACATCGCCACACGGTCTCTGACTCTGTGCGGCGAGACGACTCGGTGGGCGGCTAGGCCAGAAAGATAGCCGCCCCCCGCGGACTCGGCTCGCCTATATGCCCGAAACTGGATTCGAAGCGGCCCTGGGACTGGCCCTACAGTGGCCTTAGGGAGGCCAGGATAAGCGGGGTAAATGCAGGGGAATTGGCAGGGCGTTGCCGGAGACCCTTCCGAGCAAGACAGCAGGTCACAGGCTCAGTAGTGCT
The DNA here is from genome assembly GCA_003136255.1 of Actinomycetota bacterium. Classification (GTDB taxonomy): domain Bacteria; phylum Actinomycetota; class Actinomycetes; order Streptosporangiales; family Streptosporangiaceae; genus Palsa-504. The sequence goes on from PLDT01000067.1 coordinate 803, forward strand.
TGCTCCGAAGTGCCGGAGCGGCACTCTGACACGGAAGAGGTCACTGGTTCAAATCCAGTACGGCCCACGACATTCTTCGAAAACCCGTCCAGCGGCGAGAGCCACAATGAGAGCCAGCGAGCTGCGGTTTCTTCCCTTAACAGCTGGTCAGAGTGTTCGATGTTGCGGCCGACACATAGGTTTCCGGGCCGGTTTGGGAGCGCTCAGTCGCAGATTTCGTCGAGCGCGCGCCTAGCTCGCTTCGCCGATCTCCAAAGTCATAGCTGACCCCAGGACGCCCCAGGGCGGGGCGGTCCGATCTTGCTCTCGAAGGCAGCAAGGCAGCCCCGAGCCTGCCTGCACTTTCCACTGCCACCAGCTGGTATCAGCTCGACATCGACCAGATCCACAGTCGTAACACTCGGATGACCCTGTCGGCGGCAAATGAGGACGTGCCGAACCGGATTGCCGAGATGATGTCCGCATGCCTTCGGCCTTGAAGAAGATCCCTGCCGATTATGGTCGTGGGTGGCCTGATCGAGGTGGATTCATTCCCGGAAGCTCGCTGGGACCGGATCCAGTGGGTAGCTTTCCGGCCGGACTCCAGCAAGCCGTGCGCGCGACTATGTGTCATCTGAGGCGTACCATCTGAATGGCGGCGTGGCGACTGCTCGCCAGGTCGGCGTAGTGACTGTAGGGGGCGGAATGGTTGAATGGCGTACCACGCCACGGCTTGACTCGGGTAGTGGCGCAGGGTTCCAGCTCATCGTGGTCGGTTATGGCGTGATCCTGATCACCGTGTTCCCGGCAGACCTAGCCGATCTGCGTAGCAATGGGATACCCGGACTGCTTCATCTCCTGCTTGCCGCCACCATGATTGTGATTAGCTGGATGGGGTACTACTCCAACCGCCAGCGATACCCCGTATGGCATGGGGATTTCTTCAACATCCCGCTGCTACAGTATCTGATATCGTTCGCGATCCTGTTTCTGTACTGGGGACTGGGTATAACCGCGTTGCCCCAAAGTTCGCCCACGTCAAAGGCAGGTCCCCTGGTGCTCCCGACTCCGTTCGACGAGACCGTGATTATCTTCGCCGTGTTCGTCCTCTACCTCGCGTGGGACACTTTGGAGATCCTGGTCCAGGAAAGCGATAGGTACATGGATGCCCTGCGGACTGCTGATAGGTGCAGGAAGTTGCCCCCTGAGCGGGCGTCCTACCAGAGACGACTTCGTCACCGTAACCTCCGCGGACGTACCTATTTCGCAAAGGACATACGGGCCGGTCGCGCTATGACAGCTACTTTTACCGGCTGCTACCTGATTATCCTAATAGTGGTTCTGAGTGGCCACATCAGGGGAGTCGTACCAGTTGGCGTACTCGATATTTTCTACATTGCCAGCCTTTTCCTTTACCGGTTCATGCAGCGCATCTGGCCGCGGATCTGGTACGTGCGAGGGTAAGCGACCGAGTGGCCACGTTCGCGCAACGCCTCTTCTCGGCAGAGTCAGTCGGCGCGGCTAGTGGTCAGGCCAGGCTGACCTGATCGCCCGCCGCCCGGCGGATCGCTCTGGTTATCTCGGGTGACGTCTTGAGCGTGTAATGACCGGCCGGGCACTTGATGTCATAAAGCCTGTCACCTGCATTGCGCACAATGAAGTCCAGCCGCTGCTTCGCCTCCAGGGAGTCCTCCGCCGACGCGGACTTCAGCCGCTGCTCGGCGATCGTCAGCAGCAAATGGCCGGTCACCGGGGGCAGCAGGACCCTGTCCGGCATGGTGATCCGCAGTCCCCCGAAAACTCGGAAGACTGCCGCCGCCATCACCTGCCCGCATCCCGGGCAGATCAGCTGCTTACTCACACCGGTCACGACGGCACCCCTTCCGGCGTCTCAGCGTACCGAACCCCGTCCCCGCCCAGGGCGCCACGATCGCCCGCAGTCGCACCGCCGGTAGATACCAGGCCGTCAGCAAACCTCGGCCTTCCGCGCCCAGCCCACTGTGGCCGAATTAATGATTCACGACACTAGAGGCCTTCATCTGACGAAAGGAAAGATATCCGATCCGCGATTAATGTCTACAGAATACAGTATGTGCAATCCTATTGGGGTATTTTGTCGCAATAAGACCATTGATTTACCCCTGTACATCACCTCGATTTGGTGCGAGGATACTAACATGATCGAATACGCTAGTTCGCCGATGCCGTTGTCTCAGTGGAATCCAGCGGAAAAGCCGTTCTATCTTGAGATCTTCGGTGAGACTTCACCAGTTCTCGATGCAGCGTCTGCAGAGGTCGTCCCGGCTGGAAAGACTGATGAGGTGCCGACGTCGTCGGCGCCGGTCTACGAGTACTGGTGGACCTTGGGACATCCGGGTGCTGCACCGCACCATAAGCGATTGGCCGACATTATGCCCCAATCCAATCCCAGCGCAGTACCCATCTGGGAGCGGCTACAGGATATTGCCGCCCGCGTGTATCTATACTTCCCTGTCAGCTTCGGCTGGCGTGTACGGGAGATTATGGCTACAGTAAAGTATCTGACCCCTGTACATCAGCAAGAATCCTGGTGGACTCAAGCAGGAAATGAGCTGAAGCTACTTGAGCCGTTGATAGGCGATGCAGGTAACATAGCTAAGTTGGTTCCAGGTGGAACGACAGCCTCGAACTGGCTTACAACGATTAGTAAACTGCAGCCTTCAAGTGTGCCGCCGTCTAAAGATTTTCCATGGAGCGTAGAAAAAGTAACACACGGCGGAAACGGCCGTGAGGTAATGCAGGGCGTCGTCTGGAACCTGCCGAAATCGCTGCTGGAAGCACAAGGCGGTCGCTTGACGGGCAGCCTTGCTGTAAGCGTCATCCCGGCGCGTGAGCAGGCGGAGGAACAACGCGACGATCAAGAACAACCGGATGGTCAAGTCGTAAAAGCCGGCCCTGCTCAGGCCCATGCTGAAGTATATCCGAAAGATGGCGAGACGATATTTCTTCCCGGCCCTGAAGGATGGAAGTTTATTCAATTGCTTATCACGCCGAAGGATTCCGGCAAGAAGTTATGGGACGATAGGCTGGCGGTATCTTCATCGGAGTTTTCGCGACCGGTGCGAATATCAGATTTTGGGCTTGGCGGATCTTTTCGGGTCGCACGCTCATGCATGAGCGGTCGTACCAGAATCCTGCGGTTGTTTGCACCGGATCGGATCCGCGGTTCCCAGCTGGGCTGCTGGATCGGGCAAGATATGACAGCCTAGATCTGGTGGAGCGCGGCAGGTCCAGCTCGTCTGGCGGATGCCTGGACTGGACCTGCCTTGGTCGTCGGACAGACTCGATCCGGGTGAGCAAGCCGCCGGGCGGTCAGGCCAGGGCGCGGCCGATGAGGTGGCGGTTCTTCTCTACGGACCCGGGCAGCACGGTGAAGTGCACCTGCCCGTCGTCATCGACAGCCACCACCCGGACGACCGCCTGGGCCTGGCGGTTCCCGGCGACAAGCATCGCACCGGGGCGGATGCGGGCCGGATCGCTGGCCTCGCTCAGGGTAGACCAGCCGAGTCCGTCATCGTCTTCGTCGTTGAGGTCGGCTGCCAGGTCGATACGCGAGTTCATCCGGGTTCCTCCGCTATCCAGGTTACGCGTCGTGGTAGGTGTTCGGTATGACCTGGTGCGGGCAGCTGGCGAGCCGCCGCACGCCGTCCTCCAGGTCATCGAAACCCGCGGTGTAATGGCGTGGGTTACGGCCGGTGGGCTCCAGCCTCATCCCGGCGGCAAGAACGTCCCCGACCGTCAGCAGGCTCAGGCGATCAAAGCGCACCAGCGGCACTTGCTGAGCGAGCTCATCGACGGTGGCGCCGCGCACGGCGAAGACCGAGATCCCGTAGACACCGTAAATGCTGTGGTAACGCGCCGCATCCGCGCACAGGACGTCCGGGTCGAGATCACCCCCGCGGACCAGCACGACGCCGCCGTCCTCCAGGACGTCGGCGTCTCGCAGCCGCCTCAGCTTCATGGCCGGATTATGACCGGCACCACCGACATAACCACACCATCACGCCACCGGGGCGCTGACCGCGATGTCGGCCTGACCAAGGCCATGAGAGCCAACGCAATCGCGCCGGCGGCCCCGCCGCACCCGAGCTCGAGCTGGCCGCGGACGTAGTGGCCTCCCAGCGCCGACGCCGGGTCCGCCTCCGCTCTGAACGCCCGCTCCGCACGCTGCACCCAGGTGTCCGCCTCGTCCAGCCGCCCCTGCCACGAGAGCGCGGACCCCAACGTGAGGGCGGCGAAACCGGCAAACAGATCGGCGGTCCAGCCGTGCCGCTCGGCTAGATCGATCGCCTGCCTGCTGAGCTCCGCGGCCCGCGGCAACCGCCGGCTGAGCTCCATCTCCGCCTGGTACGCCAGGCCCATGAACTCCAGATACGGCCATCGGATCCGGCGCGCCAGCGCGACCGCCTGGTCCAGGTGACACTCGGCCGCCTCGAAGCGGCCGGTCCAGGTCTGGGCGTTGCCGATTTCGAGTAGCGCCAGCGTACGCAGCTCTTCCCCGCCCCAGGCCAACCTCCCCGTTCCCCCGTCAGATGCCTCCTTCATGGGCTGTGCCGCCGCCGGGGCCTCGGCCGCCGCTAGCAGCCGCTGCGCCNNCAGCCGGACCACCCCGAGCAGCACCTGCGCCTGCCGGCGCCGGCTGAGCGGTACCGACGCCTGGCCGCGCTCGGCCACGTCCAGGTACCGTTCCGCCGCCAGCAGCGAACCCTGGGCCAGCTCGTCGGCCGCAGCCACGGCCGCCAGCTCGGCATCTGCAAAGGAAGCCGCGGCGGGGAACCCGGCCAGCAGCGCGTGCACAGTTGCCGTGCGACCGCCCAGTTTCAGGGCCGCCCAGTGGTCGGCCAGCAGGCGGGCGGCCCTGTCCCAGTCCTGCGCCGCCTGGGCATGGCGGATCGCCTCCACCGGCAACCCGTGCCCGGCAAACCAGCCGGCCGCCAGCTCGTGCAGGGCGGCCACCTCTCCCGGCTCGGTCCGGCGCAGCTCCCGGTGCAGCAGGTCGGCGAACAGGTGATGGTAACGGAACCACGACCGCGCCACATGCAGCGACACCACAAACGCGTTCGCCTCTTCCAGATCCTGCAGCACCCGCTCCCCGCCCGAGCTTCCGGTCAGCAGATCGGCCAGCTCCCCGTTGACGCGTTCCAGTACGCTGGTCCGCAGCAGCAGCCGCCGCACCTGCTCGCTCTGCCGGTCCAGCACCTCGGCCAGCAGGTACTCGGCCACCGTCCGCTCGCTGCCGGAGAACTCCTCGGCGAACCGGTCCGGATCCGGATGCCCGGCCAGCGACAGCGCCGCCAGGCGCAGCCCCGCCGCCCACCCCTCCGTCCTGTCCATCAGCAGCGCTAGCGTCGGCCCCGGCAGCTCCACCCCCGCCGCCTGGAACAATGCCCGCGCCTCGGCGACAGTGAACCGCAAATCGTCCGCGCGGATCTCGGTCAGCTCGCCCTCCAGCCGCAGCCGGTGCAGCCCCAGCCGCACGTCATGCCGGGTGGCCATCACGAACCGCAGCTCCGCCGGTGCCCGCATCACCAGCAGCTCGAGTTGCCGCCGCGCCTGGTCCGAGTCGAGCTCATGCAAATCGTCCAATACCAGCCACAGCTGGTCCCGAAGCGGCGCCAGGTCCGTCAGCAGCCGCGCCATGATGGCCCATCCATCCAGGTCCGGCGCCGCCGTGAGCGGGCGGACCAGCCCCGACCCCGGGGCCGTCTGGCGCAGCGCGTCCAGCATCGCCAGCCACAAGCGCTGCGGATCACCCTCGTCGCGGCCGGCCGGCACCCAGGCCGCGTACTCGGCCAGGCCTGCCGCACTGATCCATGACCGCAACAGCACTGTCTTGCCACTGCCCGGTGCCGCTGACAGCACCGTCACCCGCGCCGCTTCTCCCAGCCGCTCCCACAGCACCGGACGGGAAACAACTCCTCCCGCGCCAGGATGAGCGACGCGACCGACTGGCGCCGAATCCGCGGCCGACCGCATAGCTCATGATCGCACGGACATCGGGAGAATACGGCCGGCCTGGATCTCCTCAGGGTAAGCCGCGGGTGCCCGGATCAGGCGCGCGCAAGGAGCGCGAGCAGGCCCAGAGTCCGGTCAGACTCGACCGGGGGCTCCTTCCAGGAGATCGAGTGCCACCAGGGGCGGGAGCTGAACGCTGAGCATCTCTATGGAGAGGATGTCCGGCGCGGTGCAGCGATTTACACGTCCCCGGTTAGGAGATCCCTGCCGTGTAGTTCTCCATGATCTCAGCGGCGGTCAGCACTCTTGGATAGATCGCCACCTCATCCAGCCCGCCGGTGAAGAAGCTGTTTCCGTCTCGCGTGGCGAAACGAACGGGAGCACTGCCATCAGCGGGCACGATGTCGTACGTACCGTATAGCGTGCCGGGGTCGGGTGGGCCCTTCCGCAGCACGCCATTCTTGTAGATACGGACGCCCGCCAGCGTGGTGTCCATATCT
>PLDT01000268.1:0-20642 GCA_003136255.1 Actinomycetota bacterium
GCTGTTTGTCCCTTGTCCTGGCTACCCGATGACCGTGGCGGGACCGGCGGCGCAGGGCTTTGGCCGCGATCAGGGCAGCACGAATCGGCCGGATTTGGGTGCACCCGGCTCTTTCGCGGAACGCATCCAGTTTACGCCCCGCGCCGCGGCCCGGTGCCCTGGCCCCGTGAGGTGGGTTTGCGTGATAAGAAGACCAGGAGAACCTCGGAGGCCCAGCTGACTACTCAGATACCCGCCGGATCGGCGCCGCTTGGCCTGCCTGCAGAGCTCGCGGGCTGGCCGGCGTATGCGCTTGACGAGGCGCAGCTGGGGGATCTCGAGCTGCTCACCTCGGGGGCGTTCGCGCCGCTGCGCGGCTTCATGGGGGCGGCCGACGCGGCCTCGGTCGCCGAGCGCGGCCTGCTGATCGACGGCACGCCCTGGCCGGTGCCGGTGACGTTCGAGGTGCCCGCGGACGCGATCCCGGCGGACGCCCGGCAGGTGGTCCTGCAGGACCCGGAAGGGTCTCCGCTGGCCGTTCTCTCAGTGACCGAACGGCGGCCCGTATTCGAGCTCGCCGACCTGGGCGAGCCGACCCTGGTCCGGCTGGCCGGCCCGGTCACGGCGCTGCGCGAGCCCGAGCACGGGCCCTTCCGGCAGCTGCGGCGGCGCCCGGAGGAGGTTCGCGGTGAGCTCTCCGGCGAGACCGTGCTCGCCTACGCCACCTGGCGGCCGCTGAACAAGCGCCAACTCGGACAGCTGCGCCATTACGCCGGCCAGCTGAACGCGCGGCTGCTCCTGCTGCCCCTGGTCGTCGGGCGGGCCGACGTCGTGGTGCGGCCCGAGGCCCTGGTCCGGGCGGTGCTTGCGGCCCGCCAGCACCTGCCGGCGGGCACGCTGGTCATACCGGTGCCGCTGGCCCGCCGGCCGGCCGGCCACGGGGCCGACCTGCGCGCCCAGGCCATCGTGGCCGCCGCCTACGGCGCCACGCACCTGCTGGCCGACGCGTCCGAGGTCGCCGTCGCCGTCGCCGATCAGGCCGGTTCACCCGGCGGGACCAAGAACGGCACCCTGGCCCTGCCCGGCGTGCCGATCCCGGTCATCAGTGCGGGTGAGTGGGCCTACGACCCGCGCTCGGAGGTCTGGCGACCGCTCGCGCTGATCGAACCCGGCGCCGAACAGGGCGAGCTGAGCGACTCCGAGCTCGGCGCGCTGCTGGATTCCGGGGCCGAGGTGCCCGGCTGGTTCGCACCGCCGAGCGTAGCCCGGGAGCTGCGGCGCGCCCGCCCGCCCCGGGCCGAACGCGGCCTGGCCATCTTCTTTACCGGCCTGTCCGGTTCGGGCAAGTCCACCATCGCCCGCGGGCTGGCCGAGGCGCTCACCGAGAACGGGGACCGGACCGTCTCGCTGCTGGACGGCGATCGCGTCCGGCAGCTCCTGTCGGCCGGGCTGACCTTCTCCCGCGCCGACCGCGACCTCAACATCGCGCGCATCGGATACGTCGCGGCCGAGGTCGCACGGCACGGCGGCATCGCCATCTGCGCGCCGATCGCGCCGTACGCGCAGGCCCGCTCGGTGGCCAGGAAGCTGGTCACCGAGGTCGGCGACTTCCTGCTCATCTACGTCTCCACCCCGGTGGAGGTGTGCGAGTCGCGCGACCGCAAGGGCCTGTACGCCAAGGCCCGGGCGGGCCTGATCGGGGGCTTCACCGGCGTGTCCGACCCCTACGAGGAGCCACGCGACGCCGATCTGGTCCTCGACACCTCGGCCATGACGCGTGATGAGGCGGTGGGTGCGGTGCTGAAGCTTCTGGTCACCGGGGGATGGCTGCCCGGCGCGGCCGCCGAGCCGAACGGGATCCCGGTTCCGGGTACGCCAGCGCCGGCCATCCGCCTGGGCCCCACCATCCGCCGGCTGTAGGTTCGCCCGGGTTCGCGGGTTCCGCGCGTTCCGCGGGTTCCGCGCGTCGGTTCGCGCGCCCCGGTTCCCCGGTTCGACGGGTTGCCTCGGGCTCCCCGGTTCGCCGGTTCGCGTACGCCGGATTTGTGTCCATTTCGCGGGTGTTACCCGTTACCTGTTCGTAATCCGGGTTCGTATCACTTTCGCGGATGTTACCCGTTATCTGTTCGAGATAGCGCAGGAAATGCATGCGGAGAGGCACCGCTAGGGGCGACATTTCGTATTTTGCCCAGGTGGGACTGGTCGCTGCCTTACGTTGGGCTTCCAACAGGTAAGGAGCTTGCCGGTGAAGACCAAACTGATGTGGCCTGCGATCGCGGTGTCTACGGCCATGGTCGTCCTGACCGGCTGCGGGCCGATGTTCGGCAGCGCCGCGCCGGCAGGCGGCGTTCCGTCGCGGGTCCTGGTGACCGGGAGCGATTCGCAGTCGCCGAAGCCGTTCCCGAGCACGAGCACCACCTCCGCCGACCCGTCCCCGTCGCCCTCGCTGTCCTCGAGTCCAGGTTCGCCTAGCCCGAGCTGGCCTAGCCCCAGTTCGCCGAGCCCGAGTTGGCCTAGCCCCAGTTCGTCGAGTCCGAGTTCGTCGGATCCGAGTTCACCGAGTCCGAGTTCGCCTGGTCCCACCAGCCCGTCTCCTAGCCCGAGCACCTCGTCGGCCAGCCCGTCGCCCAGCGGCGGCTCCGGCGCGTCGTGTGTCACCAGCGCGCCCAAGGGCACCTGCGGTCCATACAACGACCCGGCCATCACCGGGAGCACCGGTTCCAACACCAACGTCCTGAACAACATGTGGGCGGCCAATAACGGCACCACCCAGACGCTGACCGCGAGCGGCCCGTCCAGCTGGAGCGTGGCCGCCAAGGCCGGGCCCGCTGGGAATACCAGCGTCCAGACCTACCCGGACACGCAGCAGATTTACACTCAGACCAATAACAGCCCCGATCCGCTGTCCAGCTTCAAATCCATCATCTCCTCGTTCACCGAGAATATGAATGCCGTCAGCGGCACCAGCGCCGAGGCCGCCTACGACATCTGGCTCGGCCAGAACGCCTCGACCGACTACGCCGACGAGGTCATGATCTGGAACGACCAGGCCAACCGGGGAACCTGCGGCGGCGCCACGGTCAAGGCCAACGCCACCTTCGGCGGGTCCGGTGGCGTCCCGCAACAGAACTGGACGCTATGCGAATACGGCGGCAGCGAGCTGATCTGGTACCTCACCAGCGGCAACGAGCAGTCCGGCAGCGTGGACGTCTTGTCCATGCTCACCTGGCTGGAAAGCCACGGCTACCTGCCGGCCGGCTCAGGCCTGAACCAGATCGACTACGGGTTCGAGATCTGCTCTACCCCTGGCACTGAGACGTTCACCCTCAGCCAGTTCGGCATCAAGAGCAGCTAAGCACGGGCCGCCGTCCGGGCGCGCGCGTACCCGGCGGTCGCGCGTGTACCTGACGGTCGCTAGTGCCACATCAGCCCCTGTTTGCCGGACCCGCCTGCCCACCGGGACCGGCTCGATGCCCCATAGCGTCGGCTCAAGGTCCCATCGGGACCGGCACGATGCGCATTGAGCCGGTTCTAACCGGTTCAATGTTCCAACGTGCCGGTTGGCTCGGTGACCTGGCAGGTTATTGCAGAGGCAAGTGAGGCTCGATGTGGCGCTAGAGGCTTGATGTGGCGACTAGTCGTCGTCCTCGGCTCGCGCGCCTTCCTCGAGCCTGGCCCGGAAGCCGGTCGTCCGCTGCTTGCCGTTCTTGAGCCGGTTCATCAGCTGTCCCGACATTTTGTCCCGCTGCCGGGACAGCAGCACGAAGCTAGCGATCCCGCTCACGAGGCACGCGAGCACCAGGAGCAGCAGCCCGCGCGCCCCGATCAGGTAGAGCAGGATGATCGAGACCACGAGCAGCAGGATGCGCGCGGATGAGTAGGCAAGTGTGGTTCGCATGACCCTCCCAGCATAAAGCTGCCCGGCCGCTCCGGGCCGGTCACCCCTCGACGAGGATGCTAGTCAGCAGCGCGGGGTCGATGTTGCCTCCGGACAGTACGGCCACCGGCGTGCGGGCTGCCGGCAGCTCCGCGGCGTGAAACAGCCAGGCCGCCACCGCGGCCGAGCCGCCCGGCTCCGCGACCAGCCCGGCGTGGCGGGCCAGCAGCCGGATCGCGGTGCGCATCTCCTCCTCGGTCACCGTGACGATACCGGTCACAAGCTCGCGGAGGTGCGCGAACGGCAGCACACCGACCTGCTCGACCCGCAGCGCGTCCGCGATCGTGCGCTGGACGTCGGCGGACGGCCAGACGACCCGCTCACCGCGGCGCAGGGAGTCGCGGGCGTCCGCAGCGAATTCGGGTTCCACACCGACCACCGCGGCCTCCGGGCAGGTCGCCCGGATCGCCGCCGCGATGCCCGAGATCAGCCCGCCCCCGCTGATCGGCACCAGGACGAGATCGACCCGTGGGCAGTCGGCCGCGATTTCCAGGCCGATGGTGCCCTGCCCGGCGATCACCGCCCGGTCGTCGAACGGCGGGATCACGACGTACCCGTGCTGGGCAGAAAGCTCTTCGGTGGCCGCGACCCGGGCCGCCAAGGTGGGCGCCACGGTCACCAGTTCGGCGCCGTAGTACTCGATCGCGTCGGTCTTGACCTTGGGGGCCGTGCTGGGCACCACGACCACCGCCCGCACGCCGAGCAGGGCGGCGGCGTAGGCCACCGCGTGACCGTGGTTGCCGCTCGAATGGGCGATGACCCCGTGCTCCCGGGCGCGCTGGCCCGCGGCGCTGATCGCGGTGTAGGCGCCGCGCAACTTGAACGAGCCGGTGGGCTGCAGGGACTCCGGCTTGATCAGAAGGTCGGGGTGCAGCCGGGGCACGGGGAGGAGCGGCGTGCGGACCGCCACGGAGGCGAGCAGGCGCGCCGCCTCCCGTATCTCGGCCAGGCTGACCAGGCCCGCGCCGACCTCCGGGGCTTCGGGCGCCATTCCGTTATCCACGCTGTTATCCACTCTGCGCCTTCGGGGTGTCCCTAGCAGGAGGTCCCGGAGTGGCAGGTCGACTTGATGGCAAACTGGCTGAGGGTGAACGTCTCCGGGCCGGGGGTAGAGCAGATCTCGAACCCGTAGTCAATCTGGTTCAGGCCTGAGCCGGCCGGGATGTAGCCGTGGCTCTCCAGCCAGGTGAGCATGGACAAGATGTTCACCACGCCGCCCTGTTCGTTGCTGCTGCTGAGATACCAGATCAGCTCGGTGCCGCCGTACACGCACAGGGTCCAATTCTGCCGCGGAACGCCGTTGGACCCGCCAAAGGTCGCGTGGGCCTTTACCGTGGCTCCGCCGCAGGTCCCCCGGTTGGCTTGGTCGTTCCAGATCATGACCTCGTCGGCATAGTTGGTCGAGGAGCTCTGGCCGAGCCACATGTCGTAGGCCGCCTCCGCGCTGGTGCCACGGGTGGCGTGCATGTTCTCGGTAAACGAGGAGAGGATGGAGCCGAAGCCGGACAGCGGATCGGGGCTGTTGTCGGTCTGGGTGTAGATCTGCTGCGTGTCCGGGTAGGTCTGGACGCTGGTATTCCCAGCTGGCCCGGCGTGCGCGACAACGCTCCAGCGGCCGGGGCCATAGGCGGTCAGAGTCTGGGTGGTGCCGTTATTGGCCGCCCACATGTTGTTCAGGACGAAGGTGTCGGATCCAGAGCTGGTGGTGATGGCCGGGTAGCCGTATGGACCGCAGGTGCCTTTGCCTGAGCTCGTGACGCACGCAGCGCCCTTCTTGGGCGGGTCGGCTGACGTGGCGTCCGTACCCTGAGACGAACCTGCACTGCTCCCGTCCGGCGAACCGAGGCTTGGTCCCGAGGACGTCTGCGGCGAGGACGCGGCGCTGTGGACGGGCTGCCCGCAACCGGCCAGCACGACGATGGTCACGGACACCGCGATCGCAGGCCACATGCGCTTCGGCTTCACCAGCAGGCTCCTTACCCGTCGATGGCCCAGCCTAGGTCACCCACCTGACCGGGCACGCCACGGTCCGCTAATCCTCAGGCTAATTTCCAGAAATCTAGGTAGAAAGTACTCGTTAAGCGCCAAACTAGGGGGATCATCTGACCTGAGGTACAAGGGAGACAGTCGGAGGGGACTGAACGTGGACGGCAATAACGAGCGTCTGCTCACGCCGGGAGAGGTCGCGGCCCTGTTCCGGGTTGACCCGAAGACTGTCACTCGCTGGGCAGCCTCCGGGCGCATCACCAGCATCCGCACGCCCGGCGGGCACCGTAGGTTCCGTGAGTCTGAGGTGCGCGCGCTGCTACGAGGCGACAGCGAACCGGCGCAACAGGGTAGCCCGGTCGCCTTAAGCGGGTAGCCACTGCGCCGACGGGTAGCCACTGCGCCAGCGAGTAGCTCCTTAAGCGGGTAGCTACTGCTGCGCCAGCGGGTCGCTACTACGCCGGAGTCAGGATTCCTCGTCGCCGGCTGGCCAGCCGGCGTCGCCGTGGCGTTTGGCGTACTCGAGGAATTCCTGCCGGAGCGCCTCGTCGTCCCGCCGCCACCGGTCGCGGCGCTGCTCGGCTTCTTCGGGAGTCAGGGCCTGCGCGGCCAGCCGGGAATAATCGGCGTCCTGCGGCCCGATCTCGACGTAGACGTCGCCGAGGATCCGTCCGTCGTGACCGATGGCGCTCTGCGGGACCTTAAGGTTCCCGTTGGGCAGTCGTATGACAAACATCGCTTGATCATCCTAGATGCCGTAGCGCCGGTTGAAATACAGCATGACCCTGAGCGCGGTCCGCGTGTCGCCGCTCAGCATGTCCACCAAGGCCGGCCGTTGCCCCGACGCGATCGCGGCAAAAGCGTCCGCGAAGAACTCCTTGCGTCCGAGGCCACCGGGCTGGCGGTGGAAATCGCTGGCCAGATGCGGCTGGCACTGATCGTAGAGCATGCGAAACTCCGCCGAGTCGGATTGCCATTTACCCGGCGGACTGTCGAGATCATCGAGCGCGTGCCCGACCTCATGGCACATCACGTCTGGGGTCGGTGAAGGCTGCGAGCCGACCACGATCTTGCGGTCGCCGTAGGCACCCGCGCACGCGTCCCACGTAGCCTGTCCCGACGGCAGCCGAACGCCACGCAGGGCGGTCATCTCGTCGAGTTCCGGTACGCCTCCCGGCCCGATGAAGATCGCCTCCAGCTCGGAGGCCAGCCTTTCCTTGATCCGTTCGGGCAGCTCGGCCAGTCGGTCGACGGCCTCGATGACCTCGGGCGGCGGAGGCCGGGCCGCGTCCCACTGCCGCCACAGGATGGCCTCGAGCGACCCGCAGTCCCTGCGTCCGTCCGCGGTTCGCGGTTGGTCCTGGGGGTGCGGCGCCGCGAACGGCAGGAGCTGCAAAGCCGCCCGAGCGGCCCGCCGGGCGGCCGGCCCGGCCCTACCGGCCTGCTGCGGGATGCCGGCCGCGGCGCGAGCGAGCGCCTCGGTCCGCGTATCGGGCGCAGCGGCCAGATCAGCGGCAGTTCGATCAGCGGCGGTTCGCTCGGCGGCCGGCGGCACCTGGTACCGGTCCGCCGGCAGGCCTTCCGCCGCCTCGCCGGGGGCCTCCCGGATCCGGGCCCTGGCTCCGCCTGCCCGGACCGCGCGGGAACTGGGTGCCCTGCGGGCCGACACGTGCCGCGCGGGAACGGAAGACGCGCCCGCGGCGGGCCACTCATCGGGCGCGGGGCCCGCGGTCCGGGTCGCCGGGCCTGACGAAGTCGGCGGCCCTGATGAATGAGCCGGGCCTGATGAATGAGCCAGGCCCGATGAAGTCCCCGGACCTGATGGAGTCCCTGGACCTGACGAAGTCGGGCCTGATGACTGAGCCGGGTCTGACGAAGTCGCCGGGCCTGATGACTGAGCCGGGCCTGGTGAATGAGCTGGTACGGACGGTTGTGCGGGCCCGGCGGCCGGACCGTAGCCGGGCTCCTGCCGTCGGTTCCGGCGGTGCCTGCCCTGGGGGATGGTCCCGGAGGCCTGCGCGCGGCGGGGATGGACGAGCCGGCGGATGCGGTCGAACAGCCTTAGCCGCATGTGCCGTCTCCCGCTCCGTTGCCCTGACGGCCAGCGTATGCCGAGATCGTATGACACGTCACCCGATGGCGTGAATGCCCGGGCGACTCTTCACCGGAGTAAAAGTTGAACAATTTGCGCACGCCGCATTGATTCGGCCAGTTAGGCTTCGGCCATGCTGCTGCCAGGTGCCTTGTTTGCCCTCTTCATGACGGGTTTCTGGCTCTACTGCCTGACAGACGCCATCCTTACTCCCGCGCCGGACTGCCGGGGCCTGTCCAAGCGGGCCTGGGTCGCGGTTATCGCGGTGACCTTCGTCGCCGGCGCGTTCGCGTGGCTGATCGCCCGCCGGCCGGCCCACGACCCAGCCCGGGTGCTCACGCGGGTACCGGACGACTCCGATGACCAGGCTGACGATGTGAGCGCGAGCTTGAGCTGGACGGACGCGGACGATGCCGCCGCGCGGCACCCGGCCGGGCGGGGGCGGGTCAGCGGCCCGGGCGTCGTGCCCAAGGGCCCGGACGACGACCAGAAGTTCCTCAACGCGCTCGATCAGGCCATCCGGCGCAACCCGCCGGTCAGCTTACTCCCGCGTAAGAGTGCAGGCCGGTGATGAAGACCTGCACGACCAGGATGTTGAAACACAGGCTGGCGAAGCCGAGCAGCTGGATGTACTGCGCCCGCCGTCCGCGCCAGCCAGCGGTGGCCCGGGCGTGCAGGAACGCGGCGTAGACCACCCAGGTGATGAAGGCCCAGGTCTCGACCGGATCCCAGCCCCAGTACCGGCCCCAGGCCTGATCGGCCCAGATCGCGCCCGCGATGACGCCGAAGGTCCAGACCGGGAACCCGAACATGACGGTCCGGTAGGTAAGCCGGTCGATCTGCTCGATGCTGGGCAGCCGGCGCATGATCCCGTTGCCGGGCTCGGCCCGGCCGGCCGCGACCCGCTTGGTGTAGCGGTCTTTGGCCAAGTAGACCACGCCGAGCACGGCCGCGACGAAGAAGATGCCGCAGGCCAGCGTCATCGCCGTGACGTGGATGTCCAGCCAGTAAGACTGCAGCGCGGGAACCAGCTGCCCGGCGGCGGTGTAGATCAGCGTCTCGGCCAGCCCTAGGGCCACCACCACGGCGCCCATCACGAACACGCCGAGCGCCCAGGCCCGGTACCGGATCATGACGAACAGGAAGAAGATGGCGGCGACGCAGGTCAGCGCCGTGACGAACTCGTACATGTTGCCCCAGGGCGCGCGGTGCACGGCCAGTCCCCTGGTCACCACGGCCGTCGTGTGCGCGACGACGCCAACCGCGCTGAGCGCTATGCCCGCCTGCACCCACCGGCCGGCCTGGCCGATAGCGCGCAGCGGGGGCAGCGCCACCTCGGGCATCGAGTCCGGGGGGGCGGCCGCACTGCCCGCACCCGCACCGCCGACGGCCGGACTGCCGGGCCGGCCCACCCCTGCGGATACCGGCCCGTCGGACGCCGCGCTGGCCGCGCCTACAGTGGCCAGGGCGGCCGCCCGCTCCTGGGCCTGCTGCCCGCGGGCCGTCGAGGCGGCTCGCCGGGGCCGCCCGAAGGCGAAGTCGCCGGCGAACGCGACCACCGAGAGGGAGTACAGGACCAGCGCCGCGATCAGGAAGTCATTGCTGATGTGACCTAGGGCAAGGTTGACCGGCATGCCCCTCACTCTCCCTCGGGTTGACGGTTTGCCGCCGCTTGATCGTGCGCCGATCTCAGCTCGGCGGCCAGCACTGCGAACTCGGCCTCGAAACCGCCGCTGGCGTCGGTCCGGGTCAGGCCGCCTATCTGCACCGTACTGTGCACTCCACTGGGCACTCCATCGGTCCCTGCAGGGGCCGGGCCGCTCGCGCGGGCCCGGACGAAGACTCGCCTGCGCCGGACCATGAACGAGAGCAGCAGGCCGCCCAGGGCGGCGATGCCACAGATCAGGGCGGGCAGCTGGCCGGGGTCATGGGTGATGGTCAGGCTCACCCACGGGACGTACCCGGTAAAGGTGAGCGTGCCCTGGCCGTCCGGCAGCTTCAGCGACTGGCCGGGCAGCAGCAGCTGCGGATCGGCGGTCAGCTGGTGCATCCCGGCCGTGTTCAGCTGGTAGACCGACTGCGGGACGCCGCTGTTCTCGCCGAGGTTCCCGGCGTAGGCGATCAGGCTCACCGCCGGGTTGTCGGCGGCGGGGAACGCGGACTGCAGGACCCCGCCGATCTCGACGGCGGTCGGCACGAAGACGCCGGTGAAGCCGAGCTGCTCGGGCTGCGCGTCGGGTACCTTCACCACGCCCTGGGACAGGAAGTTCCCCGAGGCACCCGAGATGAACGGCGTGGGCTGGTTATAGACCACCTGGCCGCGCGCGTCGGTCACCTTGAAGATCGGGGCGTACCCGTGCCCGATCAGGTACACCTTGGCCCCGTCGACCGACAGCGGGCGGTTGACCGCAATGTTTCCGGCAAGCGCCGGTCCGCCGGGGTGCGTGGTGTAGCTGACCTGCGCGTCGAACGAGGACGGCTGGCCACGCTGCTCACCGGAGGTGATGTAGCTGGCGTCGAACTGGTTCAGCGTCATGGTGAACGGGCCGAGGTCGGCGGCGGTGACGAGCCGGCCCGGGTACCACTCGTCCAGCGCGCTCTGGGTGTCGGCGAAGGTGGTCCCCTGCACGAGCAGCCGGTCGGCCTTGTAGCCGAACAGCCCGCCCAGCGCGACCGAGACCAGGACCCCGAGCAGCGCCAGGTGGAACAGCAGGTTGCCCACCTCGCGCAGGTAGCCCTTCTCGGCCGACAGCCAGTACTCGCCGTCATCGGCGGGCCTGCGCAGCCGGAAGCCGTGGCCGGCCAGGACGGTGGCGGCCACCTCGGCGGCCCGGGCCGGGTCCAGCGCGGCGGGGTACTCGGCCGAGAGCGGCAGCCGGGTCAGGTAGCGCGGCGCCCGCGGCGGGAGGGTTCGGGCCGAGCCGACCAGCCGGAACGTCCGGGGCACCACGCAGCCCACCAGGGAGGCGAACAGCAGCAGGTAGATGGCGGCGAACCAGGGCGCGGCGAAGACGTTGAACAGCCCGAGGTGGTTCAGCAGCGGTGCGAGTGCCGGGTGCGACGTGTAGTACTGCTGCACGCCAGCGGGGTCCGTGCCCTCCTGCGGCAGCATGGATCCCGGCACGCTGCCCAGCGCGAGCAGGAAGAGCAGGACCAGCGCGATCCGCATCGAGGTGAGCTGCCGCCAGCCCCACACGAGCCAGTCGGTGAACCCGAGCGCGCCGCTCGCGGGATCCCGGTTCGGGGTCCCGCGCTCGTCCGGCTCGGCCGCCGACTCGAACGGGTCCGCCTCCGGCGCACGCACATCGGTCATCAGCTCGTCACCGCCCCCGCCGTCTTCCCGGTGACCTGGGCCAGGATGTCGGTCAGTTCCTGGGAGGTCGCGGTGCCGAACACCGCTCCCGCGATGTGCCCGGTCCGGTCGATCACCAGCGTAGTGGGGGTCCCGGCGATCGGCACGACGGCGGTGAAATCGAGCGTGATCACCGACCCCGGATCACTGACGCTCGGGTAGGTAACGCCGAAGTCGCGGGCGAAGGCCAGCGCGCTGGCCCTGGTGTCGCGCACGTCCACGCCGAGGAAGGCCACGCCGTCCGGCCGGTACTGCTGGGCCGTCACGGCCAGGGTCGGCGCCTCCGCGCGGCACGGCCCGCACCACGATCCCCAGAAGTTGAGCACGACCACCTGGCCGCGGTAGGAGGAGAATTTCAGCCGCGCGCCGGTCAGCGTGGTACCGGTGAAATCCGGGGCCAGGGGACGGTGCCCGGCCGAGTAGAGCACGGCGCTGGTGCTGCCCGCGACGTCGGTCACGCCGTTGTTCCCGCCGGTGGCCCACCCGGTGAGCAGGACCACGGCCAGGGCCGCCCCGGCGCAGACGGTCGCCACCAAGACGATCACGCGACGCCTCGTCTTCACCACGGAGCCTTCAACACGGGGCGTTCACCACAGGGCTTTCACCACGGGGGATCCTGACGGTCTCCTACAGGGGGTAGTACTGCTGCTGCCCTATTGTGCCGCATCATCCTGGGTCACCTGACGCCGGGCCGGCACGGTGTAGGCCAGGCCCGCCAGGCGGTCACCGGAGTAGGTGAAGCTGGTCACGCTGCCCAGTGCGCACTCCCGCATGGCCGGGTTGTGCCACAGCCGCTTGCCTTCGGCCGCGCGCCGGGCGACCCAGATCGGCAACTGGTGGGTCACGCACACCGCCTCACGGCCCGCGGCCGCTTCGCGTGCGGTCTCGATCGCGGCCGCCATCCTGGCCGCGACGTGGATATACGGCTCACCCCAGGACGGCCGGAACGGGTTGACCAGGCGCAGCCAGTGGGCGGGCCGGCGCAGCGCACCGTCGCCCACGGCGAACTTCAGGCCCTCGAAGTGGCTCGACGCCTCGATCAGCCGGTCGTCGGTCACGATCGGCAGGCCGAGCCGCTCGGCTATCGGCGCCGCGGTTTCCTGGGCTCGCTCGAGGGGGGAACTGAACAGGGCCACCACGGGCCGTTCGGAAAAATAGTCGGCGGCGGCCTGTGCCATCAGGCGTCCGGTCGCGGACAGATGGTAGCCGGGCAGTCGCCCGTAGATGATGCCGCGCGGATTGTCCACCTCACCGTGCCTGAGCAGGTGGACGACGGTTGTGTCGGACATAGCCCGGCCAGCTTACCCAGTGCTCAGGCCGGGCCGCCGGCCAGTGCGGCGGCCGCGGCCCGGGCGGCCGCGGGGAGCGCGTCCGCGATGCGGGACAAGGCGGCTTCGTCGTGCGCCGCGGACAGGAACCAGGCCTCGTAGGGGGACGGCGGCAGGTAGACGCCGCCGTCGAGCATGGCGTGGAAGAACGCGGCGTACGCGGCGGGCGACTGGGCCTTGGCGTCGGCGAACGACCCCACCGGCTCGGTGCGGCCCAGGAAGACCGAGAACAGGCTGCCCGCCTGGGACAGCCAGAACGGGACGCCGGCGGCGGTCAGCGCGGCGGAGGCCAGCCCGGCCACGGCGGCGGCAGCGGCATCGACCCGGGCGTACACGTCCGGGGTGCAGGCGCGCAGGGTGGCCAGCCCGGCCGCGACCGCGAGCGGGTTACCCGACAGCGTGCCGGCCTGGTAGACCGGTCCAGCCGGGGCGAGGTGAGACATTATCCGGGCCCCGCCGCCGAACGCCGCGGCCGGCAGGCCGCCGCCCATCACCTTGCCGAACGTGACCAGGTCGCCAGGCACGCCGTCGAGCCCGTACCAGCCGGACGGCGACACCCGGAACCCGGTCAGCACCTCATCCATGATCAGCACGGCCCCGCTCGACCGGCACAGCGAGGCGAGCAGGGCGTTGAAGCCGGGCGCGGGCGGCACTACGCCCATGTTCGCCGGGCAGGCTTCGGTGATCACGCACGCGATCGCGTCGCCGCGCGCGGCGAACACCGCCGACACCGCTTCGGCGTCGTTGTAGGGCAGCACGATGGTGTCGCCGGCCGCCGCGCCGGTGACGCCGGGCGAGTCGGGCAGCCCGAACGTGGCCACCCCGGAGCCCGCCGCGGCCAGCAGCGCGTCCACGTGCCCGTGGTAGCACCCGGCGAACTTGACTACCAGCGAGCGCCCGGTGAACCCGCGGGCCAGCCGGACCGCGGACATGGTGGCCTCGGTCCCGGAGTTGACCAGGCGGACCTGCTCTACGGGGGTCCGGGCCACGATCTCCTCGGCCAGTTCGACCTCGCCCGGCGTGACGGCGCCGAACGAGGTGCCGTCGGCCAGGGCCGCGGCGACGGCTGTGATGACCGACGGGTGCGCGTGCCCGAGGATCATCGGTCCCCAGGAGCACACCAGGTCGACGTACTCGCGGCCGTCCACGTCGGTCAGGCAGGGCCCCGCCCCGCGGACCATGAAGCGGGGCACGCCGCCGACCGCGCCGAACGCGCGCACCGGGGAGTTCACCCCGCCGGGGGTTACCTCGCGAGCGCGGGCGAACAACGCGTCACTAAGACTGGGCACGTCAGGCCTCGCAGGCGTCGACCAGGTACTCGAGCAGCCGCAGCGCGTCGGGCAGCGGATGCTCCCGCGGCGAGCGAAGCCAGCGCGCGGACAGGCCCGCGGCGTAGACCGACGGCGGGGCGAGCACGTAGCTGTCGCGGCAGTGCCAGCGCAGGCCCGGGGTGAAGCTTTCCGGCTCGCAGTCCAGCCCGGAGGTCCACCATTCGTCTTCGTCGGCCGGGGAGCCCCTGGTCACCACATAGAACAGCATCCGGTCCTGGCCGAGGCCGGACACCGGGCCCACCGCGATGCCGACCGCCTCCATCCGGGCCAGCGCGGCCGCCCCGGCCGCGGCCGGCACGTCCAGCACATCAAAAACCCGCCCGGTGACGAGTATGACGTTCGCCTCCGGCCGGGTTTCCCACCAGCTTCCGATCACGTTGGTGTCCACCGTGGCCTGCGTCTGCCAGGCCGGGGATACCGGGTGCGCGCCGGGCGCCGGGCATCCCACCCGGTCACACGAGCAGGCGCGGCCCGGCTCGATCGACCCGCGGGTGCCGCGGTAGGTATGAGCCCCCAGGCACACCGGCCAGCCCATCGACGCATAGTGTGCCGCGACGACCCCGAGCGGCTGTTGACGCTCGGCCGTCCGGCCGCGGCTCCGTTCGCCGCGACGGCGCACTACGTCGACCATAGAACCTGCCATTTCCCCGGTTTGCACTGGTTACCTATCGTAGGGCACAAGCCACGGTCCGTTCGGTAAAAATGGGCTTGTTGGAGTACCCGATACGATCACGTTTTAAACACACCTCAGCCGGCCAGCCGCCGGGCCGCCTCGGTCGCCCAGTAGGTGAGGATGATGCCGGCCCCCGCGCGGCGGATCGCGGTGAGGGTCTCCATGATCGCCCGGTCCCGGTCCAGCCAGCCGTTGGCCGCCGCCGCCTCGATCATCGCGAACTCCCCGCTGACCTGATAGGCCGCGACCGGCACCGGCGAGATCTCCGCGACCCGCCGGATGATGTCCAGGTAGGCCAGGGCCGGCTTGACCATCACCAGGTCGGCGCCTTCGTCGAGGTCCAGCGCCACCTCGCGCAGCGCCTCGACGGCGTTCGCCGGATCCTGCTGGTGGCTGGCCCGGTCGCCGAACTTCGGCGCGCCCTCGGCGGCCTCGCGGAACGGCCCGTAGAAGGCGGACGCGTACTTGGCCGAATAGGCGCATATGCCCACGTCGCCGTGCCCGGCGTCGTCCAGCGCGACCCTGATCGCCGCGACCTGGCCGTCCATCATCCCGCTCGGTGCGACCAGCTGGGCGCCCGCGTCGGCCTGGGCCACCGCGACGGCGGCGTAACGGGCCAGGGTGGCGTCGTTGGCCACGTCACCGTCCGCGGTGAGCAGGCCGCAGTGCCCGTGGTCGGTGTACTCGCACAGGCAAAGGTCGGCCATGATCACGCACTGGTCGCCGACCTCGGCGCGCAGGTCGGCCAGGGCCAGCTGGGAGATGCCGGCCGGGTCGTCGGCCGCCGAGCCGCGGCCGTCCTTGGCCGCGGGCACGCCGAACACGATCAGCCCGCCCACGCCCGCGCCCGCCGCTTCCGCGGCCGCCTTGCGCAGGCTGTCCCGGGTGTGCTGGACCACGCCGGGCATCGAGCCGATCGGCTGTGGCTCGGCCAGGCCTTCCTTGATGAACACGGGCAGGACCAGGTCGCCCGGGCGCACCGTGGTCTCGGCCACCAGGGCCCGCAGGGCGGGCGTCCGGCGCAGCCGGCGGGGCCGGACGACGGGGAACCCGGTGCCCGTGCTCATCGCAGGCTCCGGCGCCGGGCGCCGCGGCGGCGCTCGCTCGGCCGCCGGACCGGTTCCCCGGCCTGCTCGGCCGCGGCACGCAGCGCCGCGCCGTACTCGGCCATCGCGTCGACCAGGGCGGTCATCGACGGCTTGGGCGCGGTGACGTCCACCCGCAGCCCGAACTCGGCGGCCGTCTTGGCCGTCTGCGGGCCGATGACCCCGATCGCCGTGACCGCGTGCGGCTTGCCGGCGATGCCGACCAGGTTGCGGACCGTCGAGGACGAGGTGAACAGGACGGCGTCGAAGCCGCCGCCCTTGATCGCCTCGCGGATCGGCGCGGGCGGCGGGGCGGCGCGCACCGTCCGGTACGCGGTGACGTCCTCGGCCTCCCAGCCGAGGTCGATCAACCGGGCCAGCAGCGTCTCGGTGGCGATGTCGGCGCGGGGCAGCAGCACCCGGTTGATCGGGTCGAGCAGGTCGTCGTACGGCGGCCAGACCGCGGCCAGGCCCTCGGCCGACTGGTCCTCCTCCGGGACCAGGTCGGGCCGGATGCCGAAGTCGAGCAGCGCTTGTGACGTTTGCTCACCGACGGCTGCCACCTTGACCCCGGCGAACGCCCGGGCGTCCAGGCCGTACTCCTCGAACCGCTCCCGGACCGCGCGCACCGCGTTCACCGAGGTGAAGGCGACCCACTGGTACCGCCCGGTGACCAGCCCCTTGACCGCGCGCTCCATCTGCTGCGGCGTCCGCGGCGGCTCCACCGCGATGGTCGGCACCTCTTCGGGCACCGCGCCGTACTCACGCAGCCGCTGCGAGACCACGGCGGCCTGCTCCTTGGTCCGGGGCACCAGCACCCGCCAGCCGAACAGCGGCTTGGTCTCGAACCAGGACAGCGTGCTGCGCGCCGACACGGCCTCGCCGACCACGGCGATGGCCGGGCCCCTGGTGTTGGCCAGGGACACCCCGGCCGCCTTGAGGTCGGGCCCGATCCGGCCCAGGGTGGAGACCACGGTCTGCTGCGCGCTGGTCGTGCCGTCCCAGGTGATGGCGAACGGCGTGGCTTCCGGCCAGCCCGCCGCGATCAGCATCTTGCCCAGCTCGGCCGGGCCCGCGTCGGCGCCTAGCACGACGAGCGTGGCCGGGCTGTAGGCCACCCGGCTGACCTCCGCGGCCTGGATCACCCGGAGCTCGGCGGCGTCGTTGGCCAGCGGGATACCGGCGTAGGCGGGCACCGCGGTGGCCAGCGGCACGCCCGGGACGATCTCGAACCTGACCCCGGCCTGGGCGCACGCCGTCGCTTCGGCGACCGCGCCGTTCAGCAGCGGATCGCCGCCGAACAGCCGGACCGCGAGCTGTCCGTCCTGCGCGGCTCGCACCAGCAACCGGGCGGTCGCCGGCCCGTCGGCGGGCTCGGCCAGCTCAGCGTCCGGGCGCAGGTAGCGCCGCGCGACGTGGGCCAGGTCCGCGGGGGCGACGACCAGGCCGGCCTGGCCGAGCAGTTCGGCCGCGTGTATGGTCAGCAGCCCCTCGTCGCCCGGGCCGGCGCCGACCAGGGCGACCCAGCCCGGGGGCGGCTGCTCCGCCGCTCCTCCTGTGCCCTGCTGGGCAGGATTGTTAACGCTCACTGCACATCATTCCCGCTGCTCGTGGGGTCGATCGGGCTGCTGATGAAATCGGTGGCCCCGAGGCGCAGCAGTTCCGCCGCGAGATCCCGGCCCAGCCGTCGCGCATCGCCGGGGGGCGCGCTGCCGTGCACGCGCAGCGCCCGGCTGCCGTCCAGGCTCAGCACCGCGGCCCGCATCAGCAACTGCTCGGTGCCCGCCGCGTATCCGCCGACCGGCGCGCTGCAGCCGGCCGCGAGGGCTTCGAGCAGGCTGCGTTCGGCGACCGCGGCGGCCATGCTGGCCGGGTCGTTGACCGCCGCGAGCAGGGTGGCCAGCTCGGGGTCGTCGGCGCGGCACTCGACGGCCAGCGCGCCCTGGCCGGGGGCGGGCAGCATCTCGTCGAGCTCGAAGATCTGGGTGATGGCGTTCTGCTGGCCGATCCGGGCCAGGCCGGCGGCCGCGAGCACCACCCCGTCGAGCTCGCCGTCGGTGACCTGGCGCAGCCTAGTCCCGGCGTTCCCGCGGATCGGCACGGTTTGCAGGTCACCGCGGAGCGCCAGCAGCTGCGCCGCGCGCCGCGGCGAGCCGGTCCCGATCCGGGCCCCGGCGGGCAGGTCGGCCAGCTTGGCGCCGTCCCGGGCCACCAGCGCGTCGCGCGGGTCGTCCCGGGGCGGGACCGCGGCCAGCGTGATGCCTTTCGCGGGGCCCGCGGGCAGATCCTTCAGGGAGTGAACGGCCAGGTCGACCTCGCCGCCGAGCAGGGCCTCGCGCAGCGCGCTGACGAAGACGCCGGTGCCGCCGATCTGGGTGAGCTGGGCCCGGCTCACGTCGCCCAGCGTGGTCACGCCGACGATCTCCACCCGGCGGCCGGTNNGTCTGATCCGTGGCGGCGCGGGTGACGGCCTCGACCGCGCGCGGGTCGAGGTCGAACAGAACCCGCAGCGCCGCGGCGTAGTCCTCGCCTCCTGGCGAGCTCGCGAGTTCCTTGACCCGGACCGTCGGCGCGTGCAATAGCTTGTCTACCACTCGGCGCATGGTCTGGGCTATTTCATCCAGCGCCCGGACGCTGAGCCCGTCCCCGCTCAGCCGGCCGGCCAGCCGGGCCAGCTCGGCATCGACCACCGTGGCCGCCTTGGCCCGCAGCGCGACCACGGTCGGCGCCACCCGGGCCGCGTCGACCGCGGACTGGTAGGCGGCCAGCTCGGCCTCGCAGATGGCCCGGACCGCGGCCACCTCGTCGGCCCCGGCGTCGGTCCTTTGCTCGCTGAGCCGGTCCATGCCGATCAGCGCGACGCCGGGCAGGTCGGCCACCGCCGGTTCGACGTCGCGCGGCATGGCCAGGTCGAGGACGACCAGCGGGCCCCGGCCGGCCGGGTGCGGTAGCGCGGCTCTCGCCGCGGAGAGCAGGTCCCGGGTGATGACGTAGCCGGTCGCGCCGGTGCAGGAAATGATCAGGTCCGCCGAGGCCAGGGCGGGGCCGAGGTCGGCGAGCGCGACCACCTCGGCGTTCACCTTCGCGGCCAGGCGCTCCGCGTGGCGGCGCGTCCGGTTCGCCACCGCGATGCTGGACGCGCCCTGCTGGGCGGCCGTGGTGGCCGCGAGCGTGCTCATCGCGCCGGCCCCGACTACGAGCACGTTCCGCCCGGCCAGTCCGGGGGTGACTCCCTGGGTGGCGGTCGCGTTTAGGCGGGCGGCGGCGAGGTCGATGGCCACGCTGACCAGGCTCTGCCCGGCCCGGGCGATGCCGGTCTCGGTCCGGGCCCGCTTGCCCGCCCGCAGCGCGAGCCGGCCGAGCTCGCCCAGCACGCGGCCGATGGTGCCGTTCTCTTCGGCCAGCTTGAGCGCCGAGCGCACCTGGCCGAGGATCTGGTCCTCACCGACTACCACCGAGTCCAGCCCGCAGGCCACGGCGAGCAGGTGGGCGAGCGCCCGGTCCTCGTAGTGCACGTACAGGTGCGCGGTGAGGTCCCGGGCCTGCACCCCGCAGTGCCGCGCGAGCAGCTCGCAGATGGCGGTCACGCCCGCGTGGAACCGGTCTACGTCGGCGTAGACCTCGACCCGGTTGCAGGTGGAGACGACGAAGGTCTCGGCCACCGAGTCCGTGAGCGCCACGTCGCGGAGCAGCTTGGTGAGGGTATCCCCGCTCACTGCGGCCTGCTCCAGGATCGCGACCGGCGCGCTCTTGTGGCTGAGGCCGACCACCAGCGCGCTCACCGGGTCATCCCTAGGCCTGCGCCGCGAGCTCAGGGGGGACCGGCGCGCTCGAGCCGGCCAGGTGCCTGCCGTTGACTCTCCCGGGGCGCCCGCGGCCGGGCTCGGCGTCGGGCCGCGCAGCCGACCGGCGCTGGGCGTGGAAGGCGAGAATCTGCAGCTCGATCGAGAGATCGACCTTCCGCACGTCTACTCCCTCTGGCACGTTCAGCACGAGCGGAGCGAAATTGAGGATGCTGGTGACGCCCGCCGCGACCAGCCGGTCGCAGACACCCTGCGCGGACCCGGCCGGCGTCGCGATCACGCCGATCGCGACCTTTTCCCGGGCTACCAGGGCTTCCAGCTCGTCGACATGGCGGACGGTCAGCCTCGCGATACTGCTGCCCACGATAGCCGGGTCGGAGTCGAGCATGGCGGAAATCGTGAAGCCTCGGGAGACGAACCCGCCGTAGTTGGCCAGGGCCCGGCCGAGGTTCCCCGCTCCGACGATGACCACCGGCCAGTCCTGGTTCAGGCCCAGGGTCCGCGACACCTGGTAGACGAGGTAGTCGACGTCGTAGCCGACCCCCCGGATCCCGTAGGAGCCAAGGTGAGACAGGTCCTTGCGGAGCTTGGCCGAGTTGACGCCCGCGGCCGCGGCGAGCTCCTCGCTGGCTACCGTGCTGATGCCGCGCTCGGCCAGCCCGTACAGCGCCCGCAGGTACACCGGCAGCCGGGCCACCGTGGCTTCAGGTATCCCGGCCGACGGGCCGCTGATCTCCGGCGGCATAACGTTACTGTGCATCGCGGCAGCGCTCCTGCGGTTGAGCTCCTGAGGGTTGGGGCTCCCGGTGCTGGCGGGGCGTGTAGTGCCTGCGTCAGCCGACGTCAATCCACGGTACGCCTTTGTGCATCGATTCACAAAGTGACCGGGCAGGCCGCGCCATCTCAGCGGCCGGGGCTGGTCACAGCCGTCCGCCGAGGGCCGCTCGCAGGCGGGCCTCGCTCACCCGCCAGAAGTCGATCTGCACGCCGTCGACCAGCGTCACCGGGACCTTGTCCCAGTACTCCCGCAGGTCCTGCGGCGAGGCGGTGATGTCGCGCTCCTCCCAGCCGACGCC
>PLDT01000382.1:0-3102 GCA_003136255.1 Actinomycetota bacterium
CCACGGTGGTCGCGTGCAGGCTCGCCTGGTGCGGCGGACCCGGATTCCGCGGCGTATCCGGTGCGCCCCAGCCGGCCCGAAATCACCCCGGAAGCCGGATGCTCCACGTTGACGGGGCGCCTGGGGCTGGCGAGGAGGGATGGCCGGAGTGCGGGGACAGCCGGACGGGAGCGAGGGGACGGCGGGCCTCGGAGCGGCAGTTACCCGCAGCACGAACTGGCACACCCGACTCGCAGGCCCCGGCAGTCGCGTTACGGGCTCAAGAGCAGGTACAACGGCCCACCAACCAGGTAACCAGAGCCTGCCGCACCCGCCACGAAAGCGCGACAGAGGCAGATACCTGCCGGCGGTAGGCTCGCGGAACCACAGCGGACCAGCCAGGCACATCGCCCACCTCGGACCCGCCGCACAACCTTTTTTCGGAGCGCTCACCTGGCTAGTGGGAGCGGACCTTGAGGATCTGCGGGCCGCGGAACGAGATGTTGGGGTGGAAGGTGAAGTGCTGGCCGGGCGCGAGCCGCAGGCGAGGGTAGCGGCGGGCTAGCTCGGCGATGGCGAGCTGCGCTTCCAGGCGGCCGAAGTTCGCGCCGAGGCAGAAGTGCTGGCCCTTGCCGAAGGCCAGGTGGCGTTCGGCGTCGCGACGGTGCAGGTCGAACCGGTCGGGCTCGGCGAACGCGGCTTCGTCCCGGCCCGCGGAGGCCAGCCACAGGTACAGCCGGGCGCCCTGGGGCAGGTCGGTCCCGGCCAGCGTCACCGGGCGCGTGGTGACCCGCCGCCAGACGGCCACCGACGGGTCGTAGCGCAGGGTTTCCTCCACCGCGTTGGGGATCAGGTCGGGCGCCGCGGCGATCTCGTCCCAGCGGCTCGGGTCCTCGAGCAGGCGGCGGACGGTGTTGCTGATCAGCCCGGTGGTGGTCTCGTGGCCGGCGAAGGACAGTGAGAACAGGATCGAGGCAATCTCGTCCAGGGTGAGCCGGTCCGGGGCTTCGTCGTGGATGGCGATGAGGTCACTGGCCAGGTCGTCGCCGGGCGTTCGGACCTTGAGGTCGACCAGGCTGCGCATGTAGCGGCGGTAGGCGGCCATGCTGGTCGCGATCTCGACCTGGTCCTCGGGGGCGGGGCGGCCCCAGCTCAGCGCGGCCCGGTACCCGCACCACTGCTTCAGCTGGGCGTAGTCGTCCTCGGGCACGCCCATCAGGGAGAAGACAATGTTGGCCGGCAGCGGGAAGGCCAGCGCGGCCACCAGGTCGAATTCCGTCTCGTTGCTTACCGCGTCGAGCAGTTGGGCGGCGGCGGCCTCGATGGCGGGGACCATCGCGGTGACCCGCTTCATGCTGAACGCGCGGGCCGCGGGCTTGCGGAGCCGGGCGTGCGCGGGCTCGTCCAGGCTGGCCATGGACGGCTGCGGCTTGTGGCCTCCCGCGAGCAGGATCTGCTGGGCTTCGGGGGCCAGCGGCACGAGCGGGGCCTGGGCGGCCGCCGCGGAGTAGGTGGCGGGGTCCTTGAACACCTCCTCGATGTCTTCGTACCGGGTGACGACGTAGTAGCCGATCGAGGGGGCGAAGAAGACCGGGGCTTGCGCCTGGGCCATGACGGCGAACGGGTCGGCGAGGAACTCGGGCGAGAGCGGGTCGAACGATTCGTCGACGGGGCAGCCGGGTGCGGGGGCGGTCGTCATCGCGGACCTCCTCGGCGGTTTGTGATGAGATGCCGCATGCCCCATGATGTCACCGGGCGCCCGCCCGGGCGTGAGCCGCGATGCGCGGACTACGCCGCTGGTTTGCTACGCTGTCTCAGGTTCTCGGGGCTGTAGCGCAGTCCGGTAGCGCACCTCGTTCGCATCGAGGGGGCCAGGGGTTCAAATCCCCTCAGCTCCACCCAGGCCAGAGGCCGGTTCCAATCTTGGGACCGGCCTTTTTGATCTTCCGGCAGCTCCGGCCACGGGCGCGCGGCGGGCGCTCCCGTGGCCGCTTGCTCCCGGTGACCAGCTAGTTAACCTCGTTTGGCGACGGCGGTGCGGGCGGAGTACCACAAGGTGCGGGGGTTGTCCCGGTCGCCGTGCAGTTTGAGCATGGCATTCACGATGTCCTCGACGCTGCCGCCCTCGTTGACGATGCGGCTGAAGTCGCTCAGGTACTGCTGGCTCGCGCCGATGCTCTCGGGCAGGTCGGGCGCGCCGACGCTCTTGTGTCCCGCCACGACGATCTGCGGGTTCAGGGCGGCGACGGCGTCCAGGCTGCCGATCCATGCCTTGCGGCTGTTCTGGTCGGTCTCGGCGGTCATCATGTGCACGCCGTTGTAGACGACGTCGCCGCCGATCACGGCGGCGGCGGACGGCACGTGCAAGACAGTGGAGAACTCGGTGTCTCCCTGGCCGACGGACACCGCCCGCAGCGCGTGGCCTTCCAGTTCGAACTCGTCGGCGGTCAGCGCCTCGGGCAGCACCGCGGTCTCGGGCAGTTCGCCGGGGAAGCTGGCCTTCCAGTAGGCAGACAGGCCCGGATCGGTGGCCTCGAACGTGGCGCGCCCGACGACCTCCCGGGTGGCGATGCCGCGGGCCTCGGGGAAGTGCTCCTGGAGCCGGGCCAGGCCGATCCAGTGGTCCTGGTGGCCGTGGGTGATGTAGACGCCGGTGATGCGCTTGCCGAAGCCGCGCACCCATTCGGCGAGCGCGTCGACCTGGTCGAGCGTGACGAGCGTGTCGACAAGGATGCCCTGCTCGGCGCCCGCGATCAGGGTGCTGGACATGGGTGACCACATCGGGTCGTCGCCCGGTCCCTGGCCGGGGGCGCCGGCGAACGGGCGCATCGGCGCGACGTACACGTCGACGGTGAGGGCTGCTGGACTCATGGCGATTACCTCCGGGTGTCAGTGGCCGAGGTCCGGTCACCTGGATTATGCTATGTAACATAGCATAATCTTGGGGCTTGTGAGCAGACGTGCGGATTGATCGGGGACAATGACGGGCGTGCCGAAGAGTGTGCGCGAGGCGATGATCGAGGCGGCGTGGCTGCTGATCGCGGAGCGGGGGCTCGAGGGCATGTCCACCCGCGAAGTGCTCGCGCGCACCGGGGCGCCGCGCGGGTCGGTATACCACTATTT
>PLDT01000238.1:0-2789 GCA_003136255.1 Actinomycetota bacterium
GAGATCCTGGCCGAAGCCGGGATAAGCGCGGTCGCCGAGCCGGGCGGCTCGATCCGCGACCACCTGACCGTCACCGCCGCGCAAGCCGCCGGCGTCACCCTCTACTTCACCGGCGTCCGCCACTTCTACCACTGAGCTAGGCCCTAGGGCCGCCCCAGGACGCGCACCGTCCAGCCGGCGTCGCGCCACAGTTCGGCGTCTAGGCAGCACCGGGCGTCGATG
Organism: Actinomycetota bacterium; assembly: GCA_003136255.1. GTDB lineage: Bacteria > Actinomycetota > Actinomycetes > Streptosporangiales > Streptosporangiaceae > Palsa-504. The sequence continues at coordinate 223 of PLDT01000238.1, forward strand.
ATGACCGGCCGGGCCACCACACGGGCCAGCGCGGCTGGGTCAATAGCCTGGTAGTCGGCCCACTCGGTGAGGTGCAGCACGAGTTCGGCCCCCTGGGCCGCCTCCGAGACCGACCGCGCGTACACCAGGTCGGGCCGCTTCTTCGCGGCGTTGGGCATCGCCACCGGGTCGTGGACGGACACGATCGCCCCCTCGGCCCGCAGCCGGTCGCACACGGCCAGGCTGGGCGAGTCCCGCACGTCGTCGCTGTTGGGCTTGAACGCCACGCCGAGCACCGCCACCCGGGTGCCGTCCAGGGTGCCGCCCGCGGCGTCCCTGGCCAGCGCGACGACCTGATCCCGCCGCCCCTGGTTGATGGCGTCCACGCTGGTCAGCAGGCTGACGACCGAGTCGACGCCCAGGGCGGACGCGGTAGCGCGGAACGCACGGACGTCCTTGGGCAGGCAGCCGCCGCCGAAGCCGAGCCCGGGCGACAGGAACCTGCGGCCGATCCGGGCGTCGTATCCGAGCGCCTCGGCCAGCGGTATCACGTCGGCGCCTGTCGCCTCGCAGACCTCGGCCATGGCGTTGATGAAGGAGATCTTGGTCGCCAGGAACGCGTTCGCCGCCACCTTGACCAGTTCGGCCGTCTCCAGGTCCATCACCAGCAGCGGGACGCCGCCCGCCAGCGGCCTGGCGTAGACCTCGCGGAGCAGCGCCTCGGCCCGGCCGGAGGTGACGCCGACCACGATGCGGTCCGGGGTGAGGCTGTCGGGGACCGCGTGTCCCTCCCGCAGGAACTCCGGATTCCAGGCCAGGTCGACCTCCCGGCCAGCGGGAGCGATGGCCTGGACCTGGCTCATCACCTGCCGCGCCGTGCCGACCGGGACGGTGGACTTGCCCACGATCAGGCATTCCGCGGTCAGATGCGGGGCCAGCGCGTCGGCCGCGGCGTTGACGAAGCTTAGGTCGGCCCCGCCGCCCTGCCCTTGCGGCGTCCCCACGCACAGGAAATGGACCGCACCGAACGCTCCGACCTCGGCGAACGATGTGGTGAAGCGGAGCCGCCCGGCATCCAGGTTCTTCCGCAGCAGCGGTTCCAGGCCGGGTTCGAAGAACAGGGCCTCGCCGTTCGCAGCCCTGGCGATCTTGTCCTCGTCGATGTCGATCGCCAGCACCTCGTGCCCGAGGTCCGCCAGGCAGACGGCGTGGGTGAGCCCTAGGTAGCCGGTCCCGATCACGGTGACCCGAGCCAACTGAGTACCTCCTCCTCCCCCCAGAGGAATTTCCTATAAAGATACTGAGCCGGCTATCTCTGGGCGCCGACTTGCCGGTAGCGGTCGTCTGGCGTTTGGGCGAACAACCGCTAGCTACCAGCCGGTAACATTGACCCGCTACCCGGTGCCGGGCCACCTGCCCGGGTTTGACAGGCTGTAGGCCAGCAACCAAGGAGGTCGGTGTCATCCATGAACATCGTCGTCTGCGTGAAGCAGGTGCCAGACACCGCGGCGGAACGCAAGCTCAAGCCCTCGGACGCGACGCTGGACCGTGCGTCGGTGGATGGCCTCATCAACGAGCTTGACGAGTACGCCATCGAGGAGGGTCTGCTGATCGCCGAGGCGCAGCGCGCGGCGGGACACGACGCAGCGGTCACGATCTTGACCATGGGTCCGGAGAAGGCCGCAGAGTCGATCCGTAAGGCGTTGTCGATGGGCGCCGACCAGGCCGTGCACCTGCTGGACGACGGGCTGGCCGGCTCCGATGCCCTGTCGACCTCGTACGCGCTCGCTCAGGTGCTCAAGCAGACCGGCTTCGACCTGGTTATCACCGGTTCTGAATCGACCGACGCGCGGATGGGCGTGATGGCCGCCATGCTCGCCGAGCGACTCGGCGTGCCGCAGGTCTCGCTGGCCAGCAAGGTCGAGATCGACGGCTCGGCCATCCGCATCCGCCGGGCCTCCGAGGACGGCTACTTCGAGGTCGAGTCCACCCTGCCTGCCGTAGTCAGCGTGGTCGAGAAGATCAACGAGCCCCGCTACCCGTCCTTCAAGGGCATCATGGCCGCGAAGAAGAAGCCGGTGCAGACGATGAGCCTGGCCGACGCGGGCATCGACGCCACCCTGGTCGGCCTGGCCGGCGCGAGTACCGAGGTGGTCGACTTTGCCCAGCGGCCGCCGCGGCAGGCCGGCACGATCGTCAAGGACGAGGGAGACGGCGGCGTCAAGGTCGCCGAGTTCCTCGCCGCGCAGAAGTTCATCTGAGGGGGACCGCGGTATGGCTGAGATCCTGGTGCTCGCGGAGCACGTGGACGACGACGTCAAGAAGGTCACGCTCGAGCTGATCACGCTGGCCCGCCGGTTCGGCGAGACCGCGGTGGTGTGGACCGGGCCGGGCGCCGACCAGGCCCAGCCGCGCCTGGCCGAGTACGGCGCGGCCCGGGTGTACGTGGCCGCCGACTCGGTGTTCGACGACTACGTCGTCGCCCCGGCCGCGGAACTGCTGGCCCAGCTGGTCCGGGAGAAGTCCCCGGCGCTGGTGCTGCTGGCCGGCACCGCCCAGGGCAAGGAGGTCGCGGGGCGGCTCGCGGT
>PLDT01000133.1:0-7968 GCA_003136255.1 Actinomycetota bacterium
GCGGACTACGGCCTGCTGCTGGCCCGGACCGACCGGGAGGTGGCCAAGCAGGCCGGGCTGACCATGTTCCTGATCCCGATGGACGCGCCCGGCGTGGAGGTCCGGCCGATCCGGCAGATGAGCGGGGCCTCGTCGTTCAACGAGGTCTTCCTGTCCGGGGTGCGGGTCGGCGACGACATGCGCGTCGGGGCGGTCGGCGAGGGCTGGAAGGTGGCCAACGCCACGCTCGGCTTCGAGCGCACCGCGAGCGGCCAGGGCACCCGGCGTAAGGGCGGCTCCTTCGAGGACCTGCTCCGGCTGGCGACCAGGCTGGGCAAGTCGGGCGACCCGGTGGTCCGGCAGCAGCTGGCCGACGTCTACGTGCGAACCCAGCTCCGCTCGGCCACCACCGAGCGTGTCGCCCGGGCGGCCGCGGCCGGCGCTTCGCCGGGCCCCGCGGCGTCGATCGGCAAGCTCGTCGCGTCGGCGAACCTGATCCGGATCGCCGAGGTGGCCAGCGGGCTGCTGGGCGCGCGGATCGCCGCGGACACCGGGGAGCCGGACGCGTTCGCGTGGACCGAGCACGTCCTCGGCGCCCCGGGTTACCGGCTGGCGGGCGGGACCGACGAGATCCAGCGCAACATCATCGGGGAGCGCGTCCTGAGGCTGCCCCGGGAGCCGCGGGTGGACAAGTCCCCGAAGCCGCCGCGCAGCGGCTGAGCGCCTGGTGCCCTCGGGGCGTACAGTAGCCAAAGGGCTACTTTATGTTATCGCGTGGGGGCCGTGAGATCAACGAAATAGGTCAGGACGGCCCGGGGGCAGGCCGGGAGGTACGGGCCAGCCGCGAGTTTGAGCTGCTGACCCTGCTGGCGGCCATCGTTGGGTCGGCGAACGAGTCGATCGTCAGCTCGACCGTGGACGGCGTGATTACCAGCTGGAACGCGGCTGCCGAGCGGATGTACGGCTTCACCGCCGCCGAGATCATCGGGCGCAGCGCATCCCTGGTCATCCCACCGGAGACGGCCGCAGAGCTGATGCCCGTCCTCCAGCGCGTGCGGCAGGGAGAGGAGATCGAGCAGTTCGAGACCCGGCTTCGCCGCAAGGACGGAAGCATCATCGAGGTGTCGCTGACTGATTTCCCGATCCGCGACGCCAACGGCGTCGTGGTTGGGACATCCTCAATTACCCGGGATATGACCGAGCGTAACCGCGCCAATGCCCGGTTCCGTGGGCTGCTGGAGGCGGCACCGGACGCGATGGTGTGCGCGGACTCCGGCGGACGGATCGTGCTGGTGAACGCCCAGGCCGAGCGGCTGTTCGGGTACCCGCGCGACGAACTGGCCGGGCAGCCGGTTGAGATCCTGGTCCCCGACGCCTTCAAAGCCGCCCACCCCGGCCTGCGCGCCGGGTACGCGACCGACCCCCGGCCCCGGCTGATGGGCGCAGGCCTGGAACTGTCCGGCCGCCGCCGCGACGGCACCACCTTCCCCGCCGAGATCGCCCTGTCCGCCCTCGACACCGACCAGGGCCTGCTGGTATCCGCCTCCGTCCGCGACGTCACCGAGCAGCGGCAGGCCCGCGACGATCTGCGGCGGATCAACCAGAACCTGACCTCCTTCTCCTACTCCCTAGCACACGAACTGCGGACGCCGCTGCGCGCGCTCGCGGGCTTCAGCACCGCCCTGATCGAGGATTACGCCGATAACCTCGGTGCGGACGGCCGCGGCTACGCTCAGCGGATCGAGGCCGCCAGCGAGCGCATGGGACGCATCCTCGACGACCTGCTGCGCATGTCCCGCATCTCTGCGGCCAAGATCAGTCTCCAGCGTGTCGATCTCGGCGCCGAGGCAGCCACCATCGCCGCCGCACTCCAGCGCCAGGACCCGGACCGTCGCGCCTGCTTCACCATCCAGCAGCCAGCCTGGGCCCTGGCCGACCTCGTCCTGATCCGCGAAGTACTGCACGACCTGCTGGACAACGCCTGGAAGTTCACCAGCGGCCGCGACAACGCCTCGATCGAGTTCGGGATGACCCCCGCCGCGGACGCCCGCGTCTGCTGCTACGTGCGCGACAACGGCGCGGGCTTCGACCCCGCATACGCACACAAGCTGTTCCAGCCATTCCAGCGCCTGCACAACACACGCGAATTCTCCGGCACCGGCATAGGCCTGGCCAGCGTGCGCCAGATCGTGGACCGGCACAACGGCCGCACCTGGGCCGAGGGCACCGTCAGCCACGGCGCTACCTTCTTCTTTACCCTCCAGGCCGCAAAACCGGCCGGGCCACCGGATAAGTGACGATCATCCTCCGCCGGGGGGTCGGACAGCCAGCGGTCGAGCAGGTGGTGGAAGTGCCGGATCTTGCTTTCCTGGTAGACGCTGAAGCTGACCCCCGCCTTGCGCGTGGTCCGCAGCCCCTTCTGCACCGCTTCGAGGTTGAACTCGTCCTGGTCGAACACCCGGGCCAGCGACCCCAGCTCGTCGACGGCGCCGCGCCAGGGCTCGTCCGAACTCAGCCGGCGTTCGGTGGCGGGCGGCGGGCGCCGGCCCTGGAACGGCGAGAGCAGCAGCACGTCCATGATGCAGCTCTGGTGATCGTCGCGATACGGCCGGAAGCGGTAGGTGATCTGGTTGAACCCGCCCCACGGATGCATGTTCGGGAAGACGGTCATGTAGTAGCTGTCGACGAGCTCGGCGTCGGTCAGCGACTCCACGTACGCCGGGTCCACCACCGAACCCAGCGAGCGCCGCGCGGCCTGGGCCAGCGTCTTGCGGGCGGTGCTTCCGGCCGGCACCTCCAGGATCGGCGGGTCGTCCATCCGCTGGTCGATCTGGCTGTTCAGCCGCTGCTGCTCGTCCGGCGCCCAGGACAGGTAGGGGCTGGGCACGCCCCGGGCCGAGACGGCCCGCGAGACGTTGCCGAACACGTCGTACTGGCTGTTGGCGTCCGCGAACCCCGGTAGCAGCTGGGGATGGGTGGTGATGACGTGGAAGGACTCCATGAACGCCTCTTGGGCGACCTTCCAGTTCACCTTCAGCACCTTGGAGATGTGCACCCGGGTGTACCGGTCCTCCAGCGGCCACCGATCGAAGAAGGCCGGCAGCTCGCCGAGGAAGTCCTCCAGCGGTTCGCAGTCCGGATCCATGTTGACGAACACGAAGCCGCCCCAGGTTCCGGTCCGCACCTCGGGCAGCTGGAACTTCCCCGGCTTTACCTGCGGGAAGTCCCAGGCACTCGGGACGCGCTTGAGCCGCCCGTTCAGCGACCAGCAAAACCCGTGGAACGCGCACAGCAGTTCGTCGACGTGGCCGCGCTCGTCACGCAGCGCCCGGCCGCGGTGCAGGCACGCGTTGTAGTACGCCTTGATGCCATCCGGGCCGGGCTCGGCCCGGACCAGCAGGATCGAGGTGTCGCAGATGTCGTAGATCTCGGTGTCGCCGACCTCCGCGAGCACCTCCTCGCGGCAGGCGAGCTGCCATACCCGGCTCCAGAGCCTGGCCTTCTCCAGCTCGTGGAACTCCCGCGAGAGGTAGCGCTCGACCGGGATGTCGGCGTCCCCGAAGTAGCCGGGCTCGTCGCGGCGCAGCGAGGCCGGCACCGGCTTGCTGTCGAGGTCGAGGAGGTCCTGGTAGCTCGGGCCGTTCCCGCGGAACCCGGTCCGGCCGTTCGGCACGGTCGGCGCGCTCATGAGAAGGTTTCCTCCGTTTCGAACCGCCGGCTCCGGGCCGCGGCGCCACCCGGCTTGGGCCCGCCGCTCTCGATCCAGCGGCACAGCTCGGGGTCGGCGACGCGGAGCTCACCGTCCACCCAGCGCCCGTTACGGTCGAACCGGCCCTGCCGCCCGCGCTTGTCCGTGACCAGTACGGGACCGATGTCGTCCTCGGCCCACTCGTACACCGCACCACTCAGGGCGTGCTGGATCCTGCGCACCGCGCTCCTCCACCTCGGCTGGACGGACCGACCGCCGTCCGGCAACCTCGCTGGTTACCACCTAACTGTAGTCGGAATCTAGTTCAGCAACCAGACCGGGGGGCCACTCGGGGGCGGAGCACGCAGGGGCAGCGGGCACGCACCACGGCCGTTCGGAATGAAAATGATTTGGCCGAACGGCCGGGGTGGCACGCGTCCGGCCAGGGCCTACCAGCCGAGCAGGGTGGCCAGCCGTTCGCGGTGTACCGTCGCGTCGCCGAGGCACTGTTCGTCGGCCCGGGCGCGGCGGAAGTACAGGTGCGCNNGTGCTCCCAGGTGAACCCGATGCCCCCGTGGACCTGCACGTTCTCCGTGGCGACGGTGGTGTAGGCGTCGCTGCACCAGATCTTCGCGACCGCCGCGGCTTCGGCCAGCCGCGCGGGGTCCTGCTCGGCCTGAAGCGCCCGGTCGACGGCCGAACGGCCCATCTCGACCAGCAGCAACAGGTCAGCGAGCTTGTGCTTGATGGCCTGGAAGCTGCCGATCGGACGGCTGAACTGGTGGCGGATCTTGGCGTACTCGACGGCCAGGTCAAGGCACGCCGCGGCGCCGCCGACCTGCTCGGCCGCGAGCACCACCAAGGCGACGTCGAGGCCGGCGTCCACCACGGCGGTCCCGCCGCCCGCGGTGGTCAGCGGGGTGCCGGCCGCGCCGTCGAAGCTGACCGCGGCCTGCCCGCGGGTCGGATCCAGTGTCGGCAGCGCCCGGCGCTGGACGCCCTCGCCGTCGCCCGCGACCAGGAACAGGTCACAGCCGGCCGGCGTCCGCGCGGCGGTGACCAGGTGCGCGGCGCTCGCCCCGTCCAGGACGAACTCCGCCCGGCCGTGCAGCCGCCAGCCGGTCCCGGCCTCCTGCGCCTGCACCGGCACGCGGTCGGGGCGCCAGACTCCGTCGGAGTCGGTGCCGGCGAACGCGGCGAGTTCGTCGCCCGCGCAGAGCCGGGCCAGCACGTCGGGCTCGGTGCCCGGGCACCGGGCCAGGATCTGGCCGGCCAGCACGGTGGAGGAGAAGAACGGGACCGGGAGCAGTGAGCTTCCTAGCTCCTCGGCCACGACGGTCAGCTCGGCCAGGCCGCCGCCGACCCCGCCGAGGTCCTCGGCGATACCCAGGCCGGCCAGGCCCATCTCGCTGCCGAGCAGCCGCCAGGCTTGCTCGTCGTAGCCGGGCCCGGCGTCGGTGTCGCCTGGCTGGGTGTCGCCTGGCCCGGTGGCCCCTAGCACGGTGTCGAGCCGACGGCGGGCCGGGGCGATGCCGCCCGATCCTTCGATGAGGTCATGGACGGCCTCGCGCAGCGCGGCCAGTTCCTCCGCGCGCTCGGCGTCCTGCTGGGCGGTCGTCACGTCCGGCCGCTGACGAGTCGCTCCTCGCGGGCCTCGTCGACCGCGCGGGTCAGGCCGAGCATCAAGATCAGCTGCTGGTGAAGCTGCATCCAGACCGTGTGGTAGGAGTCCATCAGCGGGGACGCGAGCCAGGCCGACTCCCCGTCGTCGAACTTGTCGAGTGCCTCCTGCAAGCGCGGACGGTAGACGGCCAGCCGCGGCTCGACCGCCGCCATCCGGCGCAGGACCGGGCCGATGGCGGAGTGAACCTCGTCGAGGCGTTCCCGGACCGTGTCGTCGTACGCGCCATCGCTGTGGTCGTTCGGCTGGCCGTCCGGGCGGGTCTGCCAGGCCGAGCAGACGTCGCGCAGCCGCCGGTTGATGGGCAAGAAGCCGTCGAAGAGCTTGTCCAGGTCCTGCTCCTGCGGACCGCTCGGCGTCAGGCGCAGCAGCGCGGCGGCGGCGGCGGTGCCGTCCGCCGTCGGCATCGTGATCGGCCCCTTGGTCATGGCCAGGCCCTGCTCGACGAGCGCGGCCGTCGCCTCGTCCGGCGCGCCGCGCGCCATGCCGCGGATGACCAGCGAGATTAGCGCCTGTTGGATCTGGGCCTGCTGGATCGGGTCGGGGGGGGAGGTCGGTGCGGGCGCGGCCACGGCACCTCCTTGGGCTCGGGGAACCACGGGTACGGCCATCTTTGACCTTCCTGTGGTCAACGTCAAGAAACTCGGGGTATAAAGCGACTGGGTACCGGCACCGGCGGCACCCCTCGGATGTCGCGGACGCCCGCAGGAGAGGCCCCATGGTGAACTACCAGACGCTGCTGGTCGACCGTCCCCGAGCGGGCATCACGGTCGCCACGCTGAACCGTCCGGACCGGCTCAACGCGATGACCTTCCAGATGTTCGACGAGCTCGCGCGGCTGGCGGCCGAGGTCGGCGCCGACGAGCGGACGCGGGTGCTGGTGCTCACCGGCGCGGGCCGCGGATTCTGCGCCGGCCTGGACCTCGCGGATGCCGCGACGCTGCCGGAGATGACCGCGGCGGCCTTCCTCGAGGGGCAGGAGACCTGGTCCGGGGCGATCACCTCGTTCCGGCGGCTGCCCAAGCCGGTCATCGCCGCGGTGAACGGCCCGGCCGCCGGGGCCGGCTTCTCGCTGGCCCTGGCCGCCGACATCCGGATCGCCGCGCCGACCGCTCGCTTCAACGCGGCCTTCATCAAGATCGGGCTCACCGGTGGCGACTGCGGAAGCTCTTGGATGTTGCCGCGCATCGTGGGGCTGGGACACGCGTACGAGATCCTGCTGACCGGCCGCCTGGTCGGGGCCGACGAGGCGGCCAGGATCGGGCTGGTGAACCGGGTGGTCCCGGCCGAGGACCTGCTCGCCAGCGCCCTGGAGACGGCGGAGCTGATCGCCGCGAACAGCCCGCTCGGCGTGCGGCTGACCAAGCAGGTGGTGCAGGTCAACGTCGATGCCCCGTCGCTGGAGGCCGCCGTGGAGCTGGAGAACCGCAACCAGACGCTGGCCGCCGGCACCCAAGACATGACCGAGGCCATGACGGCCTTCATCCAGAAGCGCCCGGCGGCGTTCACGGGCCGCTGAGGCGGGTGCGGGCCGGCTGCCTCGCCAGCCCGATTCATGTCTTAAATTAGAGTTAGACTACAAAAAGGTGAATAGGCAGGAGGCCCACGTGACGTCAGGTGGCACAGTGGTTCCAGATGGACCGGTTACCGGCCGGCGTGGCGCCTTGGCTCGGATCGGGGCGCTCTACGGCGGCTACATGAGGCTGGCCGGGGATCTGGCGGGCATCGCGATGGGCGCGTCGCCGGTGAGCCCGGCGCCTGAGGACTGGCGGTTCCGCGACCGGGCCTGGGCTGACCATCCCTTCTACCGCAGGCTGGGGCAGGCCTACACGGCCAGCTGTGCCGTCGCGGACGAGACGCTCGACGAGCTGGCCCGCAACGGGCGAGCCACGCCCGCCGCGCGCTTCCTGCTCACCATCCTCGAGAGTGCCACCGCACCGACGAACACGCTGCTCGGCAACCCCGCCGCGGTCAAGCGCGCGTACGAAACCGGCGGCCTGTCGCTGCTGCGCGGCATGAAGAACTTCGCGGGCGACGTGCGGCACAACGGCGGCATGCCGTCCACCGTGGACCGCAGCGTGTTCAAGGTCGGCCGCGACTTCGCGCTCACGCCCGGGGCGGTCGTGGACCGCGACCCGTACGCCGAGGTGATCCAGTACCGGCCCGCCACCGAGCAGGTGCAGGCGCGCCCGGTCCTGATCGTGCCGCCGCCGATCGGCCGCTACTACTTCCTCGATCTGCGGCCGGGCCGCAGCATGGTCGAGTACGCGGTCGGCCGGGGCCTGCAGACGTTCATGCTGAGCTGGCGGAACCCGACGCGCGAGCAGGCCGACTGGACGCTCGACACGTACGCCGGACGGGTGCTGACGGCCATCGAGGCGGTCCGCGAGGTCACCGGAGCGCAGGACATCGACGTGATCGGCTTCTGCGCGGGCGGCATCTTGACCACGCTGGCGCTCAACCACCTCGCCGCCCTCGGCCAGACGCCCGTGCACTCCGCGAGCTACGCGGTGACCCTGCTGGACTGGGGGCAGGAGGTGCCGATCAAGGCGTTCTCGGCGTCCAAGCTGCTCGCCCTGGCCCGGTGGAACTCCGCGCGGGCCGGCGTGATCAGTGCCCG
>PLDT01000249.1:0-13112 GCA_003136255.1 Actinomycetota bacterium
GGATAGCGACATCGCGCCCTGGCACGGGATCCACCTGGGCAAAGCCGAGGTACTCAACTTCTTCAAGGCGCTCGCCGAGAACCTTCAGATCACCGAGTTCACCCACCTATCGTTCGCCTCCAACGACACGGACGTCCTGGTGGTGACGCGCTTTGCCGCGACCGCTCCGGCGACCGGGAAGTCCGCCGCGATGGACATCCACCACTGGTGGCGGTTCCGCGACGGCAGGATCTACTTGTACCGTGGCACCGAGGACACCGCCTTGACCAAGGACCTGCTACACAAGGACTGACGATGCCGTCCGGTCGGCATGATGGTGAGCTACGCGCCGAGGTGCCGGGAGGCACGATCGTCGCGTGGCAGGCCGGCGCCGGGCCCGACGTGCTCATCATGCACGGCGGACCCGGCCTTTCGGACTACACCGCGCCGCTGGCCGCCGAGCTGACCGATGCCTTCCGCGTGATCCGGTACCAGCAGCGCGGCCTGGCTCCATCCCTCACCTGCGGGCCGTTCGACGTCGGCCGGCACGTCGCCGATGCGGTCGCCGTCCTCGACGCCGCCGGAACCGGACGCGTCTACGTCGCCGGCCACTCGTGGGGCGGCCACCTGGCCATGCACCTGGCGGTCCGGCACCCGGACCGGGTGGCAGGCCTGGTGGTCATCGACCCGCTCGGTGCGATCCCGGATGGCGGTGTCAGCGACATGGCACGGAACCTGACCAGCCGGATCCTGCCCGACCGGGCGGCACGGGCCCGTGAGCTGGACGAGAAGGCCCTGGTCGGCCAGGGTGCCGCCGAAGACGCCCTGGAGAGCCTTTCCATCGTGTGGCCCGGCTACTTCTCCAGGCCCGATCAGGCCCCGCCGATGCCGCCGCTTGGCCTGTCCGTCGACTGCTACGCCGGGACGTTCGCGTCGATTCAGTGGCACTTCGAGCATAAGAGTCTCGAGGACGGCCTGCCGTCGCTGAGCATGCCGGCCGTGTTCGTGCTGGGCGCGGACAGCCCGATCCCGCCCGAGCACGGCATCGCCACCGCCGCGCTCATGGCCGGCGCCCGCTACCGGATCGAACCGGACTGCGGGCATTTCCCCTGGCTCGAGCGGCCAGGATCGGCGCGCGCGGCCCTGGCCAGTATCTGCCGCTGAACCCGGGCTCGTCCCAGGCGGGCTAGGGCACAGCGGCCTTCGCGGGCGAGCCTACTTGTAGGTGAACAAGTCGGCGGAGGTATCGACCGAGGTCAGCGTGCCGACGGTGACCGTGATGTCCACGGTCACGTTGGCGGTGCCGGGCGGGCTGCCGGTGCCGGGGCTGGCGGCGATGATCTCGGTGCTGGACATGTATCTGACCGTCGTGGACTGGACAGAGCCGAATTTCACGGTTATCCCGGGAGCGAACCCGATCCCGGTGATTATGACCCTGGTGCCGCCGAGCGAGGTCCCGCTCATCGGGTCGATGCCGGTGATGGCCGGTAGGTAAGTGAACTGGTCGGGACCGGTGGCAGTCAAGGGGACGCCGCCCACAGTGACCACGATGGTGACCGGGCCCGTGGCGGGGCTGGCCGGGCTCGTGGCGATGATCTCGGTGCTGGACACCACAGTCATGCTCGCGGCCGGGACCGAGCCGAAGGCCACGGCCGCCCCGGCGGTGAACCCGGCACCGGTAATCGTGACCGGTGTCCCCCCCGCCGGCGGCCCGCTGGCCGGCGAGATACCTGACACGGCCGGCACGTAGCCGAACTGGTTCGGGGCGGTAAGGGCCGAGGAGTGCGGGCCGACGGTGACGATGACGTCCACGGTGCCGGCCCCGGGTGGGCTGACGGCCGTGATCTCGGTGGCCGACACGACATCCACGTCCGTGGCCTGGACCGTGCCGAAGGCCACGCTTACGGTCGCCCCGGGGGTGAACCCGGCACCGGTGATCATGACCGTCGTCCCCCCGGCCCCGGGCCCGCTGGCCGGCGAGACGCCGGAAACGGAGGGTGGGGGCGGTGGTGGCGGTGTGAAGGTGTGTCCACCCCCGGTGCCGGTGCCGGTGCCNNCCGGTACCCGTGCCGGTCACGGTGACGGTCCAGGGCCGCGGCGGGGACGTGAGGTAGATCAGCAGCTGAGCCGTGCGCTTCCCGGCCACCGAGGGAGCGAACCTGACGGCGACCGTGCAGGTCCCGGCGGGTTGAATGGGCTGCGGGCAGGCGAACAAGGGTGACGAGTCCGCCTGGATAGCCTGGCCGGCCGGGGCGCGCCGGTCCTCGGGCAGGACCGAGAAGTCATCCCGGCCGGGCCCGCTGACACGTATCTGGCTGATGGTGACCGGCGACCGGCTGTCGTTGGTCATGGTGAGGTTCCTGGTCGTGCTGGACTTCACCGCCACAGCCGGGAAGGACAGCGCGGACGGCTGGAAGGACAGCGGGGCGGCAGGCGGGCCGCTCGCGTGGCCGAGCCAAGCCACGGCAGCGCCGACGCCCGCGAGCAAGGCGGCGAACACGGCGACGGCCAGTAGCGCCCGGCGGGCGAATCGCGGTCTGGTCCGGTACGCGGGGTCCTCGCGGCGGGGTGGCCGGTCCGCGGAGTTTTCGCGCCGACGTGACTTGCCCGGGCGTGTAAGCGTCCGCTTGGCCGACCGCCGCGCCGACTCCCGGCGGCCGGTCTGCGGGTCGCGCTCGGGAGCGAGCAGCCCGGCGGGAGCGCCCATCCGGTCGTAGAGGCCCAAGTGCGCGGTCTGCTGGCGCGCGGACAGAACCTGCTGGCGGGCCGGAAGGACCTGGCGCCGGGCCGACCGGGCCAGATAACCCGCGATGGCGTCGTCCAGCGCACCGTGCTCAAGCCGTTCGGCAAAGCCGGGCAGGCTGTCCCTGGGGACGCACAGGTATGCGGTCCGCTCCGGGCCGTTGGCCGCGAAGACGGTGAAATCCCAGGTCGCCGCGATCGGGTGGAGGGCGAACCCACGCCGGGCGCGCGGGCCAAGGCGCGGCGGCGTTTCCCGGGCTACCTGGTCACCGGGGCCGGGCCGGGGACCGTCGCCAGCCTCGGGACGGTCCGGACCGGCCGCCGGGGGGTCCTCGGCCGGCAAGGGCAGGGATCCGGCGACCATGGCGTCGGCGGCCCGCAGATCGGTGTCCGCCGCGTCCTCCGCTAGGGCCTGGCGTGCCGCCGCCCAGGCCAGCTCCAGATGCGACTGCGCCGAGATCGTCCCGCCCTGCGCGCGCGGCAGTAGCGTCCGCCGGGACGCCGCGTGCAGGTCGGTGCCGAACGCGCCGCGGTCCACATACCAGCCGTAGCGGTGGACCGCCGGGGCCAGCCGCACCTCCAGGCGCGGCGGGAGCAGGGCCCTCGCGCTCCGCCTCCGGATCGACATGGCGCAGACTCTGGTGCTCCCGGCCACGAACGCCGCCACCGCGGGCAGCAACTCCCCCGTGACGAACTCCCCGCACAGTTCGGTACGTCCTGGCCGGGGACGGATGAGAAGGCCGGGGGAATCGGCGCGTTCCATCAGCAGCATCAGGCCGGCCGCGAACGTCCTGGCGTATAGCCTGCAAACCGGTTCATTGAGCCCGGCCGGCATGGCCGCGCTGAAATGGGCCGAGTACCCGGCCAGCTCGATCCCGGCGGGGACCGCGCGGCGCAGCTCGGTGACCCCGGCTTCCGCCCAGGACCGGATCTCGCTGGTGAATCCCGGCCGGGTGGGTACCGGCGGCGTGGCGATCTCGGCCTCGGCGCCGTCCGACGTGATGACCCCGCCCCACGAACAGCGATAGGCGTTCGGGTCGCCGGGATCGAGCGCGCTGCCGTCCATGGCCAGGCGGTGGATCAGCGATCCGAAATGGACCGGCCCGCCCGCTCTGGATCGCACCGAAAATTCCAGTTCCAATCCCAGGAGGCCACCCGGGCCTGGCGTGACGCCGCTGGGGACCTGACGGCGCAATTCCCGTCCCGCACGGCGGTCGCCGTAGCCGGCCAACGCCAACATCGGGCATCCCCTCTCCGGGCACCAAGCCAGGCCAGGCCGGGCTACCCGGCGGCCGGGGGTCTGAGCCGCTGGGTCACCGAGTCCGGCGCGCCCTCCGCCGGTCCCAGTGCGGCCCGCGGCTGAGTGATCCTGCTCCTGGATTCCTTGTACTGCTCGTAGGCGAGCCAGAACTGCGGGCCCTGCTCGGCCAGGTTCTCGAAGACTTCCTCGCCTATGTCGACCAGATTGCCTTTCTCGCCCATCTCAGGTTTCCTCTCCGCCCATGGCTCCACCTATCCGGAGGGCCGGCCCCCGGCGCTGATACCTGCAAAGCCGCACCAATTGCCGCGCTACATGCACCCCTCGCGCTTGGATCGCCTATGGCTACCGGTTGCCTGTGGCTACTCCACGAATCGCTGCTGGCTTGACCATCGCAGAACCGGCAGAGGGCGGACTACCGCAGGACGACGTTGACGATCTTGCCGGGGACGATGACCAGCCGGGCGACGTCTGCTGCCGGGAACTCGGGGTGGCGGCGCAGCAGGTCGGCGATCTGGGCCTCGCTGGCGGCGGCGGGAACCTCGAGGGTGAAGCGGCGCTTGCCGTTGACCTGGACGGGCAGGGTCACGGTGGGCTCGGCGGCCAGGGCCGGGTCGGGCTGCGGGAACGGCTCGTAGACCAGCGAGGCGGAATGCCCCAGCCGCTGCCACAGCTCCTCGGCGACGTGCGGGGCCAGCGGCGCCACCATCAGGACCAGCGGCTCGGTCAGCGCGCGCGGTGCGTGATCCAGCCGGGAGGCATGGGCGGTCAGCTCGATGATCCGGGCGATCGCGGTGTTGAACCGCAGCGCGGCGAAGTCGTCCCGGACCGCGATGATCGTCTGGTGCAGCAGGCGGGTGGTGGCCGCGTCCAGGGACTCCTCCGCGTCAGGCGGCTGCCGCGGCTGCCGCGTCTCCCCCGTCGACTCGTCCACCACCAGGCGCCACAGGCGCTGCAGGAACCGGTGCATGCCGATCATGTCGTCGGTGCGCCAGGGGCGGTCGGCGTCCAGCGGGCCCATGGCCATCTCGTACAGGCGCAGCGTGTCAGCGCCGTAGGAGGTGTAGATCTCGTCCGGGCTGATGCCGTTCTTCAGGCTCTTGCCCATCTTCCCGGCGCGCCGGGTGACCGGCTGGCCGCGGTAGGCCCAGCCGTCCGGCTCGCGGGTCACCTCGGCCGCGGGCACGTACTGGCCGTGCGCGTCGGTGAACGCGTCGGCCAGGATGTAGCCCTGGTTGAACAGCCGGCCGAACGGTTCGGGGGTGCTCGCCACGCCGATGTCGTACAGCACCTTGTGCCAGAACCTGGCGTACAGCAGGTGCAGCACCGCGTGCTCGACGCCGCCCACGTACAGGTCGACGCCGCGCGGCCGCATCCAGTAGCGCTCGATGTCCGGGTCGACCAGAGCCGTCTGGTTGAACGGGTCCAGGTAGCGCAGGTAGTACCAGGACGAGCCCGCCCACTGGGGCATGACGTTCAGCTCGCGCCGGTAGCGTTTGGGGCCGTCGCCCAGGTCCAGGGTGACCTGCGCCCAGTCGGTGGCCCGGGCCAGAGCGGGCACCGGATCGCTGGCGTCGTCCTGCGGCAGCGGCCGGAAGTCGGTCACGTCCGGCAGCGTGACCGGCAGCATGTCCGCGGGCAGCGCGATCGGCCGGGCCGGATCGGTCTCGTCGTAGACGATGGGAAACGGCTCGCCCCAGTACCGCTGCCGGGAGAACAGCCAGTCCCGCAGCCGGTACGGTCCCCCGCTCGGGCCGATCCAGTTGCGTTGCAGGCGCTTGACGTGCTCCGGCCAGTCCACGCCGTCCAGGTCGGCCAGCAGCCGGTCGGCGAAGTCGGTGATGCGCAGCAGCCACTGCCGCAGCGGCCTGCGGTAGACGGGGTAGTTGCCCACCGCGCTGCGGCCCTCGTCCGTCACCTCCTCGTCGGCCAGCACGGTACCCAGGCCCGGGCACCAGTTGACGACCTGTTCGGCCAGGTAGGCCAGCCGGTAACCGTCCACGATGTCCCGCTGCTCGGCGGCGGACAGGGCGGCCCACGCCCGCCCGTCCGGGACCGGGCGCTGCCCGGCGGCGAACTCGGCGACCAGCTCGCCGACCGGCCGGGTCCGGCCCCCCGCACCCGGCGGGCCGGCGTCCGGGTCGTACCAGCTGTTGAAGATCTGCAGGAAGATCCACTGCGTCCAGCGGTAGAAGGACGGGTCGCTGGTCAGGATCTCGCGGCCGCGGTCGTGGCCCAGGCCCAGGCGGCGCAGCTGGCGGCGCATGACGGCCGCGTTCTGCCGTACGGTCACGGCCGGATGCTGGCCGGTGTCGATGGCGTACTGCTCGGCGGGCAGCCCGAAGGTGTCGAAGCCGAAGGGGTGCAGCACGTCGTGCCCGGTCATGCGCAGGTACCGCCCGAACACGTCGGTGCCGATGTAACCCAGCGGGTGACCGACGTGCAGCCCGATGCCGCTGGGATAGGGGAAGAAGTCCAGCAGGTAGAACTTGGGCCGCCCGGCCACCCGGGAGCGGAAGGTGCCCTCGCGCTCCCAGCGGTCCTGCCAGGCCAGCTCGATCTCGTTCGCCAGCCGCGCGTCGTAGCGGAACCGCGGCGTCTCCTCGTCCATCGGGCTCTCCTCGTCCATCGTGGGGCCGGAAACGAAAAAGCCCCTCACGCGTGAGGGGCTGCCGCACTGACCGATCGCGTCAGTGCGGCGCCACGAGGAGCAGGCAGGCCAGCTGGACCATGCCGGGAGTGTAACCCGCCAACCGAGCGGCCTTCCAGTCATTTGCGCCGGGCGGCGGCGGGCCGGCCGGCCAGCACGCGCCACGGCCGTTCGGAATCTGACATATTTCCGAACGGGCCGTGGTTTGTCTACCTGGACGCACGAATCGCTGACTCGAAGGGAACACACCATGGCCGTTCAGCTTCAGAAGGTTCTTTACACGGCGGAGGCGGTGGTGGTCGGCGGGCGCCAGGGGCACGGCCGGACCACCGACGGCCGGCTCGAGGTTGACCTGTCGGTTCCGGAGGAAATGAGCGGGCCGGGCGGGCCCGGCACCAACCCCGAGGAGTTGTTCGCCGTCGGGTACGCCGCCTGCTTCCAGTCCGCGCTGCTGGGCGTCGCCCGCGGCCACAATCTGGACGCGTCCGGGTCGCAGATCACCTCCCGGGTCGGGATCGGCCCGACCGGTCACGGCGGCTTCGGGCTGGTGGTGTCGCTGGACCTGCACGCGCCGAACCTGACCGCGGTACAGTCCGCGGACCTGATGACCAGGGCTCACGAGCGTTGCCCGTACTCGGTCGCGACCCGGGGCAACATCGAGGTCACGCTTACCGTCGACGGGGTGCCGCTGGCTCAGGCAGCCGCGTCGGCAGCTAGCTGAGGGTCCTGCGCCGTCCGTGCGTCCAGGGTGGCGAGCAGCGCCCTGGTCCAGTCGCGGTAGCCGTCCTGGCTCGGGTGGAAGCAGTCGGACGCCAACTTCCCGGCCCAGGGCGGCTGGAAGTGCGCCGACACCGTGGCCACCGGCAGGCCCCGGCTGGCGGCCGCCTCGTACAGGGTCCGGTTGATCCGCGCCACGTAGGGCCGGCCGGCCCGGCCGATCAGGCCGCCGTAGCCGTCCGGCAGCGGTAGGTCGAGCACGATGGTGTGGTCGGGCACCGCCGCGAGCAGGGCGCGCAGGTCGGCGAACAGCTTGCCCGGGCCGGTGTACAGGATGTCGTTGACGCCGATGCCGCAGGTCACCAGGTCCGCCGAGGCGGGCAGCCGGGGTAGCTGGCGGTGCAGCACGTCGCGGATGAGCGAACCGGACGCGGACAGGTTGAGCACCTGCCACGGCAGGCCGGTGCGGCGCCGCATCGCGTCGAGGGCCTGGCCGACGTACCCGCCGTCCGGGCTCGGCGCGCCGAGGCCCTGCGCGGTCGAGTCTCCGAGCACGACCCACAGCGGCCCGGCCGCCGCGGTCCGCAGGACCTGCTCGTTGTGCTGCTGCCAGTGGTCCGCGAAGGCGACGCAGTCCGCGCGCATCGCCGTGACGCCGTCGGCCCACCGCCCGAACGGGCCGGCACGCAGCCCGGAGATCTCGGCGGCGTGGGTGCGGGTCAGGTAGGTCCCCATGGTGGCGACGACCTCGACCGGCGAGCGACGTCCGCCGATCCCGGTCCCGGTCCCGCTGAGCGGGCTCCGCAAGGTCAGACCCGAAACCGCCGGCATCCGCAGCATGCGTCGCCCCCCTCCGATATTTACGCGGGAAAAACGACGGTAAACGAGCGGGTAGACATCTGTCAACGCCCAGATGTCTTCGCAGGTAGATGCCTCACCGTAGCCCCCGATGCCCGTTTTGGCCAAACGGAAAGTGGTTTCTCGCCTACGCTGGCGACATATGGAACGGGTACCCGAGCGCATCGGGGTCGCGGGCGACTGGCACGGGAACACCGCGTGGGCGACCCGGGCGGTGCGCAAGATGGCCGCGCTGCTGCCGGCCGACGGGCCGCGGGTGATCGTGCACCTGGGCGACTTCGGCATCTGGCCCGGACCCGGCGGGCAGGAGTACCTGTCCCGGCTCGACGCCGAGCTGGCGGCGGCCCGCGCCGAGCTGTCCTTCGTGGACGGGAACCACGAGGACTTCACCCAGCTGGCCAGGCTCCGGCCGGGGCCGGACGGGCGGGCGCAGGTCACGGAGCGGATCTGGTACCTGCCGCGCGGGCACCGGTGGCGCTGGCACGGACGGGACTGGCTGGCCTTGGGCGGGGCGGTCAGCCTGGACCGCGCGGCACGGACCGAGGGCGCCGACTGGTGGCCCGAGGAGGAGATCACCCGGCTCCAAGCCGTATCGGTCATGGCGGCCGGGCCCGCCGACGTGATGGTCACGCACGAATGCCCGGCGGGCATCGAGCACGCGTTCCCGCCCGTTCCGTCCGGGTGGTCGCCCGCCGACCTGCAGCGCAGCGACGCGCACCAAAGGCTGCTCCGCGAGGTGGTGCTGGCGGTGCGCCCCCGCTGGCTGATGCACGGTCACCTGCACCTGAGCTACCAGCGGCAGGTCGACCTGGGCGGCGGGCCGATCGAGGTGACCGGCCTGGACCGTGACGGCGCGGACAGCGGCAACTGGGCCATCCTGGACGTCACCACCATGCGCTGGCTGCGCTTTGCGGGCAGGCCGATCAGGAACGCCCTGCGCAGCCTGGCGTCCCGCTAAGACGGGTCGATGGACCACGCCTCTTCGGGAGCGCTCAGCAGCTCGGCCGGCACCGGGTCGCTCGCCGTGATCGCCATCGGCATGGGCGCCGGCGGCGGGGCCAGGCTGACCGGGGTCGGGGCGATATGCGCGTGCCGGGGCAGGCTCGCGGTCCAGCGCTCGGTACACGACTGGGCGTCCTTGCAGTACCAGCGGACGTCGGCGCAAGCCTGGCCTCCGTCGGGCACCATCAGGCCGGTCGGCAGCGCGATCCCGCACAACGAGCACTGCGCCGACGGCAACGGACGATGCCGGTCGTCACGCTGCGCAGCCATCGATGGGTCCCCCCATGCGAACTGGCGGCTCATCGGACGACCGTTAGCTCTTGGGACTTCCCGGACAGGGTCATCGCCAAAGCTGGCGAGGCAGATGCGGCCATAATTCCTCCCACGGACACCGGTCACGGTGACCTTTGGCACCCTGTGTACTTCGGATACTACAGAGCGAAGTCACCGTGCAGGCTCCCCATCCAAATTAGCTACTTAGGCGGGGATGACTCAGGCAAAGTCGCAAAGTTCTTCGCGTCTGAACCGAAAGGTACGCAAACGAATAACCGGTTTAGCAGTGATCTGAGACGAATACGTGGCTCCTGGTGATCGGCGCGCGGGACCGGTCCGCCGCCCGGAGTAGATTCTGCGCACGGACCAGAACCGGAAGGAACGGCGTTGCCAGCCGACTACCAGAAGATCCGCGAGGAGAACATCGCCCGGTACGGCTGGGACACGGCCGTGCTAGACCTGCTCGGGCAACTCTATAGCGAGCGCACCCACTTCATCTTCGAGCTGATCCAGAACGCCGAGGACGCGGGCGCGACCGAGCTGGCCTTCGAGCTGTTCCAGGACCGGCTGGAGCTGCGGCATGACGGACGGCCCTTCACCGAAGCCGACGTCCGCGGCGTGTGCGGGGTGGGCCAGAGCGACAAGGCGGCCGACCTGACCGCGATCGGCAAGTTCGGCATCGGCTTCAAGTCGGTGTACGCCTACACCAAGAGCCCGCGTATCTACAGCGGCGGTGAGGCGTTCCGGATCGAGTCGTACGTCCGGCCGTTCCCGGTGGAGGCGCTGTTGGCCGGACCGCTGGTCGAGACCCTGTTCGTGTTCCCGTTCGACCATGACCTGGTGCCCGCCGAGGTCGCGGCGCGGGAAATCGCGGCGGCGCTGGGCGCGCTCCAGCCGCGGATCTTGCTGTTTCTGCGGACCGTGGAGCGGCTGCGGACCGGCGGGCCCGCGGCGGAGGCCTCGGTGGTGGAGCGCTCGGTTGCCTCGCAGCCGGGGGCGGAGCGGCCGGTTGCCGCGCGGCCGGTTGCCGCGCGGCCGGGGACGGCCCGGCACGTGACGGTATCCAGGGACGGGCGGCGGGAGGAGTGGCTGGCCTGGCAGCGTCCGGTGCAGGGCCACCCGGGGCAGCAGGTGGAGGCCGTGTTCCGGCTGGAGGGCGGGCGGGTCACGGCGGTGGGATCCTCGCCACTGACCGTGTTCTTCCCGACCGAGAAGGAGACCTTCCTCGGCTTCTTGATCCAGGGGCCGTACCGGACCACGCCGGCCCGGGACAACATCCCCGCCGACGACCCGTCGAACCAGGCGCTGGTGCGCCAGACCGCCGCGCTGCTGGCCGACGTGCTGCCGGAACTGCGCGACGAGGGCCTGCTCACAGCCGACGCGCTGCAGACCCTGCCGCTGGACGCGGAGCGCTTCCCGGCTGGCTCGATGTTCCGGCCGCTGTTCGACGCGGTGGGTGACGCGCTGACCGCCGAGGCGCTGATCCCGGTGGCGGGCGGCGGCTACGGCGTGGCCGTCGACCTGCTGCTGGCAGGCAGCCCGGAGGTGCTCGGGCTGCTCGACCCTGGCCAGCTCGGTGCGCTGAGCGGGGCGGGGCGGCCGGTCTGGTTCGCCGACGGGGCGGTCAGCGAAGGGCGCACGCCGGTGCTGTGGCGGTACCTGCGGGACGAGATCGGCGTCGACGAGGTCACCCCCGAGACCGTAGTGACGCGGATAACCGAGGCGTTTCTGGAGGAGCAGAACGACCTGTGGATCACGCGCTTCTACCGGTTCCTGGCCGGCTATCCGTCGCTGTGGCCGGCCGCTGGGGTCAAGCCGGTCATCCGGCTGGAGGACGGGCGTCAGGTCGCGCCGTTCGACGAGCAGGGCCGCCCGGCCGTGTACCTGCCCGGTCCGGTGCCGAGCAGCCTGCCCACGGTCAAGCGGGCCGTCGCCGACTCCCCCGCCGCCGAGCCCTTCCTGGCGGCGCTGCAGCTCACCGTGCCGGACGTGGTGGCCGAGGTGCTCCAGATCGTCCTGCCCCGGTACGACGGGCTGGACATCGCGGCGCTCAATGAGGCCCAGCACCAGGCCGACCTGGAACGGATCGCGTGGGCGCTGGACGAGGCGGCGGCCGGGCGGCGGGCCGAACTGCTCGAGAAGGTCGCGGCCACGCCGTTCCTCATCGGCGAGAACGCCGCCACCGGCGAGCAGGCGCTGCTGCCGCCGCCCCGGCTGTACCAGCGCTCCAAGGAGCTGGAGGCGTACTTCGAGGGCAACCCTGACGCGTGGTTCGCCCGCGACGGATACGGGCCGTGGCTGGTCCAGTTGCGCGCGATGGGCGTCCGGCAGGCGGTGCAGGTCCGCGCCCGGACCCCGAACGCCGCCGGGTACGTGACGATCACGGTCGACTTCGGGCGCAACGAGCGCGGGCTGGACGGGTTCGATCCCGCGGCCGAGGTCGACGGCCTGGGCTTCGCGCTGGCCCACCCCGGCCACGCCCGGTCCGAATACGTCTGGAACGTGCTGCTCGCGCCGAACCGCCGCCTGGTGGCCGGGGTGGTCGAGCGATCCGTGCTGACCTCGTTCAGCGACTCCACCGTGGCGGAGGCCAGGTCGGTGATGGGCGAGGCCGCGGCGCGCGAGGCCTGGCTGCCCGGCCGGGACGGGGCGTTCCACCGGCCCGGCGGGTTGTCGCTCGACGACCTGCCGCCGACCTACACCCGGGACGAGGGGCTGGCCCAGGCCCTGGGCATGCTCCGGCCCGCGGTCAGCGAGGCCGCCCGCCAGCTCGGGATACCAGCCGAGGTGCTGTGGGGGCTGAGCGAGCGGCCAGACCTGGTTGCGCTGATCGAACGCGAACTCGCGAACCGGGCCGCCGAATAGGGAGTATTGCGGCCCTGCCGTAACGTTCTCGGAACTGTCCGTGCGTAGGGTTCCGCCCATGAGCGTGGTTGAATCCAGCGGCGGACCGGCGCAGACTTCATCGGGCCGCTTCGGGTCGGCGTTGTCGGTGATCGCGCTGGTCGCCGGCGGCCTGATCCTGGCCCTGATCGCCGTCGACGTGCCGCTGGCCCGCCTCGCGCACCAGAGCCTGAACGCCAACGGCGGCTCCTCGCCGGTCTGGTTCTCGGCTGCCCTCGGGGTCGTCGGCTTCGTGGTGGCCTCACGCAAGCCGCGTAACCCGCTCGGCTGGATCATGCTCGCCTCGGCGGCGGTCAGCTCGCTTAGCCAGGACGCCAGCTTCTACATGGTGGCGGACTACCGGCTCCGGCACGGCGGGCTGCCGCTGGGCTGGGTCGCGGTGCTGGCGCAGCCCGGCTGGGCGGTATCGATCGTGCTGAGCGGGCTGCTCGTACTGCTGTTTCCCGACGGCCGCCCGCCGTCACCACGCTGGCGGTGGGTCCTGTGGCTCTACCTAGCGGCAGCCACGCTGTATCTAGTCGGTGTGTTGATCGCGTCGGTCGGGGCCATCGCCGGTCATGACATCCGGGTCGACACCAGCGGGAACCTGATGGTGCTGAGTCATCCCACGGGTTCTTCGATGTGGTGGGGCGTGGTCGAGGGCGTGTTCCTCCCGGTGGTGGCCGTGTGCTGGCTGGGATCGGTCGTGGCCCAGGTGGCCAGCTACCGGCGCTCGTCCGGGATACGCCG
>PLDT01000249.1:13143-15331 GCA_003136255.1 Actinomycetota bacterium
GTGGCCATCATGCGGTACCGGCTGTTCGACATCGACCGGATCGTCTCCCGCACGCTCGCCTACGCCATCGTCACCGGCCTGCTGGTCGGGGTGTACGCCGGGATCGTGCTGCTGGCCACCCGGGTGGTGTCGATAGACGAGCCGGTAGCGGTGGCCGGGTCGACACTGGCCGTCGCCGCGCTGTTCAATCCGCTGCGGCGCAGGGTGCAGCGGGCCGTGGACCGGCGGTTCAACCGGGCTCGGTACGATGCGGACCGTATCGTGGCCGCGTTCGCGGCGAGGCTGCGGGACCCGGCTAGCCCGGACTCGGTCCAGGACGAATTGGCCAGCACGGTGCAGAATGCTCTGGAGCCCACTTTCCTCTCGGTGTGGCTGAGGTTAGAGCAGGAAGGCACCAGATGATCCGCAGCACCATGCAGGACGGCCCGCTCACCATCGGCGCGATCATGCGGCACGGCGCCCGCGTGTACGGCCGCAGCGAGTGCGTGACCTGGACCGGGGCGGGCACCCGCCGGGCCTCGTACGCGACCGTGGCGCAGAACGCGGGGCGGCTGGCCGGAGCCCTGGCCCGGCTGGGGATCGGGCCGGGCGATCCGGTGGCCACGTTCTGCTGGAACAACCAAGAGCACCTGGAGGCCTACTTCGGCGTGCCCTCGATGGGCGCGGTGCTGCACACGCTGAACATCCGGCTGCCCGGCGCCCAGGTGGCCCAGATCGTCGGCCACGCCGGGGACCGGATCATCATCGTGGACGACAGCCTGGTCCCGCTGCTGGCCAAGATCACCGACCAGCTGCCCACCGTCGAGGCGTTCATCGTCAACGGCCCGGGCGACGCGTCGGCGCTGAGCGATCGGGTGCCGGTGCTGCGGTACGCGGACCTGCTGGCCGCCGAGGAGCCCGGGTACGACTGGCCGGAGCTGGACGAGCGGGCCGCGGCGCTGATGTGCTACACCAGCGGCACCACCGGGGACCCCAAGGGCGTGGTCTACTCGCACCGGTCCACCTACCTGCACGCGATGGCGGTCATCGCCGCGCCGCTGGGCATCAGCGAAGCGGACCGGGCGCTGGCCATCGTGCCGATGTTCCACGCGAACGCGTGGGGGCTGCCCTACTCGGCATTCCTGTCCGGGGGCACCCTGCACATGCCCGGCCCGTTTCTGCAGCCCGAGCACCTGACCGCCTTCATCGCCGCCGAGCGGTCGACGGTCACCTCGGGGGTGCCGACCATCTGGAACGCGATCCTGGACTACGGGCAGGACCACGAGATCGACCTGTCCTCGCTGCGGCTGGGCAACTCGGGCGGGGCCGCCGCGCCCCGGGCCATGCTCGAGCGGTTCGAGGACCGGTACGGGCTGCGGATCATCCAGGGCTGGGGCATGACCGAGATGAGCCCGGTGGGCGGCATGGCCCTGCCGCCCGCGGAGGTCACCGAGGGGACGCCGGAGGACCTGGACTGGCGGATGCGCTCGGGCCGGGTCATCCACGGGGTCGACATGCGGATCGTCGGCAAAGACGGCGAAGAACTGCCGTGGGACGGCGTGAGCGAGGGTGAGATCGAGGTCCGCGGCCCCTGGGTCACCGCGTCGTACCACAAAGATCCGGCACCGGAAAAGTTCCACGACGGCTGGCTGCGCACCGGCGACGTCGGCGTGATCGACGACCGCGGGTTCTTCACCATCACCGACCGGATCAAGGATGTGATCAAGTCCGGCGGCGAGTGGATCTCCTCGGTCGACCTGGAGAACCAGCTCATGGCCCACCCGGCGGTCCGGGAGGCCGCGGTGATCGGCATGCCCGACTCCCGCTGGGGCGAGCGCCCGCTGGCCAGCGTGGTGCTCCGGCCCGGAATGACGGCCAAGCCCGGCGAGCTGGCCGACTTCCTGACCGGCAAGGTCGCGCGCTGGCAGGTCCCGGAGAACTGGGCGTTCGTGGCCGAGATCCCGAAGACCGCGGTCGGCAAGTTCGACAAGAAGGTCCTGCGCGCCCGCCTGGCCGACGGTGACCTGGAGATCGAGCGGATCAGCTAATCGGGCCCGGGGGCACACGCACCCCAAGTCGCGGCCGGGCGTTTGGGGCCCGTGGCACATTGGCCCCGCGCTATGGGATCGGGGTGCCATCATGCCCGGGATCGCGGGTGCATCATGGCGCCGCCAGGTTCGCCTCCGCGCGCGCCTGGCTCGCCCCGCAG
>PLDT01000436.1:0-5862 GCA_003136255.1 Actinomycetota bacterium
GCCTTACCCGCAGGGGTGCGGTAGAAGCCCCATTCCTCCGACAGGGTGGTGACCAGCATCAGGCCCCGCCCGGCCTCATCATCGGCGCCGGCTTCTACCAGCATCGGCAAGCAGCACGACGTGTCGTGGACATCGACGCGCAGCTGGCCGTAGGAACAGGTGATGGCCAGCATGACGATCCCGGTCACCTCGTGCCTGATGGCGTTGGTGACCAGTTCGCTGGTGAGCAGGACCGCGACGTCTGGGTCGACCGGGATCTCCCAGGCACAGATGGCCGCCTGGACTTGCCGGCGGGCCTCGGCCGCGGCGGCTGGACCGGTGGTCAGCCGGACACGGCACCCGCGTAGCTCGGTCGGACGGGTCGGCGCCATCACGTTCATCGGATTCCTTTTGCTCGGTATCACCCCGGTTGCAATAAAAATGGTGCTGCAAGTTGCAGTGGAAGACATCGGTCAGCTGACCGATCTTGCGCGGTCCTCTCGGGGCCGCTGAAACCACGGGTCGTTCCGGGTAAAAGGGGTTTGAAAGCGTGGCGGCGCGGTGATACCGGCTACGCGCTGGCGCGCTGCCAGGTACCTGACCAGTACGACTGCGCCGTGTCGAGGATGAGCGCCCGGGATTGGGCCGGGTCGAGTGACGCTTCGGCGAGCGCCTGGAACGCGATCCGGTGCAGGTACGTCTCCCTCTCTCCCTCTAGGGTGACGCTGTTCCTAAGCTGCTCGGTGATCACCACGTCTTGCGTCGCGTCAGTGGCGTCCTGGAAGCTGAAGACGACGAAGGATTCGCCGAACACCATGTGCTGCGCGCTGAGAGGAAGAATCTGCAGGGTCAGATTCGGCCGGTCAGCCTCCTGAACGAGCCGCTGAAGCTGCTCGTACATCACCGACTCGTCACCGATCCGGCGCTTCAGGACCGATTCATCGAGCACGACCGACAGCTTCAGGTCCTCACGATCGAGCACCTGCTGGCGGCGCAACCGGACGCTGACCATCCGCCCGATCATGCCCGGCGGCATCGGCTCGACCCGGCTATAGCTGCTGATGATGTGCCGGGCGTAGGCTTCGGTCTGCAGCAGCCCGGTAACCACGTCCACATGCCAGATGGCCATGGCCGCCGCTTCGTGCTCGAAGCCGATGAACTGCTTATAGTCCTCGGAAAGGCTCACCGCGAACTCTTCCCACCAGCCCTTCTGGGCCGCGTCCTCGGCCAGCCCGAGCAGGAGCGCACGGCGCGGCCCGGTGATCTGGTAGTAGTCGAGCAGCCGCTCGACTTCTCGCGGGCGCAAGCCGGTCCTGGCCCGCTCGTATCGGCTGATCTTGGACGGCGACCACCGCAACGCGGCGGCGACCGAGTCTCCGCTCTTGCCCTTGTGCTCTCTGATCTCACGCAGTTCGGCGGCCAGGCGGCGGCGCCGCACCGTGGGACTTGCTGGCGCGGTCATGGGGTGTCCCTCCTTCTCGGCGCCGCCCCGGGCGGATGGGTGCCGCCGGGCGGATGGGTGCGACGGTTACGCACATTTCACCGAAACATGCTGTTGATACGTTTCGTACCCATGTCATCGCCTATCGTAACCAGCGCTCGCCGAAACGAAAATACCCGAGGTGGTCCCGATGCGCTCTATCCTGGCCGAACTACTGGAACTCGTCCCGAGCACCGCGCGGGACTGACCCGCCCATCCATCGAAGCGGAGGGCCGAAAAGTGCTGCGAACCGGCAAGGACTACATCGAGTCGCTCCGCGACGGCCGGGAGGTCTGGATTGACGGCGAACAAGTCGAGGACGTCCCCACGCATCCGGCCTTCGCGCCGGTCGTGAACGTACGCGCCCGGATTTACGACCTCGCCCGCGAAGCCGGCCCCCGGGACCTGCTGACCTACGTCGACGACCAGAGCGCCGAGCGCTGCGCCACCACCTCGCGCCCGCCGCGCACCCGCGAGGACTGGCGGGCCAAGCGGGCGTCGGTCGACGCCATCCTCGACGACGCCGGCGGCGTGGTCACCCGCGTGGGCGATGAGACGGTCGGCGAGATGTGGTCGCTGTTCGACGGGCAGGACGTACTGAACGAGATCGACCCGGCGTTCTCCGCGAACATCACCCATCATGTCCGCCGCGCGCAGTTGCTCGACCCGTTCCACGTCTCGGCCAACACCGACCCCAAGGGCAACCGCTCCCTGCGGCCGCAAGACCAGGACCCCGACGTCCTGCTCCACGTGGTCGGCGAGACCGACAACGGCATCGTTGTGCGCGGCGCCAAGTTCGAGACCGCCGCGGCCTACGCCAACCAGGCGTTCGTGAAACCGACCATCGGCGAATGGAACAACGAGGTCCTCAGCGACTACGCGGTTGGCTTCCTAGCCGACATGGGCGCGCCCGGCATCAAGCACATCTGCCGGTCCCCGTTCGCCGCCCAGCACTCCCCCGATGACTATCCGCTGACCAGCCGGTACGACGAGATCGACACGATGATCGTCTTCGACAACGTGGAGATCCCCTGGGAGAACGTGTTCTTCTACCGGCACACCAAGGCGGCCGCGTTCATCCGCACCTGCCTGCACCGGTACAGCATTTTCCCGTACGTGCAGCGCTACGCGCGCTTCGCCGACTTCCTCCTCGGCGTCGCGTACGCGAGCGCCAGGTCGACCGGGGTCACGATGCACCAGGCCGTGCGGGAGAAGATTGCGCAGATAGCGTGCTACCGCGAGGGCATCAACGCGCACCTGACCGCGGCGATCGAACTCGCCGAGCCCAGCCCCGGCGGGCTGCTGATGCCCAACCAGCCGATGATGTACGCGGGCCGGGTGTTTGCGTCTACCCAGCTGCCGGCGGTTATGCACCTGGTCCGCGACCTGTGCGGCTGCCAGGTCAGCCTGATGCCGAGCAAGGCCATGTTCGACGCCCCGGGCGGCGGCGACTGGCTGCGGAAATATTTCACGATCGGGGAGATCCCGGCGGAGGAACGGCGCAAGCTCTTCGCGCTGGCCCGCGACCTGCTCAACTCCGACTACGCCGGGCACCGGTTGACGTTCCAGCTCTTCGCGCAGTCGCCGCCGTTCTCGCACCTGCTGGCCGTCTACAACAACTACGACTTCAGCGGGCCGCTCGACGTAGTAGCCAGGTACTCCGCGGTCGCGGACGCGGTGCGAAAGTGAGCGACCCGATCGTCGTCGGCGGTCACCTGCGGATCCGGCCGTTCAACACCGCAGACAGCTATCCGGAACAGCGGCTGGATAACGACCTGTGCCAGGCGGTGGTGGCGGGTAACACCGTCTACCTGCGCGGTCAGGTACCGCAGGACCTGGACACCGGCGAGAACGTCCACCTCGGAAACCCCGCTGCCCAGGCCGAGCAGGTCATGACGAACATCGAGACGCTGCTCGCGGAGGCTGGCGCGTCCGTCGAGCACATAGTGAGCTGCACCGTCTACCTCACCGACATCCGCTACCGCGAGCCGGTGTACCGCGTGCTCGGACGGCGGCTCAAGGGTGTCTACCCGGTGTTCACCGGTCTGGTGGTATCCGCGCTCGCCCGCCCGGAATGGCTGGTCGAGGTCACCGTGGTGGCGGTCAAGCTATGACGTTCTCGCTGGCGGGCCGCTGTGAACGTACCGGCTCGGTGGGCGCCGTCATCGCCTCGGCCAGCATGGCGGTGGCCGCGCGGTGCGTGGCGGTCCGGGCGGGCGTGGGCGCGGTGTGCAGCCAGAGCACGACCGATCCGCGGCTGCGTGAGGCGCTGCTGGAGGCGATGGCTGGTGGCCTGGCCGCGAGCGACGCGCTCGCGGTGGTGCTCGGCCGGGCGACCGACGTCGGGTACCGGCAGCTGGCCGCGGTCGACGCCGATGGCGGCTCGGCGAGCTATTCCGGCGAGCTGGCCCTGGGCGAGGCGACGGACGTCCGCGCCGCGGGAGCGGCCGCAGCGGGCAACCTGCTGGCCGATCCGGGTGTCCCGGCCGCGATGCTCGCGGCCTTCGCCGGCCGGGCCGGTGACAGCCTCGGCGACCGGCTCATCGCCGGCCTGCAAGCCGGCCTGGCCGCGGGCGGCGAAGTCTCCCCGGTGCGGTCGGCCGGGATGGTCATCGCGGAGGCGGTGCCGTGGCCGGTCACCGACCTGCGGGTCGACTGGCACGACGATCCGGTCGGGCAGCTCGCCGGGCTCTGGCAGATCTGGCAGCCGCAGGCCGCGTCCTACATCGGCCGGGCGCTGCGCCCAGCCGAGATGGCCGGCTGAGAATGGTGCTGCTTAGGCAACACTATTCAGTGCCACGCACAGCATGAGGCAGGCTGCGACCACGAGGATAATTCCTACTGAGTTGAGTATTGCCGTTTTCACGGTGCCTCCTCGGTGAATCTGCTGGCACCGTACACCCCGAGCAGGCTGTGACCTGGCAGCCACGCCCGCTGGCGGGATGGCGTTTACGCTGCTGCTAATAGTTCGCCTCCGCACAGGTGCTGGCGCCGGATGAACGGGAAGTATTTCTGTATGTCGATCGCCATTTCCGAAGAACACCGGGCCCTCGCGCAGAGCGTCGCGGACTTCTTGACCAACCACGAGTCCCGCGCGGCGGCCCGGAGCCTGCTCGAGGCGGAGGCGGACGCGCTACCGGCGTTCTGGGCCGAGCTGGGCGGCCTGGGCCTACTCGGGCTGCATGTTCCGGAAGAACTTGGCGGCTCGGGCTTCGGGCTGGCCGAAACGTTGGTCGTGGCCGAGGAGATGGGCCGGCACCTCGCGCCGGGGCCGTTCGTCCCGACCGTGATCACCAGCGCCGTGCTGGTCGCCGCCGGACCCGATGAGCTGCGCAAGCGGGTGCTGCCAGGGCTAGCTGACGGCAGCATGATCGGCGCGGCGGCGCTGGGCGGCGATGTGACCTGCACCGACGGTGCCGTGACCGGGAAGGTCGGCGTCGTGCTCAGCGGTCACCTGGCGGACGTGCTGCTGGTCCCCGCCGGTGACGACGTATTGGTCGTGGAGAAGTCGGCGGGCGGCGTCCGGGCCGAGGTGCCCGCCAATCTGGACCCGAGCCGGCCTGCGGCCAGGGTCAGGCTCGACGCGGCGCGGGCGACGGTGCTGCCGGGCGCACGCGGGCTGCTGACCGACGTGGCCCGGGCTGTGCTGGCCGCCGAGGCCGTCGGTGTCGCGGCCGAGACCACCCAGCAGGCGGCCGAGTACGCGAAGGTTCGCCAGCAGTTCGGCCGGCCGATCGCGACGTTCCAGGCGGTCAAGCACCATTGCGCGAACATGGGTGTCGCGGCCGAGCTGGCCACGGCCGCCGCGTGGGATGCCGGGCGGGCCGCGCTCGGCGGCGGCGACCAGTTCAGCTACACCGCGGCGATCGCCGCCGTCCTGGCCGTGCCGGCCGCGGTCGGCAACGCTAACCTCAACATCCAGGTGCACGGCGGGATCGGGTTCACCTGGGAGCACGACGCTCACCTGTACCTGCGGCGGGCCGCGGCCATCGCCGCGGTACTGGACACCGAGCAGGCGGCGATCGAGGTGACCGACCTGGTCCGCCGGGGCGTGCGCAGGGCCGCCGCGATCGAAATGCCCCCCGAAGCGGAGCCGATCCGGGCGGCGATCGGGCCCGACGTGACCCGGCTGCGGGACCTGACCGGCGAGGAGCGGAAGCAGGCGCTGATCGATACCGGCTACGCGATGCCGCACTGGCCGAAGCCGTGGGGCCGGGACGCGACCGCTATTGAGCAGCTGGTCATCGAGCAGGAGTTCGCCGCGGCTGGGATCAAGCGGCCGAGCCTCAGCATCACCGGCTGGATCATCCTGACCCTGATCCAGCACGCCAGCCCGGACCAGGTAACGCGCTGGGTCCGTCCGGCGCTCAGCCAGGACGTGATCTGGTGCCAGCTGTTCAGCG
>PLDT01000371.1:0-3785 GCA_003136255.1 Actinomycetota bacterium
CCGGATACGCCGCGGAATCCGGGTCCGCCGCACCAGGTGAGCCTCCACGCGACCACCGTGGTACCAGGTAGCCCCTCCTGACTCAGCCGTCTCGCTCCGGGACCGTTTACGCGGGAGGGTTCGGGCTTATGGGATGCCCGGGGGGTCTATGGTGCACAAACCGCTCCCGCAAGCCCAAATCCTCCCGGCTCTTGACGCCGGGCGGACGGAGCGACCGCTGTCAGCGGCAGCGTGGCCTCACGGGTCAGCCGACGGCTGACCCGTGAGGCCGCTTCCGGACCTGGCGGGCGGCACCGGGGTTGCCCGAAAACCCCGCTTAAGCCAGGTCATCCGCGTTAATGGAGCCGGTGAGCTAGCTGGTGAGGGAGTGCCGGCGGGGCTAGTGCGGGCCGGGGACCAGGGACCAGGCTGATGTCGGGCCCGCACGCCCTGCCGCAACACGCTGGCGCCAGAAGGTAATGGACACCACGGCCACTGCAGTCGCGTTACAGCCTCTCTTGCAGGTACGGTGCGCCATCGACCAGGTCAGATGCGCGGGGCAAATGGGGTGATACGGGATATAACGGACCTCGGGTGGCTGCGAACTCGGGTTGTTCCGGGATGCTCACGAGGTTTACCGGCTACCGTCGGGGTCCCTGGTCGGCGCGATCCCGGCGGGCACGGCGGGCACGGCGCGGCCGGGGCACCGGAACCGCAGGGTCCCCGTCCGGGCGGGATGGGGCAGGGACCCTGCGGCCCTTGACCGGGAGCCCTGATTCTCCCGGGGCCTGCTGTGCCGCTTAATCTAACAGTAGCCATTCCGTTACACAAGGTAGTTGTGCCGATAGGCCCGGCGGTCTCCGGAGGCCGCGACCCGGAGCGGGCGCAGGGCGACGGCGACCAGGTTGACGGCACCGCCGGTCCGCTCAATCCGGCCGTAGATGAGCAGCGCGGGCGCGGTGGTGGCTATCCGGCGGTAGCGGGCCCAGACGTGCGGCGGGCAGATCACGTTCAGCATGCCGGTCTCGTCCTCCAGGCTGAGGAACACCACCCCGCGTGCGGTCGGCGGCTGCTGCCGGTGGGTGACCAGGCCGGCCACGGCCACGGCGGAATCCGCGGCGGCGGACCGCGCGGACGACGCGGTGAGCACCCGCCGCGCCGCGAGTTCCGCCCGGATGTGGGCCACCGGGTGAGTCCCGTAGGTCCCGGTAGCCCACAGGTCGGCGAGCGTCTCCTCGGTCGGCGTCATGGCGGGCAGCGGCGGAGCGGTCAGCCCGACCGTGGTGCCGGCCAGCTGCCCCTCGCGGATCGAGGCGGCGGCCCCGGCCGCCCACAGCGCGGCGCGCCTGCTCAGCCCGAAACACCCGAACGCTCCCGCGGTGGCCAGCGCCTCCAGCGTGGCGGCCGGCAGCCGGGTCCGGGCCGCGAAATCCGCCAGGTCCCGGTAGGGCCGCCCGGCGGCCACCTGTTCGGCTGCGGCCCGGCCCAGGGTCCGCACCTCGGACAGGCCCAGCCGGATGGTCGGCGCCCCGGCGCCTTCCAGGGTCGCGTCAACCGCGCCGCCTTCCAGGGTGGGGCCAGCCGCGGTGTCTTCCAGGGGCGCGTCAGCCGCGATGCCTTCCAGGGTGGCGAGGGCGGCGCTGGCGTTGACGTCGACGCCGCGGACCTCCACCCCGTGCCGCCGCGCGTCGTTGATCAGGCTGTGCGGGGCGTAGAACCCCATCGGCTGGTTGCGCAGCAGCGCGGCGGTGAACGCGGCCGGGTAGTACCACTTCAGCCACGCGCTCGCGTAGACCAGGTAGGCGAAGCTGATCGCGTGCGACTCGGGGAACCCGTAGTTGGAGAAGGCCAGGATCTTGGCGTAGATGTCGCAGGCCACGTCGGGGCCGACGCCGCGCTCGGCCATCCCGTCGAGCAGCCGCTGGCGGAGTTCGGTGATGCGCTCGGGGGCCCGCTTGGCGCTCATGGCCTGGCGCAGCCGGTCGGCCTCGGCGGGGGTGAAGCCCGCGCAGTCGATGGCGAGCTGCATCATCTGCTCCTGGAACAGCGGCACGCCCAGCGTCTTGCCAAGCGCCGCGCGCATCGACTCGTGCGGCATCGCGGCGTCCTCCAGGCCGTCGCGGCGGCGCAAGTAGGGGTGGACCGAGCCGCCCTGGATCGGGCCCGGCCTGATCAGCGCCACCTCGATGACCAGGTCGTAAAACTTGCCGCGGCCGCAGCCGCGGCAAGGTGGCCATCTGGGCTCGCGACTCGACCTGGAACACGCCCACCGTGTCGGCCTCGGACAGCATCTGGTAGACGACCGGGTCCTCCTGCGGAATCGAGGCCATCGTCCAGCGCGGGCCGTAATGCTTTTCGACCAGGTCGAAGCAGTCGCGCAGGGCGGCCAGCATGCCGAGGCCCAGCAGGTCGAACTTGACCAGGCCCGCGTAGGCGCAGTCGTCCTTGTCCCACTGCAGCACGGTGCGACCGGGCATCCGGGCCCATTCCACCGGGCACACCTCCCCCACCGGGCGGTCGCAGATCACCATGCCGCCTGAGTGGATGCCCAGGTGACGCGGCAGTCGCTGCATCCGGGCCGCCAGCTCGGCCACGGCAGGCGGGACGACCTCGGGGTTTTCGGGGTCGGGGTTTTGGGGGTCGGGGTTTTGGGGGTCGGCATCGCCGCCGGGCAGCAGTTCTCCGGCGGCGGCCGGGCCCGGTCCGATCTGGGCGACCCAGGCGTCGGATTGCTGGGGGGTGTAACCGAGCGCGCGGCCCGCGTCCCGCAGCGCCAGCCGGGGCCGGTAGGTGATCACGTTGGCGACCTGCGCGGCCCGGTCCCGGCCGTAGGTGTCGTAGACGTACTGGATGACCTCTTCCCGGCGGCGGTGCTCGATGTCCAGGTCGATGTCCGGCGGGCCGTCCCGGCCCTCGGACAGGAACCGCTCGAACAGCAGGTGGTGCGAGACCGGATCCACGTTGGTGATGCCGATCGCGTAGCAGACCGCCGAGTTGGCCGCCGAGCCGCGGCCCTGGCACAAGATGTTCTTGTGCTCGCAGAACTCCACGATGTCGTGCACGATCAGGAAGTAACCGGGGAACCTGAGTTGCTCGATGACCTCGAGCTCCCGGGCGATCTGCCGGTACGCGCCGGGCACGCGCTCGTCACCAGGCGGCCCGTACCGCGCCGGGGCCTTCCGCGCCACCAGCTCGCGCAGCCAGGACGCCTCGGTGTGGCCGGATGGGACGGGAGCGCCGGGCAGGTCAGGCGCTATCACCCGGAAATCGAACGCGAGCTCGCGGCCCAGCGCCGCGGTCCGCTCCAGCACGCCCGGGTAGCGCCGCAGCAGCGCGGCCATCTCCTGGCCCGACCGCAGGTAGGCGGTGCCCGCCGCGGCCAGCCAGCCGTCTTGGTCCTCAAGGCTCCGCCGGGCCCGGATGGCGGCCAGCGCCTGGGCCAGCCGGGCCTGCGCGGGCGCCGCGAAGTGCACGTTGCCGGTGGCCACCACGCCCACGTCGGCCAGGGCCGCCAGCCGGGCCAGCAGGTCGTTGCGCTCGTCGTCGCCCGGATCGTGGTGGCAGTTCAGCTCGACCATCACGTTCTCATGGCCGAACATCTCGGTCAGCCGGCCCAGCTCCCGCCAGGCCGCGCCCGGGCCGTCGGCGGCCAGTGCCGCGGGCACCGGCCCCTTGCGGCACCCGGTCAGCACCACCCAGTGGCCGCCGTGCGCGCCGGCCAGCGCGCCGGTGTCGTAAACCGGGCGGCCCTTCTCCCCGCCCGCCAGCTGGGCGGCGCTGATCGCCGCGCACAGCCTTCGGTAGCC
>PLDT01000371.1:3828-14836 GCA_003136255.1 Actinomycetota bacterium
ACGAGCTCACCGGGGGTGGCCGCCCCGTCCAGGAAGCTATAGGAGGAGTGGCAGTGCAGCTCGGCCCACGGGATGGCGGCCGCGGACTGTGGCGGGCGCGGCCGGGAGGCGGGCCGGTCCGCGGCGGGCTTCTCGGGCGGCGGCTCACTCCCGACGTGCCAGGTCATCCGCCGCCGGAGCTCGCCCCAGGAAACCGGCGGGTTATTCCAGCCCATAACGCGTCCTCGTTATGACTCCTACGCGGAAGTCCCCGCCGTTCGGGTGGGGGAAGCGCAGCCGGCGCGCCTCCCACGTTTCTATGTTCGAATATGGTTTCATGTAAGGATGAGGACGGCATATCGGTGCCGAGCCTATCCCGACCCGGCACAGCAGTCGATGCTCGCGCGCACGTTCGGATGTGTCCGCATCGTGTGGAACCGGACCCTGGCCGAGCGGTCCCGGCTCTACAACGCCGAAGGCAAGAGCCTGTCCTACGCCGCATCTGACGCGGCGCTGACCCAGATGAAGAAGGACGCGGAACTGGCATTCCTGAATGAGGTATCCAGCGTGCCGCTCCAGCAGGCGCTGCGGCATCAGCACTCTGCGTTCCAGGCGTTCTTCGCTCGCCGCGCCCGCTACCCGCGGTTCAAATCCCGGTGCGGCCGCCAGTCCGCTACCTATACCCGCAACGCATTCTGCCTGCGCGGCGGCGAGCTGCGGCTGGCGAAGATGAGCGAGCCGCTGCGGTTCGTGTGGACCTGGCCAGGCGTGGACGTGACCGGCCTTGATCCCACATCGGTGACCGTGGCTAGGGATCCGGCCGGGCGCTGGTTCGTGACCTTCCACGCCGACGTGCCCCATCCCGCGCCTCTTCCGCCTGCTGGCCGCCGCGCCGGGGTGGACGTGGGGCTGGCCCACTTCGCCACCCTGTCCACCGGCGAGAAGATCCCGCACCCCAAGCACTGGGAGCGACATGAGCGGCGGCTCAAGCGCTGGCAGCGCAGGCTGGCCCGGACCAAGCGCGGATCGGCGAACCGGACCAGGCGGGCCATCAAGGTCGCACGCGCGCACGCTAGGGTGGCCGACGCTCGCCGGGACTTCCTGCACAAGGCCAGCACGAGCCTGGTGCGCCGGTTCGACGTGATCGCCGTGGAGGACCTGAACGTGGCCGGCATGATCCGTAACCGGCGTCTGGCCCGTGCCATCAGCTGTTCCGGCTGGGGAGAGTTCCGGTCCATGCTGGAGTACAAGGCGCGGCGCCGCGGCCGCCATGTCGCCGTGGCGGATCGCTGGTATCCCAGCTCCAAGACCTGCTCGGCGTGCGGGCACCTGCTCGCCTCGCTGAGTCTGGGGACACGCCGCTGGACGTGTCCGGCCTGTGGCACCCGGCACGACCGGGACATCAACGCCGCGCGGAACATCCTTGCCGCCGGGCTGGTCTACCAAGGCGGGGAGGAAAGTCAACAGTACCCCCCTTCGATCAGCCAGCGGCCGTCCTGAACCGCGGCCAGCCAGGCGCGCCCGTCGTCGGTTAGCAGCTGGAACCGGGCCCGGCGGCGCGCGGCGGCCGGGTCCCACCAGCGTTCGGACAGCGGCCACGGCCCGGCCCAGCCGGTGATCCGCAGCGGCGGCACGCCGTCGGCCGCCAGCCAGGCCGGCGCGGCCGAGATCACGCACCGTCCGGTGACCGTGACCGCGTCTCCGGCATCGTCGGTCACGTCCGCCTCACGGGCGAAGGGGTACACCACGCCCGGCACCGCACCCATGATCCGCCCGGGCCACGGCGCGCCCACGGCCAGTCGGGGCTGCCTTTTCTCACCGAACGGAACGTCGTTCACCTGCTCGGCCACGTCTCGGCCGCCACCCAAGACCGGGCGCAGCACGGCCTCGTGCCCGAGCATGGCCTGCACGCGCATGGCGGCCCGCGCCACCCGGTCGCTGACCACGGTCTCCCCCCAGAGCGCGAGCTGGTGCCCGGTGGCGTGGACTACCTGGTCCGGGACCAGTCGCAGCACCACGATGCCCCCGTCGGTCGTGCCGTCGGGGGTGCTGCCGGTAGTGCCGTCGATAGTGCCGACGGGCGGGGCGGGTACCTGCCAGCCGTCGAGCTGCCAGCGGACCCGGTCGGCGAGGGCGGCCGCGGACAGCAGCCCGTCGTGCCGCCAGAGCCTGCGGTTCTCTCGCCCGTCGGCGCAGACGGCCCGGACCTGGACCCGGACGCAGGTCAGCCCACGGGCCGCGAGTCCCTCGTGCATCCGCTCGGCGAGCGCCTTGGCCGCGAACACCACCGGCTCGGACAGCGGTTCCGGCGGGTCGAACTCCTGGGCTACGGACAGGTCCTCGGCCGGCGGGCGCACCGCCAGCGGGCGGGAACCCAGGCCGCGCGCCAGCCGGTGCGCGGTCTCCCCCGCGGCACCGAACCTGCTGGCCACGTCGTCGGGCGACAGCGCGGCCAGATCCCCCAGCGTGTGCAGGCCGAGCCGGCTCAGCAGGGCCGCGAAATCCTGGCCGGCCAGATCCCCGGCCGCGTCCTGGCCGGCCAGGGCACTTACCGGCTGCCGGGCCAGGACGCTTACCGGCTGCCGGGCCAGGAACTCCGGCGTCCGGCCCGGCGGGATGACCAGGACCGGGCAGATGCCACTAGCGGTGTCGGCGCGGGGGGCGCCGACGGCGCGGGCGGCTAGGTATGCGGCGAACAGCCCGTCGGCGACGCCGGCCTGGGATTCGACGCCGAGATCGGCGATCGCGGCGGTGATCCGGGCGGCGAGCGCCGTCTCGCCGCCGAAGTAACGGGCCGGGCCGCGCGCTCCGAACGCGCAAACCCCTGGCTCAACCGCCTCGACCGCCGGGCAGAACGCGGTCACGGCGGTGAGCACCTGATCGAACGCCCGTGCCGTCCTGGGCCCGGCCAGACCGGGGCAGTACAGGACCATGACCCGGGGTTCGGGCGCGCTCATCCGGCCCGCACCACCTGGAGGTGGCGCTCCGGCACCGGGATGTCGGGCGGCTCGGCCGCGCTGACGTTCCCGTCTTCGGCCGGCAGCCAGAGCCAGCGGGTGCGCGTGACGGCCGCCTCGCCACGGCCGTCGGCCGTCACCTGGGCACAGCACGCCCGGAGCCGACCGTGCCCGTCGCCCAGCCCGGTCCACCCCTGGGTGAGGATCCGGAGGCGGACCTGCGCCCCCGGCCAGTCGCCGACGACCAGCAGCACGCCCCGCCCGCGCCGCAGCGTGGCCTCCAGGCGCTGCCGGACCTGGGCCGGGGCCTGCGCGGGCGGCCGGAGCAGGACGAGCTCGCACCCGTCGAGCAGCGACGCCACCACTTGCGGCCAGGCGTGCCCCGGATCGGGGACCAGCAGGGTCCGTTCGGCGTCCAGGCCCAGTCCCGCCGCGGCCAGCATGCCCGCCTCGGGCACCCCGGCGATCCCGCACCAGGCCCCGTCCGCCGAGGCGCCGGCCGCGAGGGCCAGTATCAGCAGGCCGAACTCCGCCACCGTCACCACCGAGCCACGGGCCAGCCCGCCCCGCGGAAGCAGCTCGCGCAGTGCGGGCAGGACCGGCAACGTCCCGTCGCGCAGTGCGGGCAGGACGGGCAACGTGCCGTCCCTGAGCGGATCGGCGGCCTGGGAAACCGGGGATCTGGATACCTCCGCGGCCACGGATAGCCGAGGCCGGGCAGATGATATCCGCTTGATTTCCGTAGAAGCGATCCCCATTCCGTCGATTATCGAACATAGGTTCGCCCAGGTCAAGCACGGACCACGGACCCCGCGGCGTGTCGAGATGCTTGAGAAAACATTGTTACCCCGGGTGAGTGCCTGAGGGCAGGCTGGCGGCTACCCGCCAGCCTCCGCCCGGCACGGGCCCGGCGCTCAGCTGGCCGCCATGAGCCTTGACCCGTTCGATCATCCCGAGCAGCCCGGCACCGCCGCAGCCGTCAAGTTCGAGAGGCGCGGATCTGGCTGGCCCGTTGATGATGTCGACGTTCAGGCCGGTGGCTGTCACCTCCAGGGTCACCGATACGGATGCGCCCGGAGCGTGCTTCATGGAATTGGTAAGCCCTTCCTGGATGATGCGCAGGGCGTCGTCAGCCACGGCAGGCGCGAGCGCGTGGTGTCCGGCCCGGCGGAAGGTGACATCAGTTCCGGTCACCCTGACCGCGTCAACCAGGTGATCGGCGAGCTCGAGCAGTGAGTCAGGCGAAGTGCCGTCGCGGCCGAGGAGCGTCGCGGCCCGGGTGATCTCCTCGTCAGCCCGGCCCGCCGCGGTCACGATGTCGGCGAACGTGGCTGCCATCGACTCTGGTTGCGTCAGGCTGCGCACCTGACCGGCCCTGGCCTGGATCACCACGGCCGTCAGCCAGTGGGCCACGGTGTCATGGAGTTCTCGCGCGAGGTGAACCCGCTCGTAGCGGACCGCCTCCTCCGCGTACCGCGATCGTTCTGCCTCAAGCAGCTTTCCCGCCTCAGCCAGCTCCGCAGCTAGCCGGCGGCGTGAGCGGACGAACTCTCCGGCCGCCCAGGGACCGAACGTGACCATCAGCAAGAACGGGTTGAAGCCGCGATTGACGACCTCGGCCGTAGCCGCCAGCAGCGCTGGCCCCGCGATCGTGCGCCGCCACCCCCCCGCGTCACCCAGGCGGTAGCTGAGCACGAACGTCACGGCCAGAACCGGAATGAGATAGACCAGGCTGGCGGTGCCGCCGCGCGATCCCGCGGCGGCGATGATCAGCGCGGCCGCTGTCGTCGCGGCGAGGAGATGACGGGTCCGCCAGCACAGGCACACCGGCAGGAGCAGGGCCAGGTACTCCATTGCCAGGCCTAGGGGCCAGCAGCCGTCTGGTGCCGCAGGTCCTGGATCAGCGCACGGATCATCGAGAGGCTATCCCGCCCGCACGCCTCGATCTCGGTGAACGCGGCACGCGCCAGCTCCGGGTCGGCGGGCCTATCGGGAGAAGCGGTGGCGTGGTGGCCGTTCCTGGCCGCGGCGGAGATCCGGTCGAGATTGAGCCGGAGCAGCGCATCCAGGTCACCAGTCACACGTTCTCTTTCCACCATGGCGGACAGCGCGGCCGTGCGCTCCCGCTGCGCGGCTAGGTCCGCGTTGCGGCGGCGCAGATCCGCGATCGCCTCCAGGCGCTGGCCCGCCAGGCGTCCTACCACGCAGAACGCGAGGATCGCCGGGACGCCGAAAATGAGGAATCCCGGTCCGAGGTTGGGGTCGGAGAACGCCTGAGCCACGGCCGCCATCAGGGCGAGGACGATGCACAGGGCGGTACGCCGGCTCCAAGGCCGCGCGCCAGCGCAGGCGGTGGCGTAAAGAAGCGCCGGGAGCGTGCCGCCGCAGCGCACCATCGACCCGAAGACCAGGCCGTTGAGCACTGCCGCGGCGAGCAGGACCGCTAGCGTCAGCATCGGCGCCCGGTACGCCCACGCGATGGGTACCGTCATCGCCAGCACCCCGGCTGCCGCCGCCACGCCGCCGTGAGGATGACCGGTGTGAATGAAACCGAGGACCAGTACGGCCGCGAAGGCGCTGAGTCCCGCGGCGAGGACGATCCCGGTCGCTGCCCAGGCTCGCCCAGCCGACGAGAGTACCCCGGGCTCAGCAGCGCTCACTGCACTAACGGTACGCTCCGGTCGATGGCCCAGACAGACCTGATCACGATCGTGGTCGCAGATGACCAGCGCCTTATCCGCGACGGCATCCGCGTCATCCTCGACCACGAACCGGGAATGCGCGTGGTCGGCGAGGCGTCTGACGGACTGCAGGCGGTCGGCGTCGTCGCGCGCCTTCGTCCCCGTGTGGTGCTGATGGATATCCAGATGCCTGTGCTGGACGGCCTGGAAGCGGCCAGGCGGATCCTCCAGGCGTCCCGGGCCACCAGCGTGCTGATGCTGACCACCTTCGACGACGACGAGTACATCTACCGGGCGCTGCAGTGCGGGGCGAGCGGGTTCCTGCTCAAGGACTCGCCGCAATCGCAGCTCATCGGGGCGGTTCGTGCTATCGCTGCCGGAGGCGCGCTTATCGACCCCCTCACCACCCGGCGTCTCATCAGCCGCTTCGCCAGCGCCGTCCGGCCCGCGCGAGCAGTTCCCTCGATACTCAGCGAGCTGACTGGCCGGGAGCTCGACGTGCTCAGGCTGGTCGCCGAGGGCCTGTCTAATGCCGAGATCGCCGGACGGCTTGTCGTCGAGGAAAGCACCGTCAAGACCCATATGGGGCACATCCTGACCAAGCTGAACCTGCGGGACCGAGTGCAAGCAGTCGTCCTGGCCTACGAGACCGGGTTCGTCCGGGCTGAGCCCTGATCGCTCAGCCGCGCAGTAGCCCGGCGCCGCAGCACCGCCGTGCCCAGGACGGCGACGCCGATCAGGCACAGCGCGATGGACAGTATCCCGAACAGCGGCGGACTCGGGTTGGTGGTGTGGTGAGCCGTCGATTCCGGCCATACGAGTACCGCGTGGTCGGCGATGTCCAGGCAGATCAACGCGGCCACCACGACCGTTCCCGCCAGCGTGGCGCGCTTGGCCATTTCCCGCGCGGTTTGCCTGCCTGCATGCCGAACAGCGCGGGACCGCCGCTCGCCGAGGAGCGCGGAAAGAGTCAGCCCGAGGGCCAGGATGACCGCGGTCACCACCACGTATCCGATCACCCGCGGGAACTGGGTCACCGTCCGCGGCGGGCTGACGGCATAGCCGAGGCCGATGTCCGCGGTCTGGTAAATCAGTACGACCAGCCAAGGGCCGAGGAACGCCGCCATGGCCAGCCGGGGCGCGGG
Organism: Actinomycetota bacterium; assembly: GCA_003136255.1. Lineage (GTDB taxonomy): Bacteria > Actinomycetota > Actinomycetes > Streptosporangiales > Streptosporangiaceae > Palsa-504. The sequence continues at coordinate 10,591 of PLDT01000371.1, forward strand.
TACCAGCCAACCGGTAATCAGGGCCAGCAGAAGTGCTGAAACGGCAGTCATAGGTCAATCCGCCTTCGTGTCCGGCTTGTTTTTACCGATGCTGCACGCAGAAAGCTGCCGTCTCATCAGCCCCGCGGGGGAACGTAGCTGGCGGGCTACGACCTAAGGAGGAGAAGCCGCGAAGCGCGAGCGCGGGATCGGCCTTGCGAGAATGTCCGCATGGACGGACTCGCGTGCCCCTGCGGCCTCGGCGACGACTATGAGTCGTGCTGCGGGCGGCTCCACGCAGGTGCGCCGGCGCCGACCGCTGAGTCGCTGATGCGCGCCCGCTATAGCGCATTCGCCGTCGGGGACACGGGTTATCTCCTGCGTACCTGGCACCCGTCAGCCCGTCCGGAGACCCTCAGCCTCGACCCGGCGCTCCGGTGGACCCGCCTCGCCGTCCTGGAAACGCGTGACGGCGGGCTCTTCGACGCCACCGGCACGGTCCAGTTCCGTGCCATGTACGTCCAGCAGGGGCAGCGCGGCGTCCTCGCGGAGACGAGCAGGTTCGTCCGGCAAGACAGACATTGGACCTACCTCGGTCCCATTGACTAAAGGGCGCAGGTCAGGTGGTGGCTAGGCCGGTGAGCGCGAGCACGGTGGTGATCTCGTTTGCGCGCGGGCTGTTGATGCGCTGGTAAATGTCGAGGGCCTCGATCAGGTGCGCGCGCGCCGCGTCGGGCTCGCCCGCCGCGGCCAGGCATCGTCCGAGGCCGGCCAGCGCGCCGGCCTCATCAGCGGGACTGGCTACCTCGCGGGCCAGCGCCAGCGCCTCGGCGTGGAGCTGGCGGGCCCGCTCGACGTCGCCGGTGTCGAGCGCCAGCGCGCCGAGCTGGTTCAGCGCGTCGGACTGCCCGCGGCGGTCGCCGATCTCGCGGTAGATGCTCAGCGCCTGGTCGAGCGTGACCGCGGCGGCGGCGAAATCGCCGGCCTGTCGCTGTACGTCCCCGAGGGGCGTGAGGGTGTCCGCCTCGCCGAGCCGGATGCCGTGCTCCCGGTAGACGGCGAGCGCGCGGTCGAGCAGGGGCGCGGCCGCCGCGGGGTCCCCCGTCCGGCGCGCGATCTCGCCCCGGACCCGGTAGACGTTGCCCTCGCCGTACGCGCTTGCGATATCAACGAAGAGCGGCAGGGCCTGATCGAGGAGGTCCGCCGCCGTGGCGTACTGGCCGATCAGGGTGTGCGCCTCGCCGAGATAGCTGAGCGCGTTGCCGATGCCGAGCCGATCACCCAGCTCGCGGTAGATGTCGAGGGCGCCGTGCACCGTGCCGATGGCGCCCGCGCCGTCGCTAGTGGCGATCTGGATGCCGCCCAGGTTCATCAGCGCGTGCGCCTCGCCGAACTTACTGCCCAGCTCACGGTAGAGGGGGATGGCCTGGGTTACCGAGGCCGCCGCGGCGGCGAAGTCGCCCGTGAGGTAGTGCACGGCGCTGAGGTAGTTCAGCGACCTGGCCTGGCCGCGGCGGTCGCCGAGTTCCCGGCTCAGCTCGAGCCCGCGGTCTAGCGTCCGCAACGCGGCCGGGTACTCGCTGCGGCCGACCTGGATTCCTCCCAGGTAGCCGAGCGCCCGCACCTCGCCCCACGGGTCTGCGATCTCGCGGTAGATGCCGATCGCCTCGGTCAGCGCCGCGCTGCTCTCGGCGCCCTTGTGGTCGACCAGCGACCGTGCCTCACCGAGCTCGGTGAGGGCGTCCGCCAGGCCCGGCCGGTCATCGAGCCCGCGGTAAAGGCGCACTGCCTCCGCGACGGCGACGGCGGCATCGTCGTACTCGTCGAGCATCTTGTGGCTTTCGGCCAGGCGGACGAGGCACCAGGCCAGGTCCGCAGGGTCGACGCTGAGCTTGGCCGCGGCCAGCGCGTGCTCATGCGCGCGGTGTGCCGCAGACCAGTGTCCGTCCGAGATGAGCCGGTCGCTCGCGGCCCGGACGAGGCGTACCGCGTGCGCGGGATGATGTCCGGCCGCCGCGAACGCGACGCAGTCCAGGATGTTCGCGCGTTCGGCGTCGAACCACGCGGCGGCCTGCTCAGGGGACGAGAGTCCGGGCACGTACACGGCGCTATCGGCCGGGAGCCTGTCGTGCGCGCGGGGCGGCCGCTCGGCGAGCAGCTCGGCCGCCTCGGACGCGGCCCGCACGTAGAAGCCGAGGAGGCGGCCGGCGGCCGCGTCGCGTTCGGCCGGCGGGTCCTGGTCGGCGGCGAGCGTCTCGGCGTGCGCGCGGATCAGGTCGTGCATCCGGTACCGGCCGCGGGTCGGCTCGGCGATCAGGTAGTGGCTGTAGAGGGCATCCAGGTACTCCCGTGCGGACCGGGGGTCCAGGCCGGCGAGCGCGGCGGCGGCGTAGTGATCGGTATCGACGCCTGGATGCAGCCCGAGCAGGCGGAACATCCGCTGCTGCGCGCTGGTGAGCCGGGCGTACGACATGGTGAAGGCCGCGGCCACGCCGAGGTTCTCGGCGGCCATCAGCTCAAGCCGGTCGCGGGCCAGGGCGAGTTCATCGGCCAGCTCCGCGGGCGGCCACGAGGGATGGTGATGGAGCTGACGAGCGAGTATCCCCACGGCCAGCGGCAGGTACCCGCACAGCCGGNNTGATGTCGCTTATCCCCGGGTCCTGCGCCGTCAGGCCGGGCCGGGCCGCGAGCCGGATGAACAGCTCAGCCGACTCGCCCGGCGGGAGGGTGTCCAGGCTGATCGCCGCGGCGTCGTCCAGGGCGACCAGGTGGCGGCGGCTGGTGACGATCACCAGGGTTTGCGCCCCGGCGGGAAGCAGCGGGCGCACCTGTTCGCTGCTGATCGCGTCGTCGAGAATGAGGATCGCTCGCTTGTCCGCGAGCCGGTCGCGCCACAGCGCGGCCCGCGCCTCCACGCCGGACGGAATCTGCGCGGGGGTCAGTCCCGCGGTAAGCAGCAGGCTGACCAGCGCGTCCGCCGGGTCCGCCGGCCGCTGACCGAGGGTGTGGCCGTGCAGCGGCAAGAAGAACTGCCCGTCGGGGAACGAGTCGGCGAGCCGATGCGCGGCATGCACCGCGAACGCCGTCTTGCCGACGCCGGCCATGCCGCCGATGGCGTGGATGCTNNGGCGGCCACGAGCGCGGCCAGCTCGGCCTCGCGGCCGGTGAACGACGAGATGTCGCGCGGCAGCGTCCGCACCGGCCCCGCCGCTCCGCTTAGCCCGGACGGACCTGCGGTCTCGGCCCCCGCGGCCATGGCCCGGCCGCGCGCGACGGCCTCGAACTCGGCTCTGGCTTCGCCCGACAGCCGCAGCGCGTCGGCGAGCAGCCGGGCGGTGTCCTTGCGGGCCGTCGGGTTGACGCCGCGCTCCAGGTCACTGATCGCGCGCACGCTGACCTGCGCGGCCTCCGCCAGCTCCTCTTGAGTCAGGCCGGCGTCGGTCCGGAGCGCCCGCAGCAAAGCAGCGAATGTGCCCGGCTCAGCCACAGCATCCCCAGCCCGAAGGACAGAAAAAGCCTTACAGGGCATGAGGATACTGGCCCGCTAACCGGCCGGGAAGGGCCGCGGGCTAACCAAGCGGCCACGAAAGGCTAGTCACCGGACCCGTCGCCGGAATAGCTCACTGAGTTGCCTTCATCCACCGGGTCAGCCGCGCCGCCGGGCCCCATGTCGCTGGTGGCGCTGTTGACGTTCTGCTGAGCCTGGTTCTGCCAGTTGAGGGAACCAGACTCATTAGGGTTGGAACCGACGTTGCTGTACCCCGAATTGGAGGTGCCGTCGCCGTACTGCGTGCCGGAGGTGCCGCTGTTACAGGCCGTTATACCAGCGGCGAGGGCGGCGATCGCGGCAATAGTAAGGAACGGCCGTGCTTTTCCGTGACTGGTCATCTCACAATCCCTTCAGTGGGCGAATGGCGTTCCGTGTGGTACGTCACGACCCACGGTAGGAACCAGCCGACCAGGTCACCACGAAGGAGACCCACAGGAGTGCCCACAGGAAGCATCGGTGCCGCAATTTCGCTGGCGCCGGCCATGGACCGTGATCCGGGGATTGACAGGGCCGCTGGGCCCGCTTCATGCTGAGCGGTCATCGGGTGGGGGGCGGGGCGATGGGCGGGGGCGGGGCGATGGGCGGGGACCTGACGGCGCGGCAGTGGGGTGTGGCGGGGTATACCGGGGTCAAGACGCTGGGCTCGGGGGGGTTCGGTGAGGTGGTGCTGGCCCGGCATGATGCCTCGGGGACCCGGGTGGCGATCAAGTACCTGCG
>PLDT01000308.1:0-12490 GCA_003136255.1 Actinomycetota bacterium
GCCGCGCCGGCCGCCGCGGCGGCCCGGATGGGCGGCGTCCGCGGCCCGGACTTCCAGCCGCTGCCCGCCAGGGGCAGGTCGAGCAACTCCGGGCACAATGCCGTGAGCACGCCGCGGTGCAGCCGGTCGGTGATCCGGTCCGGCAGCGGAACCGCGCGGGCGGCCAGGACGACCTGGTCGCCGAAGAACGGCTGGACCAGCAGTTCGCGGAGCAGGTAGGCCTGGCGGGCCGCGGCCGACCACCGGCCGGCCCGGTTCACCAGGTAGAAATCGTCCAGGGTGCGCAGCGGCCCGCGGGGGAGTGACGCGGCGAACGGCGCCACGCTAGCCAGGTACGCGCTCGCTGCGGCCGGACGCACCAGGCCTAGGCGGCGGGTGATCATGCGGCGGAACAACTCGGCGCCCCGCGCCTCGCTCCAAGCCCGGGCCGGCGGCCGGCGCTCGCTCCAGGCTGCGGGCGCGTAGCCGCCGCGCAGCAGTTCACCGCCGTGCCCGCCGGTCTGCACCGGTTCGGCGGTCAGCTGCGGGTCGGGCCGGCCCACGTTCTCGAACGCGGACAGCATCCCATCGGAGACCAGCACGGCCGAACGGAGCCTGGCCAGCACGTCCCCCGCGTCGGGCGCCTGCTCCGGGGCCGCCCGGCGCGGCTCGGTGACCACGTGCTCGATGCCGAGCAGGCGGGCGATCATGGCCGCCACGATGACGTCGGGGTGGGTGGCGAAGCCGTGCGTGCGGGCCCGGAAGGGTACCTGGGCCGCGGTCAGCGCGGCGGCGATCAGCCGGCTGTCCTTGCCGCCAGTCAGGGACAGCTCGACCGCAACGCCTCGCTCGCCCAGCGGCCGGACCTCCTCGACCAGGGCGGCAGCGACCGCGCCGTACGACCCGTCCGCGCCGTGCCCCTCCACCTGGACCTCGGTGATGACGGAACGGCCGGCGGTGACCGTCAGCTGCTGCCGGCCCCGCAGCGCCCGGACGCCGTGGAACGGGGTCGCGCCGCCCACCGGATAGCCGAGGCTCAGGAAGGCGGCGACCATGGCCGGGTCGGGCTCGGCCAGCCGGCCCGTGACGGCAGCGGCCCAGGAGGCGCGGTCGCTGACCACCACCGCCCCCGGGACCTCGGCCAGGTAGACCGGGTCGACCCGGGTCACCCCGGTCCGCGCGTGCAGCCCGCCCTGGTCGGCCCAGATCGTCCCCGCGTGCGACCGGGCCTCCGGCTCCCGGCCCGGGGTGCCCGCGGGCCCCCCGGGCCAGCACAGCACGGCCATCCGGTCGTCGTGCCACACGACTTCCGCAGGCCCGGGGATCGGCATGATCCCGGGATCGGTGCCCGTCGCCGCGTCGGTCAGCGCCGCGCACGTCTCGCGCGTGGCCGCGCTGATGGCGAGCGTGAAGTACATGTGCCGCCTCAGCCGGAGCTGAGCAGCTCGAGCATCGGCCCGGGCACCGCCGGGTCCCGGTCGGTGGTCAGCAGGTCACGCCAGGCCTCGCACACGCTTGGCAGGTTGAACGCGGCCGCCGCCTGCGCGTGGGCCTCGTCTCCGGCGCGCCGCCAGTCGGCCTCGTCGCCGAGGGCCGCGATCGCGGCCGCCATCTCGGCGGGGCCGCGGCGGATCCAGCGCGTGTCGTAGGTGGTCTCGGCACCCGGCCAATGCCGCACCACCGGCACCGCCCGGGACGCCATCCCTTCGACCGGGGCGACGTGGAAGCTCTCGTCGTCGCTGGTGGANNGGGTTCTGCCACACCCACCAGTGCTCCCACGGCATCCCGGACTTGATGAACAGCAGGTACCGGTCGTCCTCGCGGCGCAGGTCCTCCAGCACGTCAAGGGCGAGGTCCAGGCGCTTGCGAGAGGGAACGATGCCGATCAGGCCGAGGTGGAACCGGGCGCCGTCGAGCTTGGGCCGGTCCAGCTGGGCCACGTCGATCGCGTTCGGGATCGTCACCACCTTCGCCTCCGGCCAGCCGGTCTGCTCCCGGGTCAGCCGCGCGTAGTGCGGGTTCACGCACACCACCTGGCTCACCGCGCCGATCTTGACCTGGGCCGGGTAGGGCGAGGCCAGCTCGAAGCGGTGCAGCCGGACCAGCAGCCGTGACCCGCGCCGCTTGTGCTTGCTGTACCAAACGGCGTTCGGCCCGCACCATTCGCAGACCACCACGTCGGCCCAGCCCGCCATCTCCTGGCTGGCACCTTGATCGTGCTTGCCGAGCGCGGCCCACTGGTCCAGGCGCACCTCTAGGCCCGGCTGCAGCCGCAGGTAATCCAGCAGCGGCGTGAAGAACTTCAGGTCGTGGCCCGCCACGACCACCTTCAACGTCTCCGTGGTGGTGACCCTCTTGGCGGGGACCGCCCGGGCCAGGTACCCGCGCAGCCGCTGCGCCGCCCGGTCCAAGGTGAACTGCTCGGCGGCCCGGCTGCTCCGGTCGGCCGCCTTTCGGTACAGGACGGGATCGGCCGCCGCCGCGGCGGCCACGTCCACCACGTCGGTCAGGCTGGCCGCGAACAGCGGGTAGTCGGCTCCCAGGAGTCCCTCGTGCATCGGGGTGCGGTTGAGGATCACCGGCAGCCCGACGGCGCCGTACTCCAGCACCTTGGTGGACAGTTCCAGGCTCGCGTCCAGCTCGGGGTGACGCCAGCCCAGCCCGATGTCACAGGACGCCGCGAGCCGCAGGGCGTCCTCCCGGGAGTGCCCGCCATGCCAGGTCACGCCCGTGGTGTCGAGGGCGGACCGCATCCGCTGCTGGTAGTCGCCGGGCGCGTTGTGGATCTTGTCGCCGATCATGTGCAGCTCGGCGGCGACGCCCCGGGCGGCGAGCAGGCCGGGCAGTTCGGTCATCTCCAGTGTGTTCCAGCGCGGCGCGAACTTGCCGGAGTAGACCAGGCGCAGCGGGGTCCCGGCCGCGGATGCGCCCCGCGGCGGGGGAATCTCGGCCAGGATGGGCGGCAGCAGCACGCACTTGCCGCACGCCGCGGGAATGCTGCCCTCCAGGAAGCAGCGGAGTTCCTCGGTCTGGCAGAGCACGTAGCGCGCGGCGGCGGCGATCATGCCGAGTTCTTCGGCGGCCGCGGGCGTGAGCCCGGGCACCGACTGCGGGACGTCGGTCAGGTACGGCCACAGCCGCCCGGCGAACGCGCCGCTCTTGGCCGCCGCGGCGGTGACCGCCCGGCCGCGCAGCACCACCAGGTCGTACGGGGCCTCGGCGTCCAGGCGGGCGAGCAGGTCCGGGGCCGCGGCGGCGGTGACGGGACCTGGGCCCTCCAGCAGGTGTTCCTCGAACGGCCGGCGGACCGTCACCCCGGGTTCGGCCAGCAGCGGCGCGATCAGGCGGCTGGTTCGGACCGGGGCCTTGAGCACCAGCGTCACCGCGCAGCCCGCTCCGGCCAGCGCCTGCGTGACGGACTGCAGCCAGATGGCCGAGCCATCGATCAGGTTCAGGTCGATGTCTCCGTAGACAAGCGCGCGCGTGGTCAACGCGGACAACTCCTTAGCTGAGAGAGAAAAGCCGTAGACCGTGGTCCGAGCCGTCCGNNGCCGTCCGAGCCGTCCGGGCCGTTCGGGCCGAAGAACTCCCGCCGGGCCAGTGCCGGGTCCAGCGAGGTCACGTACGCATAGCCTGCCCCGCCGTCCCGGGCGTAGCCGACCGCGTCGGCCTGCGCGCACTCCCGCGCGCAGGCCAGGTCGAGCAGGTACCACTCGTCGTACTCGCGGTCGGCCTGCCACGGCGCGACCCAGGGCGAGCGCGCCACCTTCGCGGCGTGCCCCACCCACCCGGCCGGCCCGGACAGGCCCGCCTCCTCGGGGACGGCTGTGACCAGCATGCCCGGCCCGGCCAGGTCAGCGAGCGCCGTGCTGACCGCGTGGCAAGACAGCTCGGCGGACTCCCCGGCCCGGGCGGCGACCGCCACCACCAGCTCGGCGGGCGCGCTGCGCTGCTGGCGCAGTCGCGCGGCCAGGGCCGCGGCGCCGGCCGCATCCTCGACCCGGGCCAGCACCGCGATCTGCCGCCCGCTGACCAGGTGATCGGGCAGCCCGACCAGGCTGGCCAGTCCCGTCAGCCGCACCGCGGTCGCGTGCGCGGCGAAGATCTCCCGCAGTTCCGGAATCGTCTCGGCCTCGGTCGGCGGCGCTTGGGTCTGGGCCGCGGCGATCTGCTCGCGCAGTGCGGCCTGCTCGCCGCTGACCGTGATTACGCGCGCGCCGCACGCCCGTTGCTCGCGTGCCTGGTCGGGGGAGACGGTGACGAACAGGGCGTGCTCCCGGTACAGCGCGGGACGTCGGCGCCACCCGATCTCGCCGGCGACCGTCACCGGCCCGCCCACCCCGGTCAGCGAGTCGAGCAGGGCCCGGACCGCGGGCGGTTCCCGAGGGTCCCGGGGGTCGGCGTAGACCGGGTCGGACGAACGCTGGCTAGCCAGCCCGATCGGGTTGAACCGGGCCAGCTGCACGCCGAAGCCGTCGTCGGACACCGCATCGCAGCTGGCCGCGACCCAGTCCAGGCCCGGCGCCAGATACGCGGGGACGTTGCGGACAAAGATCACCGGCTTGCCCAGCGCCCGCGCCGCCGCGATCAGCCGCCCCAGCCGCCGGCCGCGGTCGGCCGCGGCCGGGTCGCCGGCGTAGGCCCAGGCCGAGCCGGCCAGCATCGCCGCGGCCTCGATCAGGACCAGGTCAGCGCCCACGCTCTCCAGCATCACGTCCGCGTCGTGCGGCAGCAGCGGGAACACCGCCGCGTCGGGGGCCAGGGTCGCGGACGACGCCGCGCGGAGCACGCCGGTGACGACCAGCCCTGGCGGGCTGAAGCTGGCCGAGGCGGCACCCGGCGCGCCCAGACCGGGCGCGGTCAACGCGGACAGGAACCGTTCCCCGCCGCCGGCCAGGTCATTGAGCTGCGCCGACGCCAGCGCGAGGGTGGCCGCCCCGGGCCCGGTCGGGCCGCCGCGTTCCCGCCACATCCGGATCAGGTCAACAGGCAGCTGGACGCCGCGGGACCACGGGCGCCGCGCCGCGCGGACCAGGGTCCGGCCCAGGGTCATCGTCGCGGAGCCCTCCAGCGCGGACAGCCGCGCCTGGGTCATAGCCAGCTGCAGCCGGGTGTCGCGCAGGGTCCGGGCCAGCCGGTCGCGCTCGGCGGCCAGGCCGGGATCGGTGCCGGCGCTCGCTTCAGCTGCATCCTGCGGTACGCCGCGGCCCTCCTGCTCAGTCATCGGCGGTCCTCCGGGTCCAGCCAGGCGGTGATGATCCGGGCGATCCGCGGGCCGGCGTGTCCGTCCCACAGCGGCGGCAGCTCGCCCGTGTAGGGCCCGTCGTCGCAGGCCTTGAGCACCGCGGCAGCCAGTTCGGCGTCGGTGACCAGGCGGTTACTGCCGCTGGTGATGGTGATGGGCCGTTCGGTATTCGGCCGCAGGGTCAGGCACGGCACCCGCAGCAGGGTGGTTTCCTCCTGGACCCCGCCGGAGTCGGTGATCACCGCGCAGGCTCCCTTGACCAGGGCCATGAACTCCAGGTAGCCCAGCGGGTCGCAGACGTGCAGCCGGGGGTGCGCGTCCAGGCCCGCGGCTTGCAGCGCGACCCGGCCGCGCGGGTGCACCGGGATGATCACATCCAGCTCGTCGGCCACCTCGTGCAAGGCCTGGACCAGGGCGGTCGCCGCCCGGGGGTCGTCGACGTTGGACGGCCGGTGCAAGGTGGCCACCACGTAACGCTCCGGCAGCCCGGCGGCGGCCCGGGCGGCGGCCACGTCGAACCGGTCCAGGTGGGCCAGCAGCGTGTCGATCATCGGGTTGCCGACCAGGTGCACCGCACTCACCGGACGACCCTCGCGGGCCAGGTACCCGATCGCCTCCGGCGAGGTCGCGAACAGCAGCGCGCACAGCTGGTCGGTCAGCCGCCGGTTGATCTCCTCGGGCATCGAGTCGTCAAAGCTGCGCAGCCCGGCCTCCACGTGGGCCAGCGGCACCCCCAGCTTGGCCCCGGCCAGCGCCGCGCCCAGCGTCGAGTTGACGTCCCCGTAGACCACGGCCAGCGCCGGGGAGTTCTGGATGAACTCCTGCTCCATCCCGGTCATGACCTCGGCGGTCTGCCCCGCGTGGCTGCCCGATCCCACGCCCAGGTTCACGTCCGGCCGCGGCAGGCCCAGCTGGACGAAGAACACCTCGGACATGCGCTCGTCGTAGTGCTGCCCGGTATGCACGATCCGCTGCTCGTGACCCAGCGCCGCCAGGGCCGCGATCACCGGCGCGGCCTTCATAAAGTTCGGCCTCGCGCCCAGGACGTGAGTGATAGGTGCGCGCATCGCGTCCTTTCCGTTCACCTGAACCGGTAAAATCTGCCGTGATGACGTCCGCCCCGCGCCGGCCGGGACCCCAATTCTCGCGTGGCACGCATGTGTCGCCTCGCGCTCTTACGCTCGCGATCTCGATTGCCTGGCGGCACGTGGCCGCCGGTCCGGTCCGTGCCGTGGTCCTGGCCCAGAGAGTACTGCCCCAACCGCTGCGCGGGTGGCTCCGGCTCGCCGGACCCTACGGGCGGGCGGCGGCGTTGTGGGGCGCGGGGGACCGGGCCGGGGCGCTGGCCTCGCTCGATGCCTCGCCCCGCCGCCTGGCCGCCTTCAGCCTGGCCGTCGACCAGCCCGAGACCGCGACCGCCGCCCTGGCCCGGCTGTCCGAGGACGACCCCGCCCGCCCGGTGCTGGCCGCCCGTCTGGCCTGGCGCGAAGGCCGCCTCACCGAAGCGCTCGAAGCTCTCGACCACGCCCGCGGCCGCCGTGCCCGCCGCCTCCGCAACACCCTCACCGCCGAGCAAGCCGTCCTGCTCGCCGCGCCGGGCGAGTCCATGATCACGGGCAGTTCGGGCCACATAGCGTCCATTTCTGCCCGCGATCATGAAACGGTCCGGGCGACCCCCGGTCGCGTGCTGCACCTGGTGAACGACGCGCTGCCCACCACGAGCGCGGGGTACACGATCCGCACGCACGAGATCGTGCTGGCCCAGCAGGCCGCCGGGCTCGACCCGCACGTGGTGACCCGCTGCGGGTTCCCGGTCACCCAGGGCACGCTGGACGGCCGGCGCCTGGTCATGCTGGACGACATCCCGTACCACCGGCTGCTGCCCTGGCGCATGCCCGCCCGCGCCGACAAAGCGGCCGCTCTGGGGCTGGAACTCGCCGCCCGGCTGACCGGGCAGCTCAAACCCAGCGTGCTGCACGCCGCGAGCAACTACGCCAACGCCATGATCGCGCTGGCCCTGGGGCAGCGGTACGGGCTGCCCGTGGTGTACGAGGTGCGCGGGTTCTGGGAGGACACCTGGCTGTCCCGGCACCCGCGCGGCGTGGACCTGGCCCGCAGCGAGCTGTACCAGCGCAACCGCGACCTGGAGACCCGCTGCATGCTGGCCGCCGATCTCGTGGTCACCCTGGGCGAGGCCATGCGGGACGAGATCGTGGCCCGCGGCGTCCCCGCCGAGAAGGTCCTCATCGTGCCGAACGCCGTGTCGCAGGAGTTCCTCCGCCCGCTGCCCGACGCTGACGCACTTCGCACAGAGCTGGGCATCAAACCCGCGGAGCACGTCGTCGGCGTGGTGTCCACCCTCGTCCCGCACGAGGGCCTCGGCACCCTGCTCGAGGCGACCCAGTTGCTGCGCGAGCGCGGCCTGCCGGTGCGGGTGCTGATCGTCGGCGACGGGCCGGATCGCTCCGCCCTGCAACGTCAGGCGGCGGACCTCGGGCTGGGCGAGGCCGCCATCTTCACCGGCCGCGTGCCCGCGGCGAAAGTACGTGAATTTCACGCGCTCCTCGATGTATTCGTCGTCCCCCGCACCCCGGACAGGGTATGCCAGCTCGTTACGCCGTTGAAACCGGTAGAAGCGATGGCCAGCGGGCTGTGCGTGGTCACTAGTGACGTGAGGGCACTCGCCGAAATCATCAAACCTGACGTGACGGGGGCGCTAACGATACCGCAAGATCCGGTGGCCCTAGCCGATACCCTTGAACTCTTGGTTAGCAGTCCGGATGTCAGAAGGAAGCTCGGCGACAACGCCCGCGAATGGGTGGCCAGGGACCGGACCTGGGCCCACAACGCGGCACGGTACCGAGACGCCTACACGCGCCTGGGCGCGCTCTAGAGGGGGGTCCACATGCCGGGGCAGGACGTACTGGTGATCGGGCTGGGCTATGTCGGCCTACCGCTGGCCATCGCTGCGGCGCGGTCGGGATTCCGGGTTACCGGGCTGGATCTGAACGCGGAGAAGGTGGCCGGGCTGATGGCCGGGCGATCGCACGTGGATGACCTCACCGAGGACGACGTGGCCGAGATGCTCAGCCGCGGGTTCCGGGCCACCGCCGACGAGGCGGATGCGGGACCGCAGGATGTCATCGTGATCTGCGTGCCGACCCCGCTGTCGGAGGCGGACGGGCCGGACCTGAGCGCGGTGCGGGCCGCGACCGCGACCGCGGGCCGGCTGCTGAAGGCCGGGACGCTGGTATCGCTGGAGTCCACGACCTATCCGGGTACCACCGAGGAGGTGGTCCGGCCGCTACTGGAGAAGACCTCTGGGCTGACCGCCGGGCTCGATTTCTCGCTCGCGTTCTCACCGGAGCGGATCGACCCGGGCAACCCGGTGTACGGTTTCGCCAACACGCCCAAGATCGTCGGCGGCCTCACCCCCTCCTGCACCGATGCCGCCGAGGCGTTCTACGGGCAGATCTGTGAGCAGGTGGTCCGGGCCAAGTCGGCCCGCGAGGCCGAGATGGCCAAGCTGCTGGAGAACACCTACCGGCACGTGAACATCGCCCTGGTCAACGAGATGGCGATCTTCTCCAGGGAACTGGACGTGGACCTGTGGGATGCGATCCGGTGCGCGGCGACCAAGCCGTTCGGGTTCCAGCCGTTCTACCCCGGGCCGGGCGTGGGCGGCCACTGCATCCCCATCGACCCGAACTACCTGTCCTACAAGGTCCGCACGCTCGGCTACCCGTTCCGGTTCGTCGAGCTGGCCCAGGAGATCAACAGCCGGATGCCCGGCTACGTCACCGACCGGGCCGCCGAGCTGCTCAACCGGCACGCCAAGGCGGTCAACGGGGCCAAGGTGCTGCTGCTCGGCGTGACCTACAAGCGGGACATCGCCGACCAGCGGGAATCTCCGGCCCGGCCGCTGGCCCGTAAGCTGCTGGCCCGCGGCGCCCGGCTCAGCTACCACGACCCGTACGTCCCCAGCTGGCTGATCGACGGGCGGTCCATCCCGCTCGCCGACGACCTGGAAGCCGCCCTGGCCGACGCCGACCTGGTCATCTTGCTGCAGGCCCACCAGGCCTACGACCCGGCCCAGCTCGCCCGGGCCGCCCGCCTGCTGCTCGACACCCGCGGCGTGATCCCCGCCGCACCGCACGTCGAGGCGCTGTGAGGTCTCGGTGCGGGTAGTGGTGTGCACAATCGTCCACCATCCGGCCGACGCGCGCATCTACCACCGCCAGATCACGGCCCTGCTCGAGGCCGGTCACCAGGTCATCTACATCGCCCCGGTGCAGGCGGAGGATTTTTCAGCCGAACGACCCGGGCCACAGCTCCAGATCATCGCCGTCCCGCGGGCCGCGGGCCGGCGCAGACTCGGCGCCTTGCGGGCCGCCCGGCGCGAGCTGGCCCGGCAGAGCGCCGGCGCCGACCTGCTGCTGGTCCACGACCCCGAGCTGCTGCTGGCCCTGCCGCCGCGGCAGAAACGGCCGCTCACGGTCTGGGACGTGCATGAGGACACCGCCGCCGCGCTCAGCACCAAGGCGTGGCTGCCGCGTCCGCTGCGGCCCGCGGCCGCCGCGGCCGTGCACGCCGCCGAACGGCTCGCCGAGCGGCGCATGCGCCTGATCTTGGCCGAGCAGGGCTACGTCGAGCGGTTCAGCCGGCCGCATCCGGTAGTGCCGAATACCACCTACGTACCGGAAACCGTGCCGCCACCGGATCCCCCTGGTGCCGCCCAGCGGGTCATCTACGTCGGCTGGCTGTCCCCGGACCGGGGCGTGGCCGAGATGATCGAGCTGGGCGCCCTGCTTCGCCCGCACGGCATCACGGTGGAGCTGGTCGGGCAGGCCGACGCCCGCGCCCGGGCCCTGATCGAGCCCGCGCAGGGCCAGGGCCTGGTCGAGTGGCCCGGCTTTGTGCCGAACGACCAGGCCATGCGAAAAGTGGACGGCGCCCTGGCCGGCCTGTCGCTGCTCCAGGACGAGCCCAACTTCCGGCACTCCATGCCCACCAAGGTGGTGGAGTACATGGCGCGGGGCGTGCCCGTGGTGACCACCCCGCTGCCCGCCGCGGCCGCCCTGGTGACCCGCAACGAGTGCGGCTTCGTGGTGCCGTTCGGCGACCCGCGCGCGGCGGCCGACGCGGTGCTTGAGCTGGCTGGCGACGCCTCGCTGCGGGCCAAGATGGGCAGCCGCGGGCACGAGGCGGCCCTGAAGTCACTGGGCTGGCCGGCCGATGCGCGGACCTTCGTGGCCCAGCTGGAAGCCTGGGCAAAGACACCATAACCGCTGGCCGGACGCGTGCTATTGTTGCGTGTCCCGCGTTGCGGAGAAGGGATCGGCGTGGTTGCAGTCATGTCACGCGCTCCGCTGGCGCAGCTGCGTGTACTGGTCGCCCGCCACCCGCAGTTCTCCGTGGCGCTGGCGGTGGGCGCGGCTCTGCGGCTGGTAGCGATGCTCGGCTATCCGGGCGCGCTGTGGTTCGCCGGCGACTCCTACGTCTACGTGGGCGCCGCGTTGCGCCCGACGCCGGACCAGTCCAAGACCACGGGCTACTCGCTGTTCCTGCGCGCCCTGCTGCCGTTCCACAGCTTCACCCTGGTCACTGGTGTGCAGCACCTGATGGGGCTGGGCATCGCGGTCATGGTCTACGTGCTGGCCCGGCGCGCCGGGGTCTCGAAACTGTGGGCCACGGCGGCGACCCTGCCGGTGCTGCTCGACGGGTTCGAGATCGAAGACGAGCACATGGTGATGGCCGAGGCGCTATTCACCTTCCTCGTCGTGCTGGCCATGCTGCTGATCTTGTGGCGCAGCCGGACCTCCTGGGTGACCGCGCTGATCGCGGGCCTGCTGGTCGGCTACGCGGTGATCGTCCGCACCGAAGGGCTGCCCATCCTGGTCCTCTTCCCGCTCTACCTGCTGTGGTGTGGCCGCCGGTCCTGGCGTGGCTGGCTCGCCGCCGTGGTGATGGCCATCGGCTGCGCGGCGCCGGTGGTGGCCTACGCGACCTGGTTCGACCACGTGCAGGGCAGCTTCACACTGAGCCGGGCCGACGGGTTCTTCCTGTGGGGACGGGTGTCCTCCTTCGCCGAGTGCTCGATCATCAAGCCACCCGCCAACGAGCTGAAGATCTGCCCGTCGGGCTTGCCATCCAGCCGGACCGCGCCGGGAGACTACATCTGGCACTTCGGGCCGGTGCACAACATCGCGGGCGGACCGGTGAGCGTCGCGAACGACCGGCTGCTGCGCGACTTCGCCATCCGCGCCATCGAGGCGCAGCCGTTGGGCTACGTCAAGGCGGTGGTGAAGGGCCTGGCGCTGTCGGTGGAGTGGCCGCGCCAGAAGTACCCGGACTCCGGCACGGTGGGCTACTACTACTTCCGGCTGCAGACCCAGTCGATCCCGGATAACCATTCGTGGATCGCCGGCGGTACCGCGTACCAGGACGCGGTGAGCTACGGCCACGCCTCCCCGAGCACGGTGGTCGAGCCGTTCGCGTCCCTGATCATTTTCAGCCAGCGCGTCCTCTACACCTACGGCCCGCTGTTCGGGCTGATCATGGTCGTGGGCCTCGGCGGACTGGTGCGGATCGAAGGGCTCAGGGAACGGCGGCCACGACTAGCCTGGTCCCGCCGCGCCGGCAGCATGCTGCCCTGGGTCACTGGCGTCGTGCTACTGGTGTTCCCGATCGCGACCGCCGACTTCGACTACAGGTACCTGCTCCCGGTGCTGCCGTTCGCCGGCCTGGCCGCTGGCCTGGCGTTCGCCCCGGCCCGGGTCCGGCCCGCCGCGCAGCCGCCCGCGGCGCAGCGGGACGACGAGCCGCGGGACGACTTGACGAGCCAGGTCCCCGGCCCGGTCAACTGAACTCGCGTATCCTGAGCGTGGGTGAGTCGGCCGGGCGGTCGCACCGGGCGCAAGTCCGGTGAGGAAGGTCCGGGCTCCACAGGGCAGGGTGGTCGGTAACGCCGACCCGGGGTGACCCGCGGGACAGTGCCACAGAAAACAGACCGCCCCGCGTCTGGTACGCGGGGTAAGGGTGAAACGGCGGTGTAAGAGACCACCAGCGCGGCAGGTGACTGCGGCGGCTTGGTAAACCCCACCCGGAGCAAGGTCAAGAAGGGGAACCAGCGGTTCCCTGCGCGAGCGATCGAGGGCGGCCCGCCCGATGCTCGCGGGTAGACCGCAAGAGGCTGTCGGCAACGTCAGTCCCAGATGGATGACCGCCGCCCCGCGCAAGCGGGGCACAGAACCCGGCCTACAGGCC
>PLDT01000533.1:0-4207 GCA_003136255.1 Actinomycetota bacterium
CGGCGGTAGATGGTGGAGATTTCCACCGACAGGAGGAAGCGCACGGTCCCGGCGCAGCTGGCCGGGGTATCGCGGTGCAGCCGGCGCTCGAGGTCGGGCCGGATCCGGAACAAGCCGGGCTCGGCCGGGACCAGCGTGTCCTTCAGCTCCGCGGACCAGGCCGGGTGGGTGAAGTCGCCGGTGCCGAGCACGGTGAGGCCCTTGCGCAGCGCCCACCAGGACAGGTGCTCGATGTCGCAGTCCTTGCTGCACGCGCGCGAGAACCGGGAATGGATATGCAGATCGGCGTGGAACATGTCGCTCCGAATATTGCCACGCCCCACCGTCAGCCGGTGACCTGAACGCCGGCTGACGCCAGCCGGGCCGCGGCGGTCAGCGTGGTACGTTCCCGACCAAGAGGACCCAGAACAACGGAGCAGCAGATGACCGAACAGCGGGTCAGCGTGACGATCACCGACGGCGTGGCGGATGTCCGGCTGACCCGCCCGGAGAAGCGCAACGCGCTGGACGGGGCGATGTTCGCCGGCCTGGTCGCCGCGGGCGAGCGGCTCAAGGCCGAGCCCCGGGTCCGGGCGGTGGTGCTGTCCGGCGAGGGACCGGACTTCTGCGCCGGGCTGGACTTCGGGTGGTTCCGGGCCATGCGCGGCGGCGAGCGGCTCAGCGCCCTCCTCGACCTGCCCCCGGGCGATGGTCCGGCCCGGGCCGCCGGGCAGCGCGCCGCGTACGTATGGACCGAGGTCCCGGTCCCGGTCATCGCGGCCGTGACCGGGAACGCCCTGGGCGGCGGGCTGCAGATCGCGCTCGGCGCCGACATCCGCATCGTCGCCCCGGACGCCCGGATGTCGGTGCTGGAGATCCGGTGGGGCCTGATACCGGACATGACCGGCAGCCAGCTGCTCCCCGAGCTCGTCGGGCGGGACGTGGCCAAGGAGCTGACCTTCACCGGGCGCATGGTGAGCGGCGAGGAGGCCGCGGCGCTGGGCCTGGCCACCAGGGTCGACCCTGACCCGCGGCAGGCCGCCTTCGAGCTGGCGCGTTCGATCGCTGGGCGCAGCCCGCACGCCATCCGGGCCGCTAAGCGGCTGCTGGACCTGGCCGGGCGGGTGGACCTGGAGACCGGCTTCGCCGCCGAGCAGAAGGAGATCGGCGCGCTGGTCGGCAGTCCCAACCAGGCCGAAGCGGTCACCGCGGAGTTCGAGCAGCGCCCGCCCCGGTTCACCGACCCGGCCTCTTAGCCTCCTAAAGGTGGTGCTCGGCCAGGTGCGCGCCGAGCACGTCGTAGCCGAAGTCGGCCGCCGGGTCCCGCCACACCGAATGCGCGTGGTTCGCACGCCGCTGGGTGTTGTCGTACTCGATGAGCAGCCGCGGGCCCTGTACGCGGTAGTACAGCGGCTGGCCCGCGCCGGTCGGCCCGGCCCAGGCGAAGCAGACCCCGTCCAGCGCCGTGTCGTCCCCGTAATCGGGCGGCAGCCCGTCCGGGACCCGCCCCAGGTACGCGCCGAGCAGCGCTCGCAGCAGGTCCCGCTGGCCGCCGTCCAGGTCCGCGGCCGGCAGGCCCTTGGGCGCGCTGGTCAGCGCCATCCGCCGGTAGTCCGCGGCGTCGTAGCCCGAGGCGCGCTCGCCGTCGGCGTCCATCCGGGCGATCGGCCCGGCGAGCTCCGGATCGGTGAACGGCCGGCGCCACAGCTCGCGCAGGTACATCATCTGATCCCCCTCGGCCAGCCGGGACCGGTTGCCGCCCACGATGTCCGAGGGGGCCCGGTCGAGCAGGATCGCGCGGGCGCCCTGGCCCGGATCCAGCGAGCGGACCAGCTCCCGGGCCAGGTCCTCGGCCCCGGCCAGCGGGCGCAGCGGCGCCGAACCCAGCAGCGGTGAGACCGCCGGGTCCGCGCCCAGGAAGCACGGCGTCACCGCGCGGACCATGCCACTGACAACAAGGTTGTTCAGCGAGACGTGGTGGCCGCCGAAGCGCCAGCCCCACGGCGCCGTGCCGCCCGGCTCGCCGAACACCCTCAGGTAGTACATCCCGGGGTCCCGCCCCCGCTCCCGCCCCCAGTTGACGCTCCAGCCCTCGGCCTGATCGAGCACGTTGTCCAGCCCGACGATGGTGGCCACCGTGACGTACCCGGCGGTCGACAGGCCGCTGGCCACCAGCCGGTGGGCCAGCCGCTGCTGGGCCGGCCGCTGGGCCCCGAGGGTCAGCCCGCCGTGGTCGGTCGGGGTGTAGAACCAGCGCCTGCGCTCCGCGTCCGCCTCGGCATCCGGGCTGGGCGCGCCGCCGCCGGCCACCGCCCGCTGCCCGGGATCAAGCGAGTCGAGCCAGTCGGCCGCCGCGGCCGCCATCCGCGCCGCAGCTTCCCGCGCCGCAGCTTCCCGCGCTGTACCCTCCACCCGGCCTCCTCGCCCGTCCGACGCTGTCCCNNCGGCCCGCAACCCCGGCCGATCCTGGTGTCAGAGGCCGGCGATCGCGCTGCATAAGATCGCCTTGCCGACGCCATCGCGAACCGGGCCCTCGGCCTGCCGCGTTCCGCGTTCCGCGTGAGGAGCAGCTTTTCATGGCCATCCGCGACGCCCTCGCCCTTACCGAGGATCAGCGGGCCCTGCGGGACACCCTGCGCGGCTTCCTGGCCGACCAGCTTCCCTCCGCCACGCTGCGCGCCATGATCGACACCCAGCCCGGCTACGCGCCGGACCTGCACGCCCGGCTCGGTACCGAGCTGGGGCTGACCGGGCTGACGATTCCAGGGGGGTTCGGCGGGCGGGGCTTGTCGCAGGCCGAGGCGTGCGTCGTGCACACCGAGCTTGGCCGCACTCTGTACCCGGGCCCGTTTCTGGCCAGTTCCCTGGCGGCCGGGGTCCTGCTCGCGGCCACCAACGCCGCTGACGGCGCCCTGCCCGCTGACGGCGCCCTCCCCGCTTACGGCGCCCCACCCACCGACGGGACCTCGGCCGCTGGCCGCGCGGCCGCCAAACGCTGGCTGCCGCTGCTGGCCGAAGGGTCGGTGACCGGGACGATCGCGGCCGCCGACAAGGACGGCCGCTGGTCGTCGGCACCAGGCAGCGTCCGCGCCCACCTGACGCCGCACGGCTGGCGGCTGTACGGCTCCTGCTGGTACGTCATCGCGGCCCACGTGGCGGGCATCCTGGTGGTGTCGGCCCGGGCCGGGTCGGTGCCCGCGATGTTCCTGGTGGAAGCGGATGCCACCGGGCTCAGGTCCACCGCGCAGCGCGGCCTTGACCTGACCCGCCGGGTCTACGTGACCACCTTCGACGCCACCCCGGCCGTCCTGCTCGCCCAGGACGGCCACGCCGTCGCCATCCTGCAGCAGGCCGAGCGCGACTTCCTGGTCGCCACCGCCGCCGAAGCGGCCGGCGGGATCAGCTGGTGCCTCGACACGGCCGTGCTGTACGCCCGGGACCGGTCGCAGTTCAGCCGGCCGGCTGGGTCGTTCGAGACCGTCGCGCATGCGTGCGTCGGCATGCTTGAGGCCTTCCAGTCCGCCGAGACCGCCGCCCGGTACGCCGCGGCCTCGGCAGCGGACGGAGCGGCCGAGGCCCCGACCGCGGCGCGGGTGGCCGCACTGCGGGCCGGCCTGGCCTACCGGACGGTGACCGAAACCGCCATCCGCCTGTTCGACGGGATCGGCTCCACCTGGGAACACGACGCGCACCTGTACTACCGCCGCGCCTGGTCGGCCGAGCGCCTGGCCGGCGGCCCGCAGGCGCACCGCGCCGCCCTGACCGCCCGGCAACTCGCCGCCGACCTCCGCCAAGTCAGCGAGGCCCTCGGCGACCTGGGCTTATCCCCGCTGCTATCTCGCCCTCGCCCGACCCCCTCGGACCGCCCGCTCAGCCTCAAAGGACTCAACGTGAGGGAACAAGTATTCGTATCATACTCGATTCTTGATCCAATGTACGCTATACTGTTCCCATCACTCCTCCCTCTTTTCCTGCCGAACGGAGCGTGGTGCATGCTCCAGGACCCGTTCCCCGACCCCGGGCCAGACGACGCGGAGCCCGACGCCTCCCCGCTGCCGCCTGCCGCGGAGGACGAGGGGGACGGCCCGGGGCCGGAGCAGGGCCTGTACGTGTGCCTCCCAGCCGAGCACCTGACCCTGTCCGGGTTCGCGCAGGGCGGCGCCGCGGACACGATGGCCCCGGGCGCGCTGCTGGGCACGGTGGTTGAGGCGGTCACCGGGGAGGACGG
>PLDT01000048.1:0-13846 GCA_003136255.1 Actinomycetota bacterium
CCGGCCGAACACCCGTATGGCTCGCCCGTCTACGGCTCCAGGTATCAGGACCAGCGTGGTCCGACGCCATCCCGCTCCTACCTGAACTTCTATCGCACCAAGGTCTAGGCCTGCCTGCTCAATACGATCTTGCCCTGGGCTTTGCGGTCGGCGATGGCCCGCAAGGCGCTGCGGGCGTCGGCGAACGGGTACGGCCGGACGGGAGGNNGGGGATCTCGCCCTCGGTAAAGCCCAGCACCACGACCCGGCCTTCTGGCGCCAGCGAGCGGAGGCTGTCGGTCATCCGGTCCCCGCCGACCGGGTCGATGACGATGTCGACCGCCCGTTCCCCGATCAGGTCGCGCACCGCGGCCAGCCAGCCGTCGCTCAGGACGGCGTGGTGCGCACCGCACCGCAAGGCGAAGTCCTGCTTGGCCTCCTGGCTGACGACCGCGACGATGCGCAGCCCGAGAGCCCGCCCGAGCTGAATCGCGGCGGTCCCGACGCCTCCCGCCGCGCCGTGCACGAGCACCGTGTCCCCTGGTTGCGCCCGCGCCCGCCGGGTCAGCGCGAACAGCGCCGTCAGGTAGTTCAGGGGAAGGGCCGCGCCTGCCTGCAAGCTCATGCCGTCCGGCAACGGCAGCACCCTGGCCGCCGGGACGGACACGACCTCCTGCCAGCAGCCGTACTCGGCCAGCACCGCCACCCGCTGGCCCGCGGCCAGCCCGGCGCCGGGCGGAGCGGAGCGGACGACCCCGGCGGCGTCCATGCCGGGCGTGTACGGCAGGGGCACCTTCATCTGATAGGCGCCCCTGGTCTGCAGCAGGTCCGCGAACGACACGCCGGCCGCGGCGACGTCGATAAGCACGCCACCGTCGGCTGCTGGCTCCTCGGTTTCGACCCACTGAAGGTCATCGGGGCCGGTGAAGTCCACGATCTTATGAGCGAACACCTGGCGCTCCTTCCGAATGCGGCGCGCAGACCCCGGGGAGCCCGCGTCGGGTGGCGGACGCGGGCAGCACCGGCCGTTCGGAAAAAAGGGAGGGCTACGGGCGGTCGGCCTCCTCCGCGGCGGCCGGCCGGTCGCCGGCCGGGGTGACCGAGCGGGCCAGGAGCTGGGCGACGTCGACGACCTCGAGGGTTTCCTTGGCCTCGCCGGAGGCCTTCTTGGCGGACACGGCGTCGCCCAGCATGACCAGGCAGTAGGGGCAGGCCGTGGAGATCGTGTCCGGGGACAGGGCCAGGGCCTCCTCGATCCGCTCGGTGTTGATGCGCTTGCCGATGCGTTCTTCCATCCACATCCGGGCGCCGCCCGCGCCGCAGCAGAAGCCGCGCTCCTTGCAGCGGTGCATCTCGGTGGCCTGCACGCCCGGGACGGCCTCCATGATCTCCCGGGGCGGGGTGAACACGCGGTTGTGCCGGCCCAGGAAGCAGGGGTCGTGGTAGGTGAGCTTCTCCTCGACGCGCACCGTGGGGGTGAGCTTGCCCTGCTCGACCAGGCGGGCCAGCAGCTGGGTGTGGTGGACGACCTCGTAGTTGCCGCCGAGCTGCGGGTACTCGTTCGCGATGGTGTTGAAGCAGTGCGGGCAGGACGCGACGATGGTCTTCGGCGCGGCCTCATTCAGGGTCTCGATGTTCTGCTGGGCCAGCATCGAGTACACGAACTCGTTGCCGATGCGCCGGGCCGGGTCACCGGTACAGGTCTCAGCCGGGCCGAGTACGGCGAACTTCACGCCCGCGGTGTGCAGCAGGGTGGCGATCGCCTTGGTGGTCTTGCGGGCCCGGTCCTCCAGCGCGCCGGCGCAGCCGACCCAGAACAGGTACTCCACATCGGGGTCGATCTTGCCGTCCACGACAGGGATCTCGAAGTCGAGCTCGGTCATCCACTCGGCGCGGCGGGCCTCGCCCATGCCCCACGGGTCGCCCTTGTTCTCCAGGTTCTTGAGCATCCCGGCGGCCTCGATCGGGAACGCGGACTCGATCAGGACCTGGTGGCGGCGCATCCCGTCGATGTGGTCGATGTGCTCGATGTCGACCGGGCACTCCTCGACGCACGCTCCGCAGTTGGTGCAGGACCAGATCACATCGGGGTCGATGACGCCGCCGTCCTTGCCGACCAGGGGGCGTTCGGCCTCCTGCTTGACGGCGTCGGGCAGTTTCTCGCGTTCGGCGTCGGTCTTGGCCAGCATGGCGGGGGCGGTGGCGAAGGCGTGGTCGCGCAGGTCCAGGATGACCTGCTTGGGCGAGAGGGGCTTGCCGGTGATCCAGGCCGGGCACTGGGACTGGCACCGCCCGCACTCGGTGCAGGTGGCCATGTCCAGCAGGCCCTTCCAGGTGAAGTCCTCGATCTTGCCCAGGCCGAACACGTCGGTGTCGGGGTCGGCCTCCTCGAAGTCGAGCACCTTGCCGTTGCTGCGCATCGGCTCGAGGGCGCCGAGGGCGTTCGGGCGGCGGGAGAACAGGATGTTCAGCGGNNCGATGTGCAGGTGCTTGGAGTAGACCACGATGACGGCGAAGACCATGATCACACCGATCTGCGCCAGGATGAAGACCGCCTCGAGCACGCTGTTGACCCCGGAGCCCAGCGGACGCAGCCAGTGGCCGACGATCTGGGAGGCGAACGCGCCGTGCTTGTAGGGGAAGACGCCGGTGTTGATCTGCGCACCGCGGTAGAGCAGCAAGGTGGCGATGACCAGGAAGATCATGCCCAGGACGACCCACGCGGCAGTGGTGTGGGAGCCGAAGAACCGGGACCGGCGGCCTTCTTTATGGGGGTTGTTCCGGAGCCGGATCACGGTGAACGTGATGATGCCGGCCAGGACGCCGACGGCGAACAGGTCCTCGATGAAGCCGATCGCGGGCCAGTGGCCGATGCCCGGGATGGCGAAGGTGCGGGAGAACAGGTCGCCGTAGGCTTCGATGATCGTGAGCACCAGCACGATGAAGCCCCAGAACGTGGCGGCATGCGCCGCGCCCGGGATCGACCACTGGAGCAGCTTGCGCTGGCCGATCACCTCGGTGGCCTGCGTCTCGAGATCCCGGCCCAGGTGGGCCCGCGCGGCCTCGATCCGGTCGGGGGCGGGCTGCCCGCTGAGCGCCAGCGACTTGAGCCACCACAGCCGGCGCCCGGCGACCGCGAGCGCCGCGACGGTCAGGACCAAGCCGACGACAATGCGCAGGACCACGCGAACCTCCTGAAATAATTGGAAGCTCAAGCGTAGCCGTGCGGAGCGCCGACACCATGATCACGTGCCCAAACGGCGCGGCCGTAGGTGCGTAAGAGTATTCCGGCGGGGACGGGAATCATCCGGGACCCCGAGAAGTTGAGCCTATATGACTCAAGTCATTTGACGGCGAAAGCCGCTGCTGGCAAGCTTGAGCCCGGATTACTCAACTTCAACACACACAAGGACTGCTCATGGCACGTGCGGTAGGGATTGACCTGGGGACGACCAACTCTGTCGTCGCCATCCTGGAGGGCGGCGAGCCCACGGTCATCGCCAACGCCGAAGGCTCACGGACGACTCCGTCCGTCGTGGCCTTCGCCAAGAACGCGGAGGTACTCGTCGGTGAGGTGGCCAAGCGGCAGGCCGTCACCAACGTCGACCGGACCATCCGTTCGGTCAAGCGTCACATGGGTACCGACTGGTCCGTCAACATCGACGGCAAGAAATTCAGTCCCCAGCAGATCAGCGCGTTCGTGCTGCAGAAGCTGAAGAGGGACGCGGAGGCCTACCTGGGCGAGAAGATCACCGACGCGGTGATCACCGTCCCGGCGTACTTCAACGACGCGCAGCGCCAGGCCACCAAGGAGGCCGGCCAGATCGCGGGGCTGAACGTACTGCGCATCATCAACGAGCCCACCGCTGCCGCGCTGGCCTACCACCTGGAGAAGGAGGGCGAGGCCACCATCTTGGTCTTCGACCTGGGCGGCGGCACGTTCGACGTGTCCCTGCTTGAGGTCGGCGAGGGCGTGGTCGAGGTCAAGGCGACCAACGGCGACAACCACCTCGGTGGTGACGACTGGGACCAGCGGATCGTCGACTGGCTGGTCAAGGACTTCAAGAACGGGTACGGCATCGACCTGTCCAAGGACAAGATGGCGCTGCAGCGGCTGCGTGAGGCCGCGGAGAAGGCCAAGATCGAGCTGTCCCAGTCGATGGAGTCGCAGATCAACCTGCCGTACATCTCCCACTCGGCCGACGGCCCGCTGCACCTGGACGCCAAGCTGACCCGCGCGGAGTTCCAGCGGCTGACCTCCGACCTGCTCGACCGGTGCAAGGGCCCGTTCCAGCAGGTCATCAAGGACGCCGGGATCAAGCTCGACGACATCCACCACGTGGTGCTGGTCGGCGGGTCCACCCGGATGCCCGCGGTGGTCGACCTGGTCAAGTCGCTGACCGACGGCAAGGAGCCGAACAAGGGCGTGAACCCCGACGAGGTCGTCGCGGTCGGCGCCTGCCTCCAGGCCGGCGTGCTCAAGGGCGAGGTCAAGGACGTCCTGCTGCTCGACGTGACCCCGCTGTCGCTGGGCATCGAGACCAAGGGCGGCATCTTCACCAAGCTGATCGAGCGGAACACCACCATCCCGACCAAGCGGTCGGAGATCTTCACCACNNGCCGAGGACAACCAGCCTTCGGTGCAGATCCAGGTGTTCCAGGGCGAGCGTGAGATCGCCGCGTACAACAAGAAGCTCGGGATGTTCGAGCTGGCCGGGATCGCGCCTTCACCGCGCGGGCTGCCGCAGATCGAGGTCACCTTCGACATCGACGCCAACGGCATCGTCAACGTCTCGGCGAAGGACCTGGGCACGGGCAAGCAGCAGTCGGTCCAGATCACCGGCGGGTCCGCGCTGCCCAAGGAAGACATCGAGAAGATGGTCCGGGACGCGGAGCAGTACGCCGAAGAGGACCGCAAGCGCCGCGAAGAGGCCGAGATCCGCAACCAGGCCGACACGCTGGTCTACAGCACCGAGAAGTTCCTCGGCGAGAACGAGGACAAGGTGCCGGACGACATCAAGTCCGAGGTCCGCGAGTCGCTGGCCGAGGTCAAGAAGGCGCTGGAGAGCAACGACACCGACGCGATCCGCTCGGCCACCGAGCAGGCCGCGCAGGTCAGCCAGAAGATGGGGACCGCCATCTACGCCCAGGCCCAGGCCGCTCAGCAGGCTCAGGCCTCGCAGTCCGGCTCGGCCGACGGCAGCACTGACACCCCGTCGACCGACGACGAGGTCGTCGAGGCAGAGATCGTGGACGAGGGCGGCGCTAGCGAGGGCGGAGCGGCCTGATGCCAGCATCCGAGGAGACGGGCTCCGGCCCGGTCATCCACGATCACCGGCGCATCGATCCGGTGACCGGGCAGGTTCGGGGCAAGCACGCGGCATCCAAGCCGGCCGGCACCACTGGTGCCGGCCGGCCGGCCGGGCCCGGCGCTACCGGAACCGGCTCGGCTGGAACCGGCTCGGCCGGGACCGGCTCCGGTTCTGCGGGCAGCGCCCCCGGGGCGACTGACGCCAAGAACGAGGCTGCGCAGGCCGAGACGGCCGGCGCGGCCGAGGTCCTGGAGGGAACCGTGGAGGACGCCCCCGCGGCGGGGCAGAAGGCGGGGCAGAAGCAGTCCGACGCCGAGGCGCGGCTCGCGGAGCGCACCGCCGACCTGCAGCGCCTGCAGGCCGAGTACGCCAACTACCGCAAGCGCGTGGACCGGGACCGGTCCGCCGTGCGCGAGCAGGCGGTCGCGAGCGTGCTGACCGGGCTGCTCCCGGTCCTGGACGCGATCGACCAGGCGCGCGAGCACGGCGAGCTGTCCGGCGGGTTCAAGTCCGTGGCCGAGTCACTGCAGTCGGCGGTGGGCAAGCTCGGCCTGGTGTCCTACGGCGAGAAGGGTGACCCCTTCGACCCGAAGATCCACGAGGCGCTGACCCACACCTATTCACCTGACGTCACCGAGGAGACGTGTGTCGAGATCTTCCAGCCCGGCTACAAGGTGGGCGACAAGATCCTGCGGCCGGCCCGGGTCGCGGTCGCCGAGCCGGCGACCGGCCCCGACGGCAGCAGCAACGAGACCGCGTGGTCCAGCGGTGAGGATGGTAACTAAACAGTCCAGGCAGGCGGGATGAGCACCAAGGACTACCTCGAGAAGGATTATTACAAGACTCTGGGGGTCGCCAAGACGGCGAAGCCCGCCGAGATCAAGACGGCGTACCGCAAGCTGGCCCGCAAGTACCACCCGGACTCCAACCAGGGCGACGCCAAGGCCGAGGAGCGCTTCAAGGAGATCTCCGAGGCTCACTCCGTGCTGTCGGATGAGAAGCGGCGCAAGGAGTACGACGACGCGCGCTCGATGTTCGGCGGCGGCTTCCGGGTCCCGACCGGAACCCGGCCGAACACCGGGGGCTTCGGCGGCTTCGACCTGAACGACATCTTCAGCGGGGCCGGGGACGCCGGCGGCCGCCTCGGCGATCTGTTCGGCGGGGTGTTCGGCGGCGGCAACCGGAACACGGCCCAGAACCGGCCGCGCCGGGGCGCCGACGTCGAGACCGAGACCACGCTGACCTTCGGCGACGCGCTCGAAGGCACCACGGTCGGGCTGCGGCTGACCGGGGAGGGCCCGTGCCCGACCTGTCGCGGNNTGCCGGGGCCGCGGCCTGGTGGTCGACGACCCGTGCCCGGAGTGCTCGGGCAGCGGCCGGGCGATGAGCTCGCGGACGATCCAGACCCGCATCCCGGCCGGGGTGGCCGACGGACAGCGGATCAAGATCACGGGCAAGGGCGCTCCCGGCGAGCGCGGCGGCCCGGCCGGCGACCTCTACGTCCGGGTGCACGTGAAGCCGCACCCGGTATTCAAGCGGTCGGGGGACAACCTCGCGGTGACCGTGCCGGTCACGTTCGCCGAGCTGGCCCTGGGCTCAGAGGTCAAGGTGCCCGCACATCGGGGCGCGCCGGTAACGGTGCGGATCCCGCCGGGCACCGCGAACGGGAGCAAGTTCAGGGTCTCGGGCAAGGGGGTCCGCCGCAAGGACGGGACCACCGGCTCCCTGATCGTCACCGTCGAGGTGATGGTGCCGCAGAACCTGAACGGCAAGGCCCGCAGCGCCATCGAGGATCTGCGTGAGGCCACGGCCGGGGCGGACCCGCGCGAGGAACTTCTCGAGCGGGCCAAGGAGACGTTATGAACAGCCCATTCGAGCAGTCGGACGACCTGCCGGTGTACGTCATCTCGGTGGCCGCCGAGCTGTCGGGGATGCACCCGCAGACGCTGCGCGAGTACGAGCGCCGCGGCCTGGTCTCGCCAGGCCGCAGCGCCGGGCGCGGCCGGCGGTACTCGATGCGGGACATCCTGGCCCTGCGCGAAATCCAGCGGCTGTCACAGGACGAGGGCGTCAACCTGTCCGGCATCAAGCTGATCCTGGATCAGCTGCGGGAGCTGGACCAGGCCCGCAGGCTGGTCGCGGAGCTGCACGCCGAGGTAGCGCAGCTGCGCGCGGAACTGGAATCAACCCGGGCCGTGGCGGCCCGGCTGGCTGAGCTACGCCGGAGCGGCGGCGACAACGATCCCGGCCTGGTGCCGGTGCGCCGGGCCCGGGTGGCGATATGGGAACCAATGACTGGGCCGTCCAGCGCAACTGGACAGCCCAGAGGAGATAAGTAATGGCAGACGAGAAGCTGACTCACAAGAGTCAGGAAGCTTTGTCCACCGCTCGGCAACGCGCAGCGGCGGACGGCAGCCCGCAGATCGAGGCACTGCATCTGCTTGTGGCGCTGGCTGAGCAGGTGGACGGCCTCGCCGGGCAGCTGCTCCAGGCGGTCGGCACTGACCCGGCGCTGATCGTTAAGCAGGCTGAGGATCGCCTGGCCCGAGGGCCACAGATGCGTGGCACCACGACCAGCGCGCCGGAGATGTCCCGCGCGCTGCTTCTGACGATCAAAACCGCGTCCGATAAGGCGAAGCAGCTGGGTGATGAGTACATCTCCACCGAGCACCTGCTGGTCGGCCTGGCCGCCGATGGCGGCGAGGCCAAGACCGTGCTGGCCGGGGCGGGCGTCACGGCGGACGCGCTGCTTGAGGCGTTCGGCCAGATCCGCGGCAGCGCCCGGGTGACCAGCCCAGACCCCGAGGACACCTTTAAGGCGCTGGAGAAGTATGGCATCGACCTGACCAAGATGGCCAGGGACACGAAGCTCGACCCGGTCATCGGCCGGGACGCCGAGATCAGGCGTGTCATCCAGGTCCTGTCCCGCCGGACGAAAAACAACCCGGTGCTGATCGGCGAGCCTGGGGTGGGCAAGACCGCGGTTGTGGAGGGTCTCGCGCAGCGGATCGTGAAGGGCGACGTTCCCGAGTCGCTGAAGAACAAGCGGCTGATCGCGCTCGACCTAGGCGCGATGTTGGCTGGCGCCAAGTACCGCGGCGAGTTCGAGGAACGCCTCAAGGCCGTGCTGAACGAGATCAAGCAGAGCGAGGGCCGGGTGATCACGTTCATCGACGAGCTGCACACCGTGGTCGGCGCCGGCGCGGCCGAAGGCGCGATGGACGCGGGCAACATGCTCAAGCCGATGCTGGCCCGCGGCGAGCTGCGCATGGTCGGCGCGACCACGCTGGACGAGTACCGCGAGCGGATCGAGAAGGACCCGGCCTTCGAGCGCAGGTTCCAGCAGGTGCTGGTGGGCGAGCCTTCGGTGGAGGACACGATCGCGATCTTGCGCGGGCTGAAGGGCCGGTATGAGAGCCACCACGGAGTGGAGATCTCGGACGCGTCGCTGGTCGCTGCGGCCACGCTGTCCGACCGGTACATCACCGCCCGGTTCCTCCCGGACAAGGCCATCGACCTGGTCGACGAGGCCGCGTCCCGGCTGCGGATGGAAATCGACTCCCAGCCGGTTGAGATCGACGAACTGCGGCGCGCCGTGGACCGGCTGACAATGGAAGAGCTCTCCCTGGAAAAGGAGTCGGACGCGGCGAGCAAGGAACGGCTCGAGCGGCTGCGTGCCACCAAGGCCGACCGGCAGGAGCAGCTGGACGTGCTGGAGGCCCGCTGGCAGCAGGAGAAGTCCGGCCTGAACAAGGTAGGCGAGCTCAAGAAGCAGCTCGACGAGCTCAAGAGCCAGGCCGAGCGCGCCCAGCGTGACGGTGACTTCAAGGAATGGGGACGCTTGGAGCACGATGTGATCCCCACGGTGCAGCGCGAGCTGGCCGAGGCGAGCACCACGGACCGTTCGGCTCCATCGCAGGACGGAAGCGGGGCGGGCGGAACCGCCGATACGGCGGCCATGGTGAAGCATGAGGTCGGCCCGGACGACGTGGCCGACGTGGTGTCCGCCTGGACCGGCATCCCGGCCGGGCGGCTGCTCGAGGGCGAGACGGCCAAGCTGCTGCGGATGGAGACCGAGATCGGGCACCGGGTGATCGGCCAGGCGCGCGCCGTGCAGGCCGTGTCCGACGCGGTCCGCCGGGCCCGGGCGGGCGTGTCCGACCCGGACCGGCCCACCGGCTCGTTCCTGTTCCTGGGGCCGACCGGCGTGGGCAAGACCGAGCTGGCCAAGGCGCTGGCCGAGTTCCTGTTCGACGACGAGCGGGCCATGATCCGCATCGACATGAGCGAGTACGCCGAGAAGCACTCGGTGGCCCGGCTGATCGGCGCTCCGCCCGGTTACGTGGGCTACGAGGAGGGCGGCCAGCTCACCGAGTCGGTGCGGCGCCGTCCCTACACCGTGGTGCTGCTGGACGAGGTGGAGAAGGCGCACCCGGAGGTGTTCGACGTCCTGCTGCAGGTGCTCGACGACGGGCGGCTGACCGACGGCCAGGGCCGCACGGTGGACTTCCGGAACACCATCTTGGTCCTCACCTCGAACCTGGGGTCGCAGTTCATCGCGGACCCTTCTTTCGGGGACGAGCGGGCCAAGCGCGAGGCGGTCATGGGCGCGGTGCGGAACGCGTTCAAGCCGGAGTTCTTGAACCGGCTGGACGACGTGATCGTGTTCGACGCGCTGACTACCGGCGAGCTGACCAAGATCGTCGACCTGCAGGTCGAGCGGCTGGCCGCGCGGCTGGCGGGTCGGCGGCTGACGCTGACCGTCACGCCGGCGGCCCGGGAGTGGCTGGCCGTGACCGGGTTCGACCCGGTGTACGGGGCGCGGCCGCTGCGCAGGCTGGTTCAGTCGGCGGTGGGCGATCAGCTGGCCCGGGCGCTGCTGTCCGGGGAGATCCTGGACGGCGACGAGGTGCTGGTCGACGTGGACGAGGCGCAGGACGCGCTGTCCGTGCAGCGGGCCGCGGAGGTCCTGGCGCGTTAACCGCGCGGGTTCGAGGGGCCGGGCTCCGGTTGCGGATCGTTTATGATCCCGCGACGGGCCCGGCCTTTCGGTTGTCCTCGTCGTTCCTGTTGTCCCTGCCGGCCTTGTCGGCCTTGTCGTCGAGCAGCTTGTCGTAGGCGTCTTCGGGCAGGGCCAGGTCGACGCGGATCCGGTAGCGCAGCCGGAGCAGCAGCTGGAGCTCGTCGCGGTCAGCACCGCGCAGGCAGGCGTCCACCCCGGCGGTGGCCCAGTCCAGCGCGCCGTTCAGGTCGCCCTGCTCGATGAGCAACTCGGCCACCAGGTCGCAGGTCCGCGGTAGCGACTGGCCGCCGTCCTCGGTGAGCTGGCCCAGCAGGGCCTCGGCCTCGGCGAGCCGGCCGAGCGCGAACATGGCGCGGGCCAGCGGCACCCGGGGATCGTCGAACGTCGGGCCCGTGTCCGCGATGGCGGCCTGGAACTCGTCCGCGGCGATGGCCGGCTCGTCGGCCAGCAGCCACTGCTCGCCTGCGCGCATGTGGGCTTCGGCCCGGGACATGTTTTCCGGCGCGGCCTGGACCGGGAGCGTGGCCTGCACGGCCAGGCGGCTCATGCGGACCGCGGCCCGTTTGTGGTTGCCCGTCCGGGCAGCGTTGACCTCGATCGCGTCGAATAGCTCACCGGAAAGCACAACCACGTCTCCGAACCTACCCGCCGAGGCCTCGGACAATCCGGGGCTCTTCCCGTTTTACCGGCTGCTTTTACCGGCGGGTGCGCTCGAGCGCGTCCCAGAAGCCACGGCGCAGCGCGTGCCGGACCTCATCGTGCAGCAGGTAGTCGATCGGCAGCGCCGATCCCTGCAGCAGCCGGGCCTCCAGGTCGGACGGCATCCGCGGCTTGCGGGCCAGCACCGCTTCCAGCCACAGCGCCGGAGCGTCCCGCGCCACCGAGGCGCCGAACTCCTGACCCTCCTCGTGCGCGGCCTGCACAGCCTCGGCCAGCGACACTCCGCCGCCCGAGGCCCCGCCGGCCGACACTCCGCCAGCCGACACTCCGCCGGCCGACATTCCGACGGCCGGGGCGTAGCCGGGCGGCGCTGAGGTCACGACCGGCTGCGGGCCGCTGTAGGGGAGGCTGCGGGACGAGCCCGGCCCGGCGTGCTGGCCGACGTGCTGGACGCCGGACTGCTGCGCACCCGACGGCGAGCCCATGGGACCCATGGGGACCGGAGCGTTCGGGAGGTTCGGGGTGTTCGGGCGGGAGGGCAGGCGGCGCAGCTGGCCGGGGGGAGCCTGGGGGGCTTCGGCGCCGGCCAGGCTGTCGGGGGCGACCGGGGGAACGTAGCCGGTGACGTCCTCCGCGACGCGGGCGACGCGGGGCAGCTCGGCGCGATCCTGACGGTCGGCGCGGTCTGCGCGGTCCTGACGGTCTGCGCGGTCCTGGCGCTCTGGGCGGTCGGCGCGATCCTGGCGGATGCGCGGTGAGACGGGGGCGGGAGCCGCGTAGATGTCCGGGCGGGCGATCGCGGCGTCGCCGTTGACGCTCTCGCGCGGGCGCTCGTCGCGATCGCGGGTCCGCTCTTCGCGGGTCCGCTCTTCGCGGTCGCGGGGGCGGTCCTCGCGGGCGGGGCGGTCCTCGCGGGTAGCGGCCCGGTCCTCGCGGGCGGCCCGGTCCTCGCGGGCGGGGCGGTCCTCGCGGGTGGCGGGGCGAGGCAGTTGCAGGGCGGGCCGCTGGTACTCGGCCACCACCGGCGCGGTGTAGATGGCGGGCGGGGCCTGGTTGCCTGATCCGGCGGGCAGCGCCTGGTAAGACCCCACGGCTGCCACTGCCGAATGCCCGTTGACCAGCGGCCGGCCNNGAGATGGTCCAGTTGCCGTCCACCGCGATGTGCACCAAGGTGACGCGCATGCCGAGGTCCTGGACGTCGGCGATGACCTGGGCCAGATCCTCCTCCGCGCTGACCACCAGCGCGTCGCTGACCGCGCCGTTGCGGGCCAGCGTGGTCAGGTCCCGGTGGATCTCGGTTTCCACGCCCTCGCGGCGGCCGGGGCGGATCTTGGCCACGCGGAGCTTGATGCCCGGGATGTCGGCCAGCGCGTCCTGCTCGGCGGTGCGGCGGCCGTCGACGGTCACCTCGTACCAGTAGCAGCGCAGCAGCGGCAGCCCGGTGCGCTCGCGGGCCAGGCCGCCCAGCAGCTGCAGGAGCCCCTCGTAGTCCCAGGAAACCGATTCCCCGCGGCGAGTCCCGTGCACGGCCATGGCACCATCTGCGAGCACGTAGCTTGCGTCAACGAACAGCGCACAGCGATCCACGGCCCCCACCGTCCTTTCCTCCGCGCAGCGGTCACCCTTCCAGGCACCGATCCGGACCTGACGCCTCCAAGCGTAGTGAAGTAACCTGCTCCGGGATGGCTTTCCGTGCATTCCCCCTGCATGAAGGGGCCTGGAGGTAAGGAGCACAACCGTGAGCGACCGGGCGGAACTGCTCGCGGCGATCAAGGCGAAGGCGGTCATCCGCGGTGACTTCATCCTCTCCTCCGGCCAGCGAGCCGACTGGTACGTCGATCTGCGGCGGGTGCTGCTGGACGGGCGCCTGGCGCCGCTGGCCGGCCGGGTCATGCTGGACCTCACCTGGGATCTGGGCTACGAGGCGGCGGGCGGCCTGACCATGGGCGCCGATCCGGTCGCCACCGCGATGATGCACGCGGCCGCCGCGCGGGGCACGCCGATCGACGCGTTCGTGGTGCGGAAGAAGGAGAAGGACCACGGCACCCAGCGGCGGATCGAGGGCCCGGACGTGGCCGGCCGGCGGGTGCTCGCGGTCGAGGACACCTCCACCACCGGCACCTCCCCGCTGACCGCGGTCGACGCGCTGCGCGAAGCATCCGCCGAGGTGGTCGGGGTGGCGGTGCTGGTCAACCGGGGCGCGCGGGAGCCCGTGACCGAACGCGGGCTGATCTTCCGGGCCGCCTACGACCTGTCAGACCTCGAGATCTGACCGGTGCCGCCCGGGCCGGCGCGGCGCGGCGGGCGGTTCCGGCGCGGGCTGTAGTTCTGCGCTCTGAGCTTCTGCGTTCTGAGCGGCTTCACGCCGGAACTGCCGGAGCCGGTAGAGCACAAACACGACGATCGCGATGACCACGATCGCGAACAAGGCATAGCCGACGATGGTCAGGCCGTGGCTGACGCTCTGCCAGGCGTGACCCAGCTCGTAGCCGACCACGGACAGCACGGTCGCGTAGATGACCGTGCCGATCAGGCTGAGTACCCCGAACCGGGCCGCCGGGATCCGGACCAGGCCCGCCACGATCGAGGTGAAGGCCCGGATGAAGGGCAGCATCCGGCCCACCGGAACGGCCCAGGCCCCGCGTCCGGCCAGGAACCGCTCGGCCCGGTCGACGTCGCCCTGGGTCACCAGCACGTAGCGGCCCAGTTTCTGGACCAGCGGCTTGCCGCCGACCCGCCCCACCGCGTACGAGGCGTAGGACCCGGCGAGCTCGGCCAGCGAGCCGATGATAATGACCAGGGCGAGGTTGAGATGCCCCTGGTAGGCGAGCACGCCGGCGAACCCGAAGGTGATCTCGGACGAGATCGGGAT
>PLDT01000497.1:0-16897 GCA_003136255.1 Actinomycetota bacterium
GTCCGGCTCACGTACGCAGGGGCCCGGCGAAGGCTGAGCTGTCGCTGGCGCAGCGCGCGGCCGCGGTGATGCCGCCGGTGGACTGGGCCAGGTTGGCCACGGCGGAGCCGGATCCGCTGGGGCTGGCCGAGCCGCTGGGGGTGGCTGAGCCGCTCTGGGTGGCCGACGTGCCGGGGGTGGCTGACGTGGCGGGGGTGGCTGATG
Organism: Actinomycetota bacterium; assembly: GCA_003136255.1. Lineage (GTDB taxonomy): Bacteria > Actinomycetota > Actinomycetes > Streptosporangiales > Streptosporangiaceae > Palsa-504. Next base: position 205 of record PLDT01000497.1, read on the forward strand.
TGCCGGGGGTGGCGGAAACCTGGGCTCCGGGGCTCTGCGGGACCAGACTGGTGAAGTCCGAGCCGAGGATCAGCTCCACCGTGCCGGGCGTCAGGGTGCTGTCCTGCAGGTCGGTGACGTTGGTCAGTTCCTGATTGAGGGTATTCACCGCGCCCATGTCCGCGGTGGAGGCGTACTCGATCACCGAGTTGGTGTAGGCGAAGCTGGCGGCGTTCCCGGTGCCGGTCACGTCGAAGCCCCGGCTGGTCAGCCCGACCGCGGCCTGGCCGGCGATGCCGGGCACGCCGGAGCCGTTCAGGATCTCGACCTTGACGTTGGACGGGCTGGTGGTGAGCACCTGCGCCCCGCTGGACGACGGCGCGGCCGACGGTGTGACCTTGACCTTCGGCACGGTCACGTCGTGGGCGATGGCCGAGAACACCTCGTCGGCCTGCGGCTGCGCGAACTGAACGCGGGCCGGGTTGGGCGGCCAGGCCTGGTTCGGCGCGGTGATGAACTGGACGTTCTTGCTGGACACGTTGCGCAGGCTCTCGGCGATGCCGACCAGGTCCGAGACGGTCATGCCGCTGTCGGTCGTCATCGAGGCGGCGGCGTCAGTGATCACGGAGAGCAGCCGGAGCGGGTTCGACAGCAGCCCGCTGCTCAGCACCCCCTTCACCACCTGCGCGGACATGAACTGGTCCCGCTGGATCCGTTCCAGGTCCGATCCGGTCCCGATGTCCTCGCGGGTGCGCCAGAAGGCCAGGGCCTGGACACCCGTGATGTGTTGCTCCCCGGCCGGGAGGTCGAGGCCGGACACTGGATCGTTCACCGCGTACGGGACGCAGACGTTGACGCCGCCGAGGTCGTTGACGACCTTGACGAAGCCGAGCATGCCGAGTCCGATGAAATGGTTGATGTAGATGCCGGTCTGCTGCTCGACGGTCTTCCACAGGCACACCGGGCCGCCGGCCTGGAGCAGCGAGTTGATCATCACGTAGGAGTTGGGGTCGGCCTGCTGGCCGGCGTAGCCGGGTCCGCTGTCGCACTGGTACATCGGCACCATGGTGTCGCGCGGGATGCTCATCACGGTGACCGCGCGGTGACCCGGCGACAGGTGGATGATCATGATGGTGTCGGTGTTGTCGGTCTGGTCACTGCCGGTGTGCAGGATGTACTGCTGGTGCGCGTCCAGGCCCTTCCGGCTGTCATCGCCGTAGACCAGGATGTTCTCCGAGGTAGTACTGAAATCCGGCGGGCGCTGGCCGAGTTCGGACCCCGGGACGGTGACCCGGGTGATGCTGTCGTAGACGGCGCGGTACTTCAGATAAGCGGTGAGCGTACCCGCGGCGAGAATCACGACCGCCGCGACCGCAACCCAGCGGAGCACGTGCCGCTTACTCTCGCGCGGCCCAGACCGCATGTCAGACCTCCCGTTGTGCCTGACCTCGCGTTGCGCCCGACCTCCTGGTAGTGCCCGGAATGCTACCCAGCATCATGCGCCAATATCCGCGCCGGCACGTTAACTTAATGTACCGGTAAGGGGGTTATGCCCAGATAAGGAGTCCGCGGCGGAAAGGCGGCGCAGCGCGGCCCGGACCAGCTCCGGGTCGGTGGTCGTCCAGAACGGCGGCAGTGACGCGCGGAGGAAGTCGCCGTAACGCGCTGTCACCAGCCGGGGATCGAGGACCGCGACCACGCCGCGGTCGGTCATGGTGCGCAGCAGCCGCCCGGCGCCCTGGGCCAGCAGCAGCGCCGCCTGCGCGGCGGCCACCGTCATGAACCCGTTGCCGCCGCGCGCCGCGACCGCGCGCTGCCGGGCCGAGGCCAGCGGGTCATCGGGCCGCGGGAACGGAATCCGGTCGATGACGACGAGCCGCAGCGAGGGCCCCGGCACGTCCACGCCCTGCCACAGGGACAAGGTGCCGAACAGGCAGGTCGGCTCGTCCTCGGCGAACTGCCTGACCAGCTGGGCCGTGACGTCGTCGCCCTGGCAGAGCAGTGGCTGCTTGACGCGTTCGCGCAGGGCGCCGGCCGCCTGGACGGCGGCCCGCATGGACGAGAACAGACCGAGCGTGCGGCCGCCCGCGGCGTCGATCAGCTCCTCGAGCTCGGTCAGGTAGGCCTCGGGCAGGGAGTCCCGGCCGGGCGGCGGGAGGTGCCGGGCCGCGTACAAGATGCCGCTGCGCGGATGGTCGAACGGGGAGCCGACATCCAGGCCGGTCCATGACAGCTGGTCGCCGCCGGGCAGGTTCAGGCCCCACTGGCTGGCCAGGGGGTTGAAGGAGCCGCCGAGGGCGAGGGTGGCCGAGGTGAGGGTGACGGTACGCTCGCCGAACAGGCGCTCTCGTAGCACGGGGCCGACCTCGAGCGGCGCCACCCGGAGCGTGGGCGGCCGCCGCGCGTCTTCGACGAACGGCCGGTCCAGCCAGACGACCTCGGAGCGGGTTTCGAGCGCCTCGGTGAAGGAGTCGAGGATCCGCCCGGCGGTTCGGCGCAGCTCGTCAAGGGAAGCCAGCGTCATCCGCGCCGCCGCGAGCCGGGGTGGGTCCTCATCCAGTCCCGCCGCGCCGGCCGTGATCGCGTCGGTACAGGCCTTGGCCGCGTCCTGGACCGACTTCAGCGTCGCGGCGAGCGTGTCGGGCAGCGTGTCCATCCGGCCCGCCGGAGCGTCACCCAGGTCCACGGTGAGCGCGGCGGCGGCTTGACGCAGCTGATCGGCCACGGCCGGGGCGGCGCCCTCCGCGCCGCCCGGCTCGGTCAGGCGCCCGGCGCGGCGGGCGGCCGTGTCGACCGCGGCGCCCGACAGCTCGCCCGTCGTGGCTGAGGTGACCCGGTCCACCAGGTCGTGGGCTTCGTCGATGATCACTACGTCGTGTCCGGGCAGCACCTCCATGTCCGAGGTCGCGTCGATGGCCATCAGCGCGTGGTTGGTGACGACCACGTGTGCCTTGGCCGCCGTTTCTTTGGCCTTCTCGGCGAAGCACCGCGAGCCGAACGGGCAGCGCTGGGCGCCGATGCACTCCTGCGCGCTGACCGAGACCTGGCGCCAGGCTGCGTCCGGCACGCCGGGGACCAGTTCGTCCCGGTCCCCGGTCGTGGTTTCCTCGGCCCACTCGTGCAGTCGCTTGACCTGCCGGCCCAGCGGCGAAGCGGGGCCAGTGTCCACGGGTTCGAAGAGCGCGTCCTGCGGGTCATCCGAGGGGCCGCCGCGCTGGCGGTGCAGGCACAGGTAGTTGCGCCGGCCCTTCAAGATGGCGAACGCCGGCTCCTGGCCGAGCAGCGGCGCCACGGCGGTGACCAGGCGCGGCAGGTCGCGGTCGATCAGCTGACTCTGCAGCGCGATGGTGGCCGTGGCCACCACCACGGTGCTGCGGGAGGTCACCGCGTGCCGGATGGCGGGGACCAAGTAGGCCAGCGACTTGCCGGTGCCGGTCCCGGCCTGGACGGCCAGGTGCTCGCCGGTCTCGATGGCGTGCTGCACCGCCTCGGCCATGGCGACCTGGCCGGGCCGTTCCGCACCGCCGATGCCCGCCACCGCCGCGGCGAGCAGTTCGGTCACCGAGGGAACGTCCGCTGGGTCCGGGCCGCCTGCTGACACGGTCGGAACGGTACCTCGCGTGAGCGCTTGCGGCGACCACGCGCGGTCCGGGGCAGGTAGGCGCGGCGTGTCACCAGAGGCGTTCGGGGGGCCGGGCGGCGAAAGGGGGTGGCCCGGAGTGAAGCAGGATGGCCGTTCGGATAAATTCTGTTTTTGAATTTGAAAGGGGTGCACGGTTGTGACCAGTGCGGAGCTTTTGACGGATGGTTTCGGACGAGTGCAGGAGGTCGTGCACGAGGCGGTCGACGGGCTGTCCGCGGCGCAGCTGGCCGTCCGGCTGGACGAGGATGCGAACTCGATCGGGTGGCTGTGCTGGCACCTGGCCCGGGTGCAGGACGATCACGTGGCCGGCGCGTTCGGGGTGGAGCAGGTGTGGCCCGCTTTCATCGACCGGTTCGGGCTGCCGTTCGAGCCGGGCGCGATCGGCTACGGGCACAGCTCCGCGGAGGTGGCCCTGGTCCGGATCTCGTCGGCGAACCTGCTCACGGCCTACCACGACGCGGTGCACGCGCAGACGGTCGCCCTGGTGTCCGGGGTCACCGACGCGGACCTGCCGCGGGTGGTGGATGAGCGGTGGGACCCGCCGGTGACCCTTGGCGTCCGGCTGATCAGCGTGATCTCCGATGGCCTGCAACACGCGGGGCAGGCCGCCTTCATCCGCGGCGTCCTGCTCCGCGCGGATTAGGACGCTGGTCAGCGCGCCGCGGCCAGCAGGTCACGCTGGTGGCGCTGGGCCCAGCGGCGGGCCCGGGAGGCCGACTCGCCCACCGTACGCCAGTGGTCGGCGAAGCCCCGGTGGCCCGCGGCGGCGGCTTCGGTCACGATCGCGTAGGTCCAGTCGTGGTTGGCCACGATGGCTTCGGCCACCCGACGGCGATCGGCGCGGCGCAGCCCGCTGGCGTCCAGGAGGATCCGGAACCGCTCCAGCGCGCGGCCCTGGCGGCTGTCGGTGATGTCCGCCTCGTCCAGCAGCGGCGCCCAGTAGCGCGCGGCCGCGGCGAAGTCCCAGATGGCACTGCCCGGCCCGGCCCAGTCGAAGTCAATCAGGGCCACGGCCCGGCCGTCGCGGAAGACCAGATTGGCGGGGTGGGCGTCGTTGTGGCTGACCAGGCCGGTCCGGAATCTCGCCGGGATCGGCCGCGGCCAGGAGTAGCCGGCCGGGTCGAAGGAGGCGGCGGCGAGGTGGTAACGGCGCAGCAGGTCGGCCACGCTGACCAGGGCGGCGTCGGTGAGCGTGTCCTCAGCCAGGGGCGGGACGGCGGCCTGCCCGTCGATGTAGGTCAGGGTCTCGATGGTGGCATCGGCCGCCAGCACCCGGGGGGCGCCGTCGAAGCCGACCTTGGCCAGGTGGGCGAGCAGGGCGTGGGTCGCGAGCCAGCAGGGCGCGGTCGGGCGGCGCACGGTGTCACCGACCCGGACGACCAGACCGCGATTGGCGGTGCCGCCGGGCAGCGGCCGCGGGCTAAGGCCCCCGGGGTGACGGGCTAGCACTGAGCAGAGCTCGGGCGAGACTCGTGTGGGTGACCAGGCCATGGACAAGCCCTCCTCGGATCGCGGCGGAGACCGCAGTGCTCTTGGCCACACCCCAGGCGACAGACAGCACGAACGGGATCCGCTCGAGCGCGGCACCAGACGTGACGATCATCCGGCTGTCCAGCGGCGTGGCCACCGGCCTGCCGTCCTGGCCGATGAACACCCCGGCCAGCTCGGCGCACACCCCCAGGGCGGCCAGGGCGTCGCGTTCGGCCGGGGTGATGGCGTCGTAGATGGTGGAGAGCCCGGGCGCCCAGGCGCCGATCGCGACCACGGCGATCGTTACCGAGGGGACCAGGGCGAAGGCCTCGGCGATGTCTCCCTGGCGACGGATCGCCGCGGCCGTCTGCGCGTCGTCCAGGATCATCGGCGCGTAGAAGACGTGGGCCGGGCCGCCGCCGACCCGGGCCACGCTGCGGACCAGGTCGAGCAGGTCCCGGCCGTCGGGCGGCGGCACCGCTCCGGTCAGCTGCACGATCGGGCACGGCGGGATCTGGGTCAGCGCGGCGGCGAGCCCGCTCAGCGTGCGCGACCAGGACATGCCGAGGACGTCGCCGGGCGTGATGAGGTCCATCAGCGCCTGGCCGGACGCCTCGCCCAGGCGGTGCCGGAGCAGCGCCTGCTCGTCGTCGGGGAAGTTGAACACGAACGCGTGCCTGAGCCCGAAGGCTGAGCACAGCTCCGCCGACAAGGCCGCGTCCAGGGTGCCGCCGGGCAGCCCGATCTCGATGCGGACCATGCCCGAGTCCCGGGCACCCTCGAGCAACCGGGCGACGCGGAACCGGCTGATGCCCAGCCGGTCCGCGATGTCCACCTTGGAAACACCCTCGAGGTAGTACTGCCGCGCGACCCGGGCGGCCAGGACAACCTCGGACGGGCGGTCAGCCGACAAGCCGGCCATGGCCCCTCCATTACTCGTCTGGCCGCTCATCTGAGCATCCAGATCTCATATTTGCAGCTTTTCTTGACTTTGCCTAGCGGCGGGCTCACTGTGAGGTCATGGTTCATATGAGCGGAATCCGCTCAAACGAGCATACGCAGGGTCCCTCCGGCATTTGCTCGTCTCCCCCGTCCCTCCTGCCAGAAGGTCCTCACCGTCCGTGGAGGTTGATTCATGAGTTCTCCCCCGTTCAGGCTCCGCACGCTCGGGGCCGTGGGCTCGGTGGCCGCGCTGGTGGCGCTGGCTGCCTGTTCGAGCAGCGGCTCCAGCGGCGGCAGCGCCAGCAGCAGCAATTCGGGCACGGTGACGGTGGCGGTGGTGTCCAACCCGCTGATCACCGGGCAGATGATCCCGCTGACCCAGTCGGTGTTCGAGAAGCAGAACCCGGGGATCACGGTCAAGTTCGCCACCTATACCGAAGGTGACCTGCGGGCCGCGATCGAGAAGGACGTGTCCACGCATTCCAACGCCTTCAACGTGATCATGATCGGCCCGTACGAGACGCCGCTGTTCGCCAAGAACGGCTGGCTGACCGACCTGACCAGCACCTACATCAACAGCGACCCGAGCTATGACGCCTCGGACCTGCTGCCCTCGATCGCCAAGGCCCTGTCCTACAAAAACGACCTGTACGCGGTGCCGTTCTACGGCGAGTCCTCGATGCTGTACTACCGCACCGACCTGTTTAAGGCGGCCGGGCTCACCATGCCGCAGCACCCGACCTGGGCGCAGGTGCAGTCCTTTGCGGCCAAGCTCAACGTGGCCGGCAAGCAGTCCGGGATCTGCCTGCGCGGCCTGGCCGGGTGGGGCGACAACATGGCCGCCCTGGACACGGTGGTCAACACCTTCGGCGGGGAATGGTTCAACATGAACTGGAAGCCGCAGCTGACCTCCCCCGCGTTCGAGGCCGCGACGAACTTCTACGTCAACCTGGTCCGCCAGTACGGCGAGCCCGGTGCGTCCTCAGACAGCTTCAACCAGCTCCTGACCCTGTACGGGCAGGGCAAGTGCGCGATGTGGTACGACGCGACGGTCGCGGCGACCTCGATCGCCACCACCTACCCGCAGATCGCCGCCAACACGGGGTACGCGTTCGCGCCGGTGGACAAGACGCAATCCTCGGGGTGGCTGTGGACCTGGTCGCTGGGCATCCCGCAGGGCACGCCCAACGCCGGCGCGGCGTGGAAGTTCGTGTCTTGGGCCACTTCCAAGCAATATGACTCCCTGGTCGCGTCCAAGTACGGCTGGGCCGCGGTGCCGCCTGGCACCCGAACCTCGCTGTATTCCAACCCGTCCTACCTGGCCGCGGCCAAGGCGTTCGCGCCGATCACGATCGCCTCGATCGACGGCACCGACCCCGATCACCCGACGGTGAACCCGGTGCCGTATATCGGCATCCAGTACGTCGACATCCCTCAGTTCGAAAGCCTGGGAGTGCAGGTCGGCCAGCAGATCGCGGGGGCGATCGCCGGCACAGAATCGGTGAGCCAGGCGCTGCAGGCGTCCCAATCCGACGCCTCGCAGTACACCCCGGCGGAGCTGTCCGCCGGCTAGGCACTTCCGGTGAGCCGGGCCTCTCGGGGCGGCCCGGCTCACCGGGGTTCCATCCAGGCGTGCATCGTAAGGAGTGGTGGCCAGTGGCAGTAGTCGAGACGGGCGCGGCGCCGCCCGCGATGGCCGAAGTCCGGCCACGCGGGGCGAGCCGCCGGGAGGCCTGGCAGCGGCGCCTGCCGCTGCTGCCGGCGCTCATCTACACGATCGTGGTGACCCAGGTCCCGTTCCTGGTCACGCTGTGGTACAGCTTCCAGAACTACTTCTTCGACGTCCCCGGCGGCGCGCACTGGACCGGGGTGAGCAACTACTCGCAGGTGTTTACCAACCCGGCGTTCCGAGGCGCGTTGTGGCGCTCGGTGGTCATGACGGTGGTCGCGGTGCTGGTGGCCATGATCTTGGGCGTGGCCTTCGCGCTGCTGCTGGACCGTAAGTTCATCGGCCGCAGCGTCGTGCGGACCCTGATTATCACCCCGTTCCTGGTCATGCCCGCGGCGGCGGCGCTGGTCTGGGCGGGCCCCATGCTGGACCCGAACTTCGGGCTGCTGAACTACCTGCTGGAGCCGTTCGGCGTGCACCACGTGGCCTGGCTGTCCACCCACGCGCTGGGCTCGGTGATCGTGGTCCTGATCTGGCAGTGGACCCCGTTCATGACGCTCATCGTGCTGGCCGGGCTGCAGGGCCAGCCGGCGGATGTGCTGGAGGCGGCCAAGGTCGACGGCGCCGGGACGCTGGCCACGTTCCGCGAGCTTACGTTCCCGTTCCTGCGGCCGTACATCGAGCTCGGCATCCTGCTCGGCTCGATCTACCTGGTCAACGTGTTCGACGCGGTCCGGCTGATGACCAACGGCGGTCCCGGGACGGCCACCACCAACCTGCCGTTCTATCTCTACGAGGAGGTCAACAACGCCTTTGACGTGGGCGGGGCGGCCGCGACCGGGGTGGTCACCGTCGTCTTGACCATCATCGTGGCCACCTTCGCGCTACGCATGTTCGCACGGGTGTTCCAGTTCGAGGGAGCAGGGTCATGACGGCAGTACACGCGCGGACCCGCCCGCCGAGAGCCCAGCGGTTCCGGGAAATGTCGGGGCATATCGGCTGGGGCATTGTCGCGTGGGTGGCAGGGATCGCGTTCTTCCTGCCCGTGCTGTGGATGGTGATCACCGCGTTCAAGCCCGAGTCCGCGGCCGAGACCTGGCCGCCCAAGTTTACCTTCAGTCCCACGCTGGCCGAGTTCCGCCTGGTCTTCGCGGGTTGGGGCCCGTTTGTGACCCACTCGGTGATCGCCACCGTCGTCTCCACCGCGTTGGTTCTCGTGCTGGCCGTCCCGGCCGCGTACGCGCTGGCGATTCACCCGGTCAAGCGGTGGCGGGACGGGCTTTTCTTCTTCATCTCGACCAAGATGCTGCCCATCGTGGCCGCGATCGGCCCGCTGTACGTCATCGCCCTCAAGACCCACCTGCTGGACAGCATCTGGCTGCTGATCATCTTGTACACCGCGATGAACCTGCCGCTGGCCATCTGGCTGATCCGCTCGTTCATGCTCGAGGTGCCCGGCGAGATGCTCGAGGCCGCCGAACTGGACGGCGCGGGACGACTCCGGCAAATGGGCGAGGTGATCATGCCCGTCATCTCGCCCGGACTCGTGTCGACCGCGCTGATCTGCGTGATCTTCGCCTGGAACGAGCTGTTCCTGGCGCTGAACCTGACCACGGTGAACGCCGCGACCTTGCCGATGTTCCTGATCAGCTCCGTCCCTCAGGAGGGGCTGTACATCGCGCACCTGTCCGCGGCGGCCACGGTGGCCTCGGTGCCCGTGATCATCGTGGGCTGGATCGCCCAGCGGTCCCTGGTCCGCGGCCTGTCGATGGGAGCGATCAAGTGAAGCCGGTCTTGTCATTCGCGAGTGGAGGTGCCCGATGGCTGATGTGAAGTACGTGCAGGCGACCCGGGTCTACGCCAAGGATGCGCCGCCCGCGGTGGACGCACTGGACCTGGACATCAAGGACGGTGAGTTCATGGTCCTGGTCGGTCCGTCCGGATCGGGGAAGACGACCGCGCTGCGGATGCTGGCCGGGCTGGAACCGCTGGACGGCGGGCGGGTCGAGATCGGCGATAAAGACGTCACCTGGGTGCACCCCAAGGACCGGGACATCGCGATGGTGTTCCAGAACTACGCCCTGTACCCGAATAAGACCGTCGCGGAGAACATGGGCTTCGCGCTGAAGATGCGGCATGTCCCCAAGGACGAGCGGGCCCGGCGGGTCCAGGAGGCGGCCCGGCTGCTGGACCTGGACGAGCAACTGCTCAGCCGCAAGCCCAAGGCCCTGTCGGGCGGACAGCGGCAGCGGGTGGCGATGGGCCGGGCCATCGTGCGCGAGCCGCAGGTCTTCTTGATGGACGAGCCGCTGTCCAATCTGGACGCCAAGCTGCGGGTGCAGACCCGCAGCCAGATCGCCGAGTTGCAGCGTCGCCTGGGGATCACGACCGTCTACGTCACCCACGACCAGGTCGAAGCCATGACCATGGGAAACCGGGTGGCGGTGCTGGCCGGCGGGAAGCTGCAGCAGTGCGACACCCCGCGCCAGCTGTACGACAACCCGGTCAACCAGTTCGTGGCCGGGTTCATCGGCTCGCCCGCGATGAACCTGCAGACCGTTCCGCTCACCGAGGACGGTGCCCGGCTCGGCGGGACGATCATCCCGCTACCGACGGCGGTGCGGACCGCGGCCAGCCAGGCAGGCCTGCGCGAGCTCGTGCTCGGCATCCGGCCCGAGCACCTGCATCTGGCCGACGCCACCGGGGAGATCAAGGGCGAGGTGATGCTAGTCGAAGAGCTCGGGGCCGACGCCCTGCTGCACGTGCGCCTGGCCGACAGCGGGAACCAGGTCGTCGCGCGGACCGAGGGACGCAAACCTCCGGCGCCGGGACAGCCGGTCACCTTCCACGTCGCGCCCGACGACGTGTTCGCGTTCCACCCGGTGACCGGAGCCCGGCTTGTCGGCTGAACCGCAGCCGCTCAACGCGGTGACGCTGGCGCGCTGGCGCGGTCAGCTGCCGGTGCCTTCCTATGACCGCAGCCTCGTCACGCCGGGCGTGGTGCACGTCGGCGTGGGCGGTTTCCACCGGGCGCACCAGGCGATGTACCACGACCGGCTGATGAACCAGGGTGCGGCGCTGGACTGGGGCATCTGCGGCGTCGGGGTGATGCCGGCCGACCGTCGGATGAAGCAGGTGCTGGACGCCCAGGACGGCCTGTACACGCTGGTGCTCAAGCACAGCGACGGCACGTACGAACCGCGGGTGATCGGGTCGATCGTGGAGTACCTGTACGCGCCGGACGACCCCGAGGCGGTCATCGAGAAGATGGCCGCGGAATCGACCCGGATCGTGTCGCTGACGATCACCGAGGGCGGGTACAACGTCAGCGACCTCACCGGCGAGTTCGACGTGACGAACCCGGACGTGGTGCACGACCTCGAGCCCGGCGCGGCGCCGCGGACCACGTTCGGGCTGATCACGGAGGCGCTGCGGCGCCGCTGGACGCGCGGCCTGGGACCGTTCACGATCATGTCCTGCGACAACCTGCAGGACAATGGCTACCGCAGCAAGCGGGTGTTCACCGCCTTCGCCCGGCTGCGGGACCCGGAACTAGGAGCTTGGGTTGAGCGCGAGGCGTCCTTTCCCAATTCGATGGTCGACCGCATTACCCCGGTCACCACGGATGCCGACCGGGCCGAGGTCAGGGAGCGGTTCGGTATCGACGACCGGTGGCCGGTCGTCTGCGAGCCCTACACGCAGTGGGTGCTCGAGGACGCCTTCACCGCCGGGCGACCGCCGTACGAGCAGGTCGGAGTGCAGGTCGTCGATCAGGTCGAACCGTATGAGCTGATGAAGCTGCGGCTGCTCAACGGCAGCCACCAGGCCATGGCCTACTTCGGCTACCTGGCCGGCTACCGGCTGGTCCACGAGGCCGCCCAGGATCCCCTGTTCCAGGCGTTCCTGCTCGGTTACATGGACTTCGAAGCCACGCCGACCCTGGCCCCGGTACCCGGGGTAGACCTGCGAGGGTACAAGTACACGCTGCTCGAACGCTTTTCCAATCCGCAGGTTCGCGACACCATCGCCCGGCTCTGCGCGGAAAGCTCGGACCGGATCCCGAAATGGCTGCTGCCGGTGGTTCGCGAGCAGCTCGCGAACGGCGGTGAGATCAGGCGTTCGGCGGCCGTGGTGGCGAGCTGGGCCCGCTACGCAGAGGGGGTCGACGAGGCCGGCCAGCCGATCGAAGTGGTGGACCGGCTTCGGGATACTCTCATGCAGCTTGCCCGCCGTCAGCACGAGGACCCCGACGCGTTCATCGCCAACCGGGACGTGTTCGGGGACCTGGTCGATCAGAAGCCCTTCGTCTTCGCGTACCAGTCCGCGCTGGCCTCGCTGCACCAGCGCGGGGCGCGGGCGACGCTCGAGTCGCTGGTGTGATTCGCTACGGCGCTTGCGGTGCGGGCCCGGAAACCTGGCGCGATTCCTGCCTGGGGACCGGCTTGGCGTGGATGAGGCCGGGTGCGCAACGCCAGGTGAGGCACGCGATCGCGCCGAGAGGGATGGGGGGCAGGTACGTGACGGCCCGGTACAGCAGCACGGCGGCCGTCACCTGCACACCATCTCGGTGGCCGGCGGCCAGCGTGGCGATCAGCCCGAGTTCGGTGATGCCCAGACCGCCGGGGGTGATGGGCAGCACCGTCAGCAGCCGGACGAACGCGAACGCCGCCAGGGAGGTCTGCCAGGGCACCTGGGCCTGAGAGAGGCCGACGCCGCGCAGGCACGCCAGCAGGACGAGCCACAAGGTGAGGTTGCTCGCCGCCGTGGCGACGGTGATCCGCCAGCCGCGCGAGGCGATCAGGGCGCCGGCCCGGTCGCGGAAGCCGAGCAGCGATCCAGGGATGTCGAAGGATGCTGGCCGGCGTGCTACTCGGCAGGCCGTCACGAGCGCGACCTGCAGCGCGCGGCCCGCGCGGACCGCGAACGACTCGCTGCGCATGAGCAGGCCGAGCCCGACGGCCATGGCGGCGAGCAAGGCCAGGCCGACGGCGGCGGCGGCGATCAGGCCGGCCCCGGGCCGACTGGCCGTCGCCAGGATNNCCGGCGGGCAGGGTGTTCGCCACGGCGTTGGACCCGAGGTTGACCACGGCCGCTTCGCGCAACCGTATCGCTGGCAGCACCGAGCAGATCATGATCCAGGTAGAGATCATGCTGGCTGCGGCGGCCGCGGCGACCAGCAGTACCTCGGCCCACGTCATCGCGCCCATACTGGCCCACACGCTGCCGTAGGACGCGAAATGCGGGACCGCGAACCCGAATATGGCCGCGATGAGGACGATCGACCCCGCAGTGCGGAAGATCTCCCGGACGGATCGCCGCCGTGGCCGGGCGGTCTCTGTCCCCTGCATGGCAACGCGGCTGGGGCCCTCTGGGGCGGTGGGCAGCCCCTGGGGCGTAATGGCGGCGGCTGGCGGTCCGGCGATGGTCGTCATCGGATCCGATCGCTGCCGACGGGCAGCGGCGACCGGCGGCTGGCCGGTACCTCTGGCCGCCCCGTCGAGGCCCCCACAGGCTGCAGGGCAGGCCACTGCTGGTCCTGGCCGGAGCCTCGGCGGCGGCTGTCGAGGCGGGCCGTGGTCGGCCAGCGCACCTTGGTGGAGCCCACCGCCACGCCCAGCCCGGCCAACGGCACGACCACGAACGCGGCCGTCACCCCGACCTGAACCCGGGCCTGGACCGTGCCAGGCGGCCGGCCGCGGTCAGGGAATGCCGCCGTCCCGTCATAGTCATCTGCCGTGGGCTGGAATTGCATCGTAGTTTGCCCCTCGTGCCTCATCGCGGTGGCTGGTCCCTGGTGGACGCGGCGCTCAGATTGGCGAGCAGGCGGGCGCTATGCCCGAAAACGATCCATGCGATCGTGCTTGTCACTACTCAGCTAAGCCCACCCGCCGCGCCGGGGAAACAGGCGGAAACCGCAAGCATCATCATCCAGGCCGATCACCACGCGGCGCCGGGTCCAGGAGCTGCGCCGGGGCCGGGCGGTCACTACCGCCTGCCGGCCGTTCAGTCCGCTGTCTGGCTGGCGGTCGCCAGCCAGCCCAGCCGGCGGGACATGGTCCGCGCGCAGCTGACGACGGCGCGGACGTGGTCGGAGACCTCGGTGGCGCGCCACAGCACCGACCACGGGTAATAGGAGGCCGGTTCGGTGAGCGGCCGCCAGATGGTTCCGGGCAGCGCGGCGATGCAGGAGGAGGGCACGCAGTACAGGCAGCGTCCCTGGGCGACCAGATCGGCGGCGGCGCGAATGCTCTCCACGGTCCCTGCGTAAACCGCGGGAGTGAACCCGGCTGCCCGGCACATCTCGACGGTGAACTGGTTGAACTCCGGAGCCCGCACTTCTTCGGCGAGCAGCAGCGGCTCTTCGGCCAGGACGGTGACGGGGATGGCGTCCAGTCCGGCGAACCGGTGATCGCGCGGGACCAGGACCCCCAGCGGATCCTGACGGAACAGCAGCGAGGCCACCTGCGGCGGGGCGAGCGCGGCCCGGCCGATTCCCACGTCCAGGCGGCCTTCGATGAGCTGCTGGTACTGCTCGGGCACGCCGACCTCGACCTGATGGATGACCAGGCCGGGGTGGCGGGCCTGAACCTCGTGCAAGATCTGCGGCATCGAGTCGTAGCTGGAATCGATGATGCCGACCCGGAGGGCTGCAGCCGCGCCGGCCGCACTGCGAACGACCGCGGCGGCCCTGTCCACCTGAGCCAGGATCTGCCGCGCCTCGGCTAGGAACACCACCCCGGCAGCGGTCAGCCCGACATGGTGGGTGCTGCGTTCCAGGAGGCGTACCCCCAGCTCACGCTCAAGCCGCTGGACCTGCTGGCTCAGCGCCGACTGGACGATGTGCTCCCGGGCGGCTGCGCGGCCGAAGTGGAGTTCCTCGGCCAGGGTTACGAAATAGCGAAGCTGACGTAGCTCCATGCCCGCCGCCAGGCTCGTGTCTGGTTCATTTCGTCTCCCGCCTAGAACCGAGTCACCGGAGGCCGGGCATAGCCTGAGATACGAGACTCTGCCAACAAGCCTACTTCCGTACCCGAGTCGCCGGAATGCCCGTGGCCGTCTGTTCCGGGGGTCACCGGCAGGTGATCGTTTCTGGTGATGGGCCGTGCTCGGATTGGTTGTTTCCGCCGCGGTGCCGTTTGGGGTTGACTCAAGAAATGATGTACCGGGCCAGGCCCGGTGTTCCGATCCGGTGAGGGGGCTTGCCATGATTCCCGGCCAGAGCATGGCCCCGGGCGTGTCCGCGATGAGCCTGAACGGGTCGGCGCCGCGCTGTGAGCACCTTAACGGGCTCGCGCCGGTCACGCCCCAGTCCGATGAGTGCCGGAACTGCCGGACCGGCCCGGGTCACCCGGTGGCGCTCCTGGTCTGCCTGAGCTGCGGCTGGGTGGCGTGTTCTGATGACTCACCGAACCGGCACGCCAGGGCGCACTACGAGGAGACCGACCACCCACTCGCCCGCGGCTTGGAGGCGGGTTCGCACTGGAGATGGTGCTACGTCCATCAGCGTCTGGTCTGAGCACGTGGCTGACCGCCTCCGTCACCGCAACCTGGCCAGCCAGCGGAGCAGGATTTGCCGGGCGTGGTCGTCTCCGAGATCCGCCTTCAGGCGCAGCACGTCCATTTGATGCTGGCCGTAAGTGGGCTCCCAGCTCGATGCGAGCAGTTCCCGATGATCAGTCAGGAGCTCGCGCAGTTCGTCTAGGCGGCCCTGATCGGCCAGCCACCCGGCCAGGTGATACAGAGCATGAGAGTCCCCTGTCCCGGCACGCCGCCGAAGCTCGTCCACATCGTCGCGCTCGGCCAGCCAGCGAGCCAGCCAGAGCTGAGCGATGTCGTCACCAGCGTCGGCGAGGGGGCGGATCACCGTAATGGCCTCGTCGATCTGTCGCCGGTCGGACAGGAAGCTGGCCAGCTGACGCTGCGCGTGGTCGTCTCCCGCCTCAGCATGCTGGCGAAGTTCGTCGATGCGGTCGTTCTGGGCCAGAACGTATGCTCGCCACCATCGTGCCTGGTCCTCGGGGGCGGAATCCTGTGAGCTGCCCGCAACCTGGGTCTGCGGGATCCGCTGAGCCTCGTAGCCGGCCTCGACCGCTCGCCGCGCCCTGGTGTACCGTTCGCCCGTTCCAGCCGCTCGGTCACGGGCCGCCTTCTTCACAGCCTTGTCCCGCGTCATGATCGCTTCTTCCGGCAGTGCCGCCCGCGCCAGCCCGCCCGTCAGATCATGAACTAAGCCGGTACACGCGAGGCATGGCCCCTTGTCCTCGTTGCCGCTCTGGCGCGGGCCAAACAGCTCGGAAGCGGGCAGGCGTGCTGCTGCCTGACGGCAGGATATGTCTTCCACAGCAGCAGTCAAGCCACGATGCCGGTATGATGGGTACTAGCTGTATTCCCGGAGGCGGTAATCTGCTCATCTGACTGACCTCGGTCGTATGGTTCAGCTCCGCTTATGGTCCGTCAGTGGGTTCCGGGCTACCGTCCCACGACAGAACCGGACAAGCTGACAGATCTACCGTCCTCCCGTCCGCCGGGGTTGTCGATTCAGCAGGGCCTGACGGGCTCCCCGGGAAAGACGGACGCCGAGTTCCGGAAGGACGTGCCGTCATGGACGGCTCAGCTCTCCTCTTCATCCTGATGCCGATCGTAACCATCCCCCTTCTTGTGGGCTGGCTAGCCGTGATGTTCTATGCCGACAGCCACCCCCAGCACAAGACTCAGAGCGCAGCCGACGAGGTCCCAAGCAGGAACTCCTCGGCGGATGCCTGGCCTGCTCCGCTGGCAGGCTCCGCGCCCGCCGAACCGGCCCGCCGGATAGGAGCCGTCCCCATTCCCCTGCCGGTACCGGCATACAGCCGCCAGGCTCCGGACATCGCCGACCCCGGCCTTGCCGCATCTCTTCGCGGCGGCGCAGAACGCCCAGCCGCATAACAACGCCACCTTCAGCCGCCCGGAGTTCTCACGGCAGGAACTTTCATCACCACCGCGACAGCGTC
>PLDT01000283.1:0-4961 GCA_003136255.1 Actinomycetota bacterium
CGAACGGGCGGGCCTCATCGTCCTGTGCGACGA
The DNA here is from genome assembly GCA_003136255.1 of Actinomycetota bacterium. Classification (GTDB taxonomy): domain Bacteria; phylum Actinomycetota; class Actinomycetes; order Streptosporangiales; family Streptosporangiaceae; genus Palsa-504. The sequence goes on from PLDT01000283.1 coordinate 34, forward strand.
CCGCGATTTCCAGACGGTGGCCTCAGGCACCGGCCAGCCAGTCAAGCTCGTCGCCGACCTGTAGTCATCCCCGATCACAAGGCCGGCATGGCTTGCCGACTGCGCCCCGGTGAGTCTGGAGGCTTATGGGGGTGCGGGACGTGCTGGTCCCCGCGGTGCTTCTTCGTGGTGTTCGGCTTCCAGGTCGGCGCGCTGGTGCTGACCGGGCGGGGATCCGGCGTGACGGCGGCCGGGGGTGCTGGGATGAGACGGGAGAGGGAAACCACGGCCCGTTCCGATTAATTGATCGTTGCGGCCGGAGCGGGCTGGCAGGCAGATCAGGGCGACCAGGCAGCCGGCGACGGCGACCACGGCGCCGGTGAGCAAGCCTAGGTCCATGCCGCTGATGAACGCGGTCTTGGCCAGGTGGATGAGCGGGCCGGCGGTGCCGCCGGCCCGGGCGGCGGCGAGTGCGCCGCCGAGGGAGTTCTTGACGGTGGCGGGGAGCGGCCGACCGGACAGGGCGCCGGTCATCCGGTCCTGGTAGCGGGTAGCCAGCAGGCTGCCGACGACCGCCACGCCGAGCGCGCCGCCGAGCTGGATGGCCGTGGTGTCGGCGGCGGAGGCTACGCCGCTGTCGGTCGGAGGCACCGAGCCGAGCACGGAGCCGGTCGCCGTCGGCAGCGCCAGCCCGGCTCCGGTGCCGAGCAGGACCATACCCGCCGCCGGACAGGCGAAGGCGGTGCTGACGGTGGCAGCGGAAATCAGCCAGAGCCCGGCGGCGACCAGGGCCAGCCCGGCCGCGATGGTGAACTTCGGCCCGATGGCCCGCACGCTCACGGCGGAGGCCGGCGCGACGACGATGACGGCGGCCGCGACCGGGAGCAGGCGGATGCCTGCCTGCAGCGCGGTNNCTTTCCCAGCTGGCGAACAGGGCCAGGACGGCCAGGCCGACCGCGCCCGCGCCGATCACCAGGGGCGACGACCAGCCGCGGGTGGGCGCCTCGATGATCGACCAGAGGATCACGCCGATCCCCGCCATCGACAGGCCGGCCCCGGCCAGGTCGGGCGCCTTGGCGGCCGGGTTCCTGGAGTCCGGCACCAGCCAGTAGGCGGCCAGCAGGCCGGCCATGGCGATGGGCACGTTGAGCAGGAAGACCGAGCCCCACCAGAAGCGGGCCAGCAGGAAGCCGCCGATGATCGGGCCGAGGGCCACGCCGATGCCGCTGGTAGCACCCCAGCGGCCGATAGCACGCTGGCGTTCGGCGGGGTCGCCGAACATGTTGCTGATGATCGACAGCGTCGACGGGATCATCAGCGCGCCGCCGATGCCCATGCTCGCCCGGGCGGCGATCAAGGTGCCGACGTTGCCGGAGAAAGCGGCCCAGGCTGAGCCGCCGGCGAAGACGGCCAGGCCGGCCAGCAGCGTCCTCTTACGACCGATCCGGTCCGCCAGGCTGCCCGCGGCCAGCAGCGAGCCGGCGAACACGACGACGTAGGAGTCGACGATCCACTGCAGGTCGCCGGACGTGGCGCTCAGGTCGCGGACCAGGGTGGGGAGCGTGACGTTCAGGACCGTGCTGTCCAGGTTCGCGACCAGTACCGTCACGCACAGTACGACCAGGGCCAGCCAGCGTTTCCTGGCGGGCAGTTCAGCTGGGGGCATCTTCGGCGAACATCGCTGACGGTGCGGCGGCCATCTCCGTATCGGCCGTTGATGGCGCGGCGGTTTGGCCGTGCACGGCAGACTCCCGTGGGTTCGTGGGGTGGCGAACGATCCCGCTCGTGCGTTTGCGTCTTGATTACAGGGTCGCCAAAACGCGGCATCGCGCATCGCGGCTAGCTAGGCCTTTATCCTGCCAGCGGACCCACTGCTGATCATGACCTGTCCATCTCCGGCCAGGTCCGCAGCAGCCACTCCACCATGTTCGCGGGCGGGCGGTTGTTTTCCAGGTCCGCGGTGACATCGGACGCGCCGTTCGGGTTGAAATTCATCGTGTTTCCTCTTTTCTTGTTCTTGTGTGTCAGGATCGAAAGGCACTGAGCGGGGGAAGCGAGCCGTTTAGCGTCTTCGCCGGGTGCATAATGCGCGAAAAACTCTTCCGCCCAGGCGAAAACATGCAGTGAAGGCTCCACGTTCCGCACAGCCCTGGCCAGCTCTTCTTCACGGCGGGGCTACGGCGGGGCTGCTTGAGGTGGTTGCGGAAGTAGATCAGGCCGCCCGCGCACAGGTCCACGTGCGGGTACTGCTTCGATGTCATACCCCTCCTCGGGCGCCGAGCGGTCGCCGGGACGATGGGGTGGCTCTGCGTTCAATACCCTGCTCCGCTCATAGATCCCGGGCGGCCGAACCGCCTCCGCGGCTCACTCGCCGCATGACCGTGACAATCGAAACCCACAGCGCACCGAGGGCGGTCGAGGCCTGCGGGTTGCGGGCGGCCTTCCAGTGACCATCAGGAAATTGTCGCGTCCGCGAGTGGCCCGGGTCATCGGTAGCCCGGGTGATACCGACTCACCCGGTCGGGGGAAAATGCCCTTCGACGTGAGCCGTGACGCCTCCGATCGGATACGCTCCCGCTCCCGGTCTACGGCCGGACTATGCTCAACTGAAGAGGCAGCTATGGCGAACAGCAGCAGGTACCGCGACCAACTGGAGTCTCTGTACGGGATCTCGGCGCAGATCGCCAGCCTCCGGAATCTCACGGAGGTCTACGACCTGGCCTTGACGTTCTGCTTGGCGCTCACGGCATCGGAGATGGGGTTCATCGATCTCCTCAACGAGGGCCACGTCGACATGGACGTCGTCTCAGTAAAGGGGTTCGCTCCTCCCGATCCCGAATTCTACGAGCGCTTCAAGCGCATGCCAGTCCGGCCCAGTGTCTTCGGGGTCGTGATCACCGAAGGCCGCCCGCACATCTCGAATGATGTCGAGAATGACCCGGTAAGGGTGGGTGAACCCCCTGGGCATCCGGACGTCCTGACCTTTCTCGGGGTGCCGCTCCAATTGGGCACCGAAGTGATCGGCATGATCGGGGTAGCGAATAAGCGGAAAGGCTACGGGCCCGACGACGAGCGGCTCCTATCCACCTTCGCCAACCAGGTCGCCGTGGCGATCGACAACGCGGGTCTGTACCAGCACCAGCAGGAGATGATTGTCCGGCTCCAGCAGCTTCACGAGCACCTGAGTCAAGCGGAGCGGGATGAACTCGTGGCGCTGGAGCGCGAGCGCATGGCGGCTGCCTTCCGGGTGGATCCGGGTAAGACGACCCCGGCCCGGCCCCGGCTCAACGACAGCCAGCAAGAGATCCTGCGTCTGCTTACCGAGGGCTTGTCGAACAAGGAGATCGCCAGCCGGATTCACCTCAGCGAGAACACGGTGAAGACACACATCCAGGAGATCCTGCGCAGGCTTGAGGTGCGGAACCGGGTCCAGGCCGCAGTACGAGCCACGAAGGAACGATGGGTGTAACAAAAGGCGCCCCACAGGCCACGGCGGCGGCTAGTCGTTGGCGCCGATGACCTGGAAGTTCTGGTCGACGATGTTATCGTGCTGTACGCCGACGGCACGGGTTCCCCCGTCGACTCCGTCATCCGGGACGCCGCGGCTCTGGCGTACGACGACCCCGCCCAGCTGACCGATCTGGTGATGTGGACGGCCTGCCCACCTGGCGAACATGGCCTCCGTGGTGGTAAATGGGATCATGTCGGAGGGCCCTGGCGCGGAGAGTGTTCCTGACACCGAACCGCAGCCGGAGCTGGTCATCGGCCTGCTGGCCGCACCTGGACCCGCGTCGGAGCTGACCGAGAGCCTGGTCGGGGAGATCGCCGACCGGCTCGCCGGGCAACTGCCCGGAGTCCGGTGGCGGGTCGAATTCGTCTCCGACCGGCTGGTGCAACCGCCGACCGACCTCGGCGAGCTGATCGCGGCGGAGCGCAGGATGCTCCTCGAACGTGGCTGGCACCTGGCGGCATGCGTGACCGACCTCCCGCTGCAGACCGCGCGGCGCCCGGTGATCGCCCACGTCAGCGCGACCCACGGCGTCGCGGTCCTGTCCATGCCCGCGCTCGGCCCGGTCTCGGTGCGCAAGCGCACCGCCGAGACCATCGTCCGGCTGGTCGGGCACATGCTCGGCGACCTAGAGCAGGCCGCGGACGCCGCCGAACGGCTCCCGCTGGCCGAGGTCGTGACCCGCCGCATGCGCGAACTGGGCGCCCGCACGGAGCGCGGCGAGCAAGGGGTGGGTTTCGTCGCGCGGGTCGTCACCGGCAACATCTGGCTGCTGCTGGGCATGCTACGCGCCAACCGCCCGTGGCGGCTGGCCCTGCGGCTCATGCGCGCGCTGGCGGTTGCGTTCGCGGCCGGGGTGTTCGCGCTGGTGACCAGCGACATCTGGCGGCTCTCCTACTATCTCGGGCCGCTGCGCCTCGTCGTCATCAGCCTCGGCTCGGTGGCGGCCATCACCGTGACGATCACGGTCACCACCGGGCTGTGGGAGCGCAGCCCGCACCCGGCCGCGCGCGAGCAGGTGGCCTTGTTCAACATCGTCACCGCGGCCACCGTCGGCCTCGGCGTGGCCGCGCTGTACCTGGCCCTGTTCATCGCCACGCTCGCCGCGGCGCTGCTGCTCGTGCCGGGCAGCCTGCTCGGCCTGGTCCTCGGGCACTCGGCCGGCGTGGCCGACCAGGTAAACCTGGCCTGGCTAGCGACTTCGATCGCGACGCTGGGCGGCGCGCTCGGCGCGGCCCTGGAGAGCAGCGAGAGGGTGCGCGAGGCGGCCTACACGTATCAGCCGGATACGCAGATCGATGCCGTCGCCGGCCTACGGTGACGAGCGGTTTACGGACTCAGCCATCGCGCACGTCCTGGAGTGGAACGTGCAGGTCCCCGAGGGGAAGGTGCAGGCGCGGGTGTCGGACGGCTGGGTCACTACACCGGCTTCTGGCTCAGC
>PLDT01000127.1:0-6870 GCA_003136255.1 Actinomycetota bacterium
GGGGAGTTGAAGCTGAAGACCTGGTGGACCAGGGCGTGCTTGAGCTCGTGGTCGAAGATCACGGCGTCTTCTTCGGTGGCGAAGTAGCCCTGCTTGCGGCCGGTCTCGGTGTAGACGCCGACCACGCGGTCGACGAGTTGCTTGAGGCTCCACTCGCGGGTCGGGGAGCCGACCGCACCGCGGAAGTACTTGGTGGTCACGATGTTGGCCGCGTTCACCGACCAGAAGTCGGGGAACTCCACGCCGTGCTGCTCGAAGTTGACCGAGCCGTCCCGCCAGTTGGTCATCACCACGTCACGGCGTTCCCAGGTGATCTGGTCGTAGGGGTGTACGCCGGGCGTGGTGTAGATGCGCGTCATCGTGAGGCCGCCGCGCTGGGTTCGCTGACTGGGGGCCTCCTCGGCGCTCTTTCCCTTGCGGGCCCTGCTGCTCGCCGTCTCGGTCATAACTTCCCCCTTCCGGGACCCTTCCGGATCCCTCCCAGGCCGTGTACGGCCATGCTGCAACGATGACAACTTCGTGACGTCCTAGGGTGTCGTTTCCGCCGGTTGGCTACCTTGGCGGCCCTGGCGCAGGGTGGCGATCTCGTCCTCGAAGTCGGCGAGCGACTCGAAGCTGCGGTAGACCGAGGCGAACCTGAGGTAGGCCACCTCGTCCAGTTCCCGCAGCGGGCCGAGGATGGCCAGGCCCACTTCGTGCGAGGGGACCTCAGCCAGGCCGCGGGCCCTGATCGTCTCTTCCACCTGCTGAGCCAGGATGGCCAGCTTGTCCTCGCTGACCGGCCGTCCCTGGCAGGCGCGCTGGACCCCGCGGATGATCTTGTCCCGGGTAAACGGCTCGGTGACCCCGCTGCGCTTGGCCACCATCAAGATGACCGTCTCCTGCGTGGTGAACCGGCGCCCGCACTCGGGGCACGACCGCCGGCGGCGGATCGCGGCACCGTCGTCCGCGGTCCGGCTGTCGATGACCCTGCTGTCCGGATGACGACAGAATGGGCAGTGCACGCGATCACCTCCCCAAGGCTGCTTGCAGTACTAATTATACTCGGTAACACAACTTGTGGAAAAACCACAGCGCTGTAACTACTAGATGTTGTGGTTACGGTAGACCACGAGGGCGGCCGGAGGCAAGCAGGCGCGAGCCTTCGATCCGGAATTCGCGGCAGCCGGGCCGATATGAGCGGGGTGCCGGCGTGTCGCGGCGGTGGGTGGCTCAGCCGTGGGGTCAGTCGCGGGGGGTCGGTCGTGGGGCTCAGTCGCGGGGGACCCGCAGTCGCTGGCCCGCGAAGACCACGTTCCCGGTCAGCCGGTTGAGCTCGATGATCTGCTCGACGACCACCCGGGTGTCGGTGCCGGGGTCGGCGCTCTCGGCGACCGACCACAGGCTCTGGCCGGGGAGGACGGTGACCTGGGCGAGGCTCTGCTGGGGCGCCCGCGCCGGCCCCGGGTAGTTGGTGGCCTGCGCCGCCCCGGCGATGACCAGGGACAGCGCGGCCAGGACGAGCGCGGTGGCGACCACGACCACGACGCGGCCGCGCCTGGTCAGCCGGAGCGGCGCGTTCGCCGGCTGGCCGCGGGCCGGCTCGGAGCGCGGGACATGGCTCGGTACCGGCGAATCCGCGGGAGCGATCCAGCGGACGGCCGCCCGGCTCCGGGCGGTGTCCTGCGGCAATGCCGCTGGCAGCTCAGGCAACTCCGGAAGCTCCGGAAGCTCTTCCGCCCGCATCGCGCTCATGACGACCTCCGCTGCTCAAACCTTCATTCGAGCTATACTCTTAACTATGTCCGCTCTCGGACCCCTGCTCGATCGAACCTGTGCTCGATCGTACGCCTGTTCGATCGGAAGATCTACTACATCGTTGTATCGCGAGGGTCTGACATTTTCGCGACACGTCCGAACAGATGTTTGGGATACGGAACGGAAAACGTTAGTCTCTAGGCAGCACGCAAGAATCCGGACACGGAAGGTCATCAAATGGAGGAAACCGCCATGGGAGGCACTACAACGGGCACTTCCAGCACCGAGGCGCCCAGACCCAAGGGGCGACCAGGGCGCAAGCCGAAGGGCAGCGTGCCCGTGATTGTGCCGGAGACGCCGGACAAGCCCGATCCCGATCACGTGCTGACCTGGCGGCAGCGCAAGGTGCTCCAGGTGATCAGGGAGTCCGTGCAGAAGCGCGGCTATCCGCCGTCGATGCGGGAGATCGGCGAGGCGGTCGGCCTGACCAGCACGTCCAGCGTCTCGTACCAGCTCAGCACGCTGCAGCGCAAGGGCTACCTGCACCGGGACGTGGGCCGGCCGCGGACCGTGGAGGTGCGCCTGCCCGGTCACCCGGCGGTGCGCCCGGAGCCGGGCCGCGAGCGCGAAGAAGAACTGCCCTCCGACATCCCCGGCAACGACATCCCGTCACAGGAAGCGGCGTACGTGCCGCTGATCGGGCGGATCGCCGCGGGCGGGCCGATCCTGGCCGAGCAGTACGTGGAGGACATCTTCCCGCTGCCTCGGCAGCTGGTCGGCGAGGGCACCCTGTTCCTGCTCAAGGTGGTCGGCGACTCCATGATCAACGCCGCGATCGCGGACGGGGACTGGGTCGTGGTCCGGCAGCAGGAGGACGCGCAGAACGGCGACATCGTGGCCGCCATGCTCGACAGCGAGGCGACGGTGAAGACCTTCAAGCGCAGCGACGGGCACGCCTGGCTGATCCCGCACAACCCGGCCTACACGCCGATTCTCGGTGACGAGGCCAGCATCCTGGGCCGCGTCGTCGCGGTCCTGCGGCGCGTCTGAGCACGGCGGCCTCCTGGGAACAGGAGGCCGTGCTCCGGTCACATGCCGGTGGTCATCGCTGGGTGCGGGGTCCGGAGTCCGGGTTGGGATTCCGGCCCGCGCTAGGCCGCGACGACGATGCTGACCAGCTTGGGCGCCCGCACGATGACCCGGCTGACCGGCTGGTCGCCCAGCGTGCGGGCGACTCCGGGCGCGGCCAGCGCGAGCTCGCGTAGCTCGTCGTCGGTGATGGTCGGCGGGACCTCCAGCCGGTCCCGCACCTTGCCGTTGACCTGCACCACGCAGGTGACCGTCTCCTCGGTCAGCAGGTCCGGATCGGCGGCGGGCCAGGCCGCCCGCGCCACCGAGGGCGGGTTCCCGAGCAGTTCCCAGCACTCCTCGGCGGTGTAGGGCGCGAACAGGGACAGCAGCATGGTCAGCACTTCGGCGGCCTCGCGCACCGCGGGGTCGGCCGCGCCCGCGGGCCCGGTATCGATGGTCCGTCGCGTCGCGCTGACCAGCTCCATGAGCCGGGCCACGGCCACGTTCAGGTGATAGGACTCGACCTGGCGGGTGACCTCGTCGATGGTCCGGTGCGTGGCCTTGCGCAGCGCGAGGTCGCCCGGGCCCGTGCCCGGGTCCGCGGCGGCGACGTCGGAGGTGATCCGCCAGACCCGGCCGAGGAACTTGACCATCGCCTCGGGGTTCATGTCCGCCCAGTCGATGTCGTCCTCAGGCGGGCTGGCGAAGATCATGGTCAGCCGGATCGTGTCCACCCCGAAGCGCTCGATCTGCTCGCCCAGGTCCACGCCGTTGCCCAGCGACTTGGACATCGCCTTGCCGTGGTTGATCACCTGGCCCTGGTTGATCAGCCGGGTGAACGGCTCGGTGAAGTCCAGCAGCCCCATGTCGTACAGGACCTTGGTGAAGAACCTGCTGTACAGCAGGTGCAAGATGGCGTGCTCGACGCCGCCCACGTACATGTCCACCGGTGCCCACCGCCGGACCTCGGCCGGGTCGAACGGGCCGCCGAGGTACTCAGGTGAGCAGTACCGGAACATGTACCAGGATGAGTCCACGAACGTATCCATGGTGTCTGTGTCGCGCTTGGCCGGGCCGCTGCAGCGGGGGCAGTCGACGTTGACCCAGTCCTGCGCCGCGGCCAGCGGCGACACGCCCCGCGGCACCAGGTCCTGGCCGCGCAGGTCGGGCAGAACGACCGGCAGCTGGTCGTCCGGCACCGGCACCTCGCCGCAGGACGGGCAGTGAATGATCGGAATCGGGGTGCCCCAGAAGCGCTGCCGGGACAGCAGCCAGTCGCGTAGCCGGTAGTTGACCGCCGCCCGGCCCAGGCCCTTCTCGGCCAGGATGGCGGTGATCGCGGCGATGGCCTCGGCCTTGGGCAGCCCGTTGATCGGGCCGGAGTTCACCAGCGTGCCGTCGCCGGCGGTGGCGATCCCCGTCTGCGCCGGGTCGGGCTGCCCGGTGTCGACCACGACCCGGACGTCCAGCCCGTAGGCGCGGGCGAAGTCCAGGTCGCGCTGGTCGTGCGCGGGCACGGCCATGATGGCCCCGGTGCCGTAGTCGGGCAGCACGTAGTCCGCGGCCCACACCGGGATCCGCTCGCCGTTCACCGGGTTGATGGCGTGCCGGCCGAGGAAGACCCCGGTCTTCTCCCGGTCGGTGGACTGACGCTCGATGTCGGTCAGCTTGCGGACCTGCTCCACGTAGGCTCGCAGCTCAGGCAGGCGGTCCGGGGCGCAGACCTGCTCGGCTAGCGGCGAGTCCGCGGCCACCACGAAGAACGTGGCCCCGTACAGCGTGTCCGGCCTGGTGGTATAGACCGTGAGCGGCTCGTCTCGGCCGTCAATCTGGAAGTGGACCTCGGCGCCCTCCGAGCGGCCGATCCAGTTGTGCTGCATGAGCAGCACGCGGTCGGGCCAGCAGCCCTCCAGCTGCTTGGCGTCCTCGAGCAGGCGGTCGGCGTACTCGGTGATCTTGAAGTACCACTGGTTCAGCATCCGCCGGACGACCTCGGCGCCGCAGCGCTCGCACTTCCCAGCGATGACCTGCTCGTTGGCCAGCACGGTCTGGTCTACCGGGCACCAGTTCACGTACCCGTCCCGGCGGTAGGCCAGGCCTCGCTCGTAGAAGCGCAGGAACAGCCACTGGTTCCAGTGGTAGTAGGACGGATCGCAGGTCTGCAGCCTGCGGCTCCAGTCGAAGGAGGTCGCGTAGCGGCGGAACGAGGCGGCCTGGGTCTCGATGTTGGCGTAGGTCCAGTCGGCCGGGTGCGTGTTGTTCCTGATCGCGGCGTTCTCCGCGGGCAGGCCGAAGGCGTCCCAGCCGATCGGGTGCAGCACGTTGCGGCCGCGCAGGAACTGGTAGCGCGCCAGGGCGTCGCCGATGGCGTACGCCTCGGCGTGGCCCATGTGCAGGTCGCCCGACGGGTACGGGAACATGTCGACCAGGTAGAAGCGCTCCCGGGGATCGGCCGGGTCTTCACCGGCCCGGAACGGGTCCAGCTCCGCCCAGCGCGCCTGCCATTTCTCCTGGACGTCACGGGGGTCGTAGCGCTGCGCCAGTTCGGTGCTCTCGGCCGCTGTCATTGTTTCCTCGCCATCGAATCGGTCCCGGTCCGGTCAACCCTTCGGGGGTGATTGAGCTCCTGCAATGAAAACGCCCCTCGACACGAGGGGCAGCCGCGCCAACGACGGTAGGTCGGCGCGGCTAGGTAAGAAGCAGCCGGACGGCACGCATGCGCACAGGATAGCGCACCCGCCCCGCTCGGGCGGCCGGGCTCAGCCGGGGGGCCGCACGCGGGCTCGGCATAGAGGTCAAAGGCCGGTATCACGGGTCAGAAATGCATGTGCGCGGGGAAATCAGCGCGTCTCGCCATTCCCCTTGACGGGCGGCCAGCCAGCCTCTATTCATCTTTACTGGGGAGCCAGCGGGGCGGGGGGACGATGGGCAACAGGGGGGATCACTGCGGGCCGGTCGCGATCATCGGCGTGGCCTGCCGGTTCCCCGGGGCGGCCGAGCCGGCCGAATTCCATGACCTCACGGTAGCCGGGCGCCGGATGTTCCGGCCGGTGGCCGACACGCTGCAGGCCGCCTTGCTCGACGACTGGGCCCGGCCCGAGCCGGGGAGGCAGGACACCGGCCCGGTGCAGAAGCTGGCCGCCGAGACCACCGCCCTGGCCCTGGCCGACGCCGGGTTCCGCGACGTGACCGGGATGCGCCTCGGCGGGGGCGGGCTGCTGCGCGACGCGGGCGGCCGACGCGGGCGGGCCGGGCTGTTCCTGGCCAGTTCGATGGCGGGCGTGGGCGGCCTGGTCCGCGAGCAATTCGGGTTCGCAGCGGACGTGGTGCCGACGGGCCCGGCGGCAACGTCCTCGCTGCACGCGGTGACCGCCGCGGCGGCTTCGCTCGGCGCCGGGGACGTCGACCTAGCGGTGGCGGGCGGGGCGGAACTCGGCCTCGACCCAGCATGGCTCACCGTGCAGGCGCGCGCCGGGACGCTGGGCCGCGACGATATGCGCGTGTACGCGGCCGATCCGGCCGGCCTGCTGCCCGGGGAGGGCTGCGGCATCGTGGTGCTGATGCGCTCGGCCGACGCCCGGGCCGCCGGGCTGCCGGTCTACGCGGAGATCGCGGGCTGGAGCACGGTGCCGGTCTCGCCGTCGGTGCCGGACGGCCGGGCCGTGCTCGAGGCCTACCGACGGGCCGGGATCGACCCCGCGGACATCCAGCTCATCGAGGGCGAAGGCACCGGGACGGCGGCCCGCGACCTAGCCGAGCTGACTACGTTCGCGCAGCTGAGACGCGGCGGCCGGACCAGTGCGGCGCTCGGCGCGGTGGCGGCCGGCATCGGGTACGCCCGGGCCGCGGCGGGCATCGCCAGTCTGGTCAAGGCGGCCCTGGCCATGACGGCCGGCACCATCCCGCCGGGCACCGGATGCGCGCGGCAGCACCCGCTGATCGAATCCGGTGAGGCGCTGCTCTGGCTGCCGCGGCAGCCAGAGCCGTGGCCCGACAGGAACGCGGCCGGGTCGGGCACCCGGCTGGCCGCGGTCAACTCGCTCGGCACCGCGGACCCGGCGG
>PLDT01000292.1:0-3536 GCA_003136255.1 Actinomycetota bacterium
CCCTATCCGGCCGACAACCCGTCCGGTGACCCGAAACCCGCCGGGAACCCGTCCGGCGGCTGTGACGCCTGCCCGTCCGTCCCGCGGCCGCGTACGGCGCATGCGCAGGAGATGCTCCGCCATGCGATCATCGGCAAGGCGGTCGACCTGGTCTCCGGCCCGGGCGGGCTGGCCAGTTTCCTGCGGACCCGGCTGCTGGGTGCCCGCCTGGCCGGTCCCAGCCTGCCGCTGGACGTCGGGCGCAGCGCGGAGATCCCGGCCGCGATCCGCCGGGCGGTGATCCTGCGGGATCAGCACTGCCGGTGGGCCGGCGGATGCTTCCTCTAAACACACACTAACGGCGAGAGCTAGGTGTCATCTAGTCCGTAGCAATCCCGGGCAGAGCTTGCAAGTCGGCCCCGGAGGATTCAACTTGTACTGTCAGCTTGGGAAGTCTGTGGCGCTGCATCGCAATCGATGTGCTGGCGACCTAGATGCATATCAGGCTGATGCGCTATCCCGCAACGTTCACGGCGGATGCGACTCAAGCCCTTACCTGACCTCGCCGCTCTTCTTTCCTTACGGTTGGCACCAGGTCTTGCCGGGTGTCAGTCGCAGTCAGCGGGCCGGATCTGAAGTCCTCGTCGGCTCGGGCATGTAGCAGGTATGTGACCTTCGTCATCATGGCGGGGACCTAGTACCTTGGCTGGATGATCGTTCGATCGGTTCACTGACGGTATGTTCGTACGCGCCGAGGCCCAGGCGGAGATCAGCTTGACCCTGGCCCAGGCAAGGCTGGCGAACCTTGCCCGTGCCGGCTGGCTGCTGAGCGCCTCGCAAGGTGCCTACGGAGCCCCGGCCGCCGACCTGGCCCGGGCCGACCCGCCAGGTCCCGTGCGGGGGAAGTCCAGGCTGGTCAATGTGCATTTCCGGGACCTGGCCGCAGACGGCGGCCCGGCCCATCTGGCGCTCAGATGGGAGGCGATCGGGCCCGGCGGAGAGCTGTTCCCTACCCTGGATGCCGACATCACGCTCAGCCCGGCCGGGGAGCACGGCACGACACTGACCCTGGCCGGGGTGTACCGGCCACCGCCCGGCAACCTGGGCGGTGAGCTGGATCAGGTGGTTTGGCGGCGCGTCGCCCAGGCTACGATTCAGATGTTCGTCAACCGCATCGCTGACGCCATCATCGCCCCCGGCCCGGCGACTGAACCGGGCGGCGGAATCACCGATAAGGGTTGGTTCTGGCCGCCAACAGCCGAGGCGCCGTAGGCGCCATCCGGCGTAGCGCCGTGATCTTACCCCGATCCGTTCCGCGGGGCGGGATCGGGCGGCTCATCATCGTCGTGGTCAGCGAACATGTGGTCATGGATCTCGCGGATCGTGTCGTCCAGGCGGCGCAGGGCGTCGGCGATCTGCTGCACGGCCACATCCTGGGGCAGGTCAATCGCGGCCTGCAGGCTGAGGCCGACGTGGAGGAGGCCGTTGACCACCCGGTCCAGGAGCCCCCGGCTGCGGCGCGCCTGTTCTGCTGCGGCGGCGGCGCGGGCCAGATCGGCGAGGTCAGCGCGCGGCAGGTCCGCCGTGACGTCCCGGATCACGGCCAGGATAAAACGGCCCGTCGCGGTCGGCACCGGGCTCAGGCTCACCCGGACCGGGAATGTGCTGCCGTCCTTGCGCCGCCCGGGCAGCCGCGCCCTGGCGGCCATCGGCCGGGCAGTCGGCTGCTGCGCGTATCCGGCCCGCNNCTGTCAGCACCACCCCGTCGTCCAGGGCGTCGACCAGCCCCCACACCACCGCCGCAGTGACCCCCGCGGCCTGAGACCTATTCCTTGGCGCGGCGGCCCGCCGCCGACGCGGCGAGACCTGGTCCTCGCCCTGCCCCTTGCCTGGCCTTGGCACCAGGGGGATGACACCTGGTATCGCCGCGGCGATGGCAGCCTGTACGGACGGATAGATCGAGACCAGCCGGTCCAGCCCGCTGGCATCCAGGACCCGCCGGACAATCTGGGCGGTGACCGCCACCCGCAGCTGCGCGCCGCTGACAGAGGCACGCTGGTAGGCGCGCAGAAGAGCATCCGCGCCGCCGTGATCACACGAAACCGTCCCGGTCATATCCGCGATCAGCACGACGGCGCCCCGGTTGACCAGTTCCAGCAACTGCTCGCGGATCGGCCCGGAATTAGATACGCCGATATGTTCCGGCAGCGTCACCACCGCCTGCCTTCCCGTCCACCGCACCGGGCACGGGCCATCAGGCACGGCAGCAACCAGCGCATCCGTCAAGGCCAGGGCACCGCAAAGCGGCGGCACCGCTGGTGGGTAGAGGGGGTGACTGGCGCATCGTTAAAGCACCTTACTATCAGCCGGGGAAACCGGTGGACAACCTTGCGATCCGTAGCTACCTGTGCGGGCATCGGGACCCGTTCCGGGTCGGCCCGCTGGGTGCCGCGCCGGGCATGTCCAAGCTGGTCGAAGTGCATTTCCTGAAAGTGGTGACCCGCGGTGAGTCCGCTGTGCTCGCGCTGCGGTGGGAGGCTACCGGGCCGGGCGGCAGGCCGTTCTCGCCCTGGATGCCGACATGTCGCTGACCCCTGCCGGGGAGCATTCCACCCGGCTCTCGCTGGCCGGGGTCTACCGGCCTCCGCTCGCTGCTCTCGGCGCGGGCCTGGACAGGGCGGTCTTTCACAAGGTGGCCGACGCGACGGTCGGTCCCTGCTGCCCCGCGTCGCGGACGTTCTCGCCCGCCCCCAGGAGCCGGCCGGCGCCGTGCAGGGAACGGACATGACCGGGGCCGTTGCGCGCCGGGCAGTGGCCGAAATGCCCTAGCCCGGCTGCCCTCAGGAGAGCGGATCAGGCTGATGGTGATCGAACACGACGTTCCTGACATCCCGGATCGCCAGGTCCAGCTCGGCGATGGCTTCCTGGACCTTCCCGGCTCCCGGATGGCCGCCGATCAGCCCCAGGGCCGTTTCGAGAGCGAGCCCAGCCGAGAACAGCCGGTGCACCACGAGGTCGTTCAGGCTTGCGGCGATGCGGTCGCGATCCTGCACCAGGAGAAGAGTCGCCTCCGCCCAGTCGCATGGCCTCCCGGGTGGGGGATCACGCGTCGGCCGTATGCTCGCCTCGCCTAGTTCTGATATCGCCCTGCAGCAGAGCGGCACGCTTGATGATATGGACATCGTCGGATACCTGAGTCCTAACCGGCCGTGACTGGGTGTGCCGCCAGGGTCCGGAGCGACGCGGGTTACCTGCGCATTTGCTCGGGCCTGGCGCAGGGTTCTGATGGATGCTTCTCCACCAGCGACACTACGCCTTGGTCCTGCGCCTGGATAGGCGTGACCGGCTCACCATCAGCCTGCGGTGCCGCCAGAGTCCACCTAGTCCCGTCCATCTCCCTCGCAGGTGCCCGATCCGAGGGGAGCGGGTGCCGTGTCAGGGCTCGGTGTAGGCGAATCGCGCCAGCGACGCCGAAGGCGGTCTTGGAGACGGCCGCCGCGAGGTTGGCTTCGGGGCGTGGACGTCATCGACATCACCGGCCCGCGTGTACGACTACT
>PLDT01000446.1:0-12129 GCA_003136255.1 Actinomycetota bacterium
TTGCGGGTGATGGTGACCAGCCAACCCGCCAGCGACCCGCGCTCCGGGTCGAAGGTATCCCGCCCGCGCCAGGCCGACACGAACACCTGCTGGGTAACGTCTTCGGCATCGGCCTGCCCGCCCAGGGACCGGCGGGCCAGGCTGTAGACCAGGGCACCGAAACGCACGTAGAGGAGCCTCAGCGCATCAGGGTCTCCCTTACCGAATGCGGCCGAGACGTCCTCATCCGACGGCACCTCCANNCCCCCCCCGCGCCACGACTTGGTTCAGTTTGTCTTTCCTACCTGGTCTCCTTTCTGTGCTGGTCCGGTCCAAGCGCTCAGGCGATGGTATGCAGTGCGGGCCGCCCACCCCGGTTCCCGGGGGCCTGCGGCGGTCATGTCGGGGGCGAGCGCTGGCGGCGGCGACCTTGGGCGGCGCGTGCGGAAGCGACGCGAGCCAGGTGAACTCCGGGTCGCCGCCTGGAAGGCGGGCGCCGCGGGCCGCCGCACGGGGGAACCTGGGGCGGTGCGGGACGGGGCGGCGCGGGCGGCTGGCTGAAGGACGCCGAGATCAGCTCGTCGAATTCCTCGCGCAGCCACTGCGGGTCAGCGCAGATCACGTCCGCGAACGCGGTGTCCAATTCACGGGTGGCCAGGTTCATGCCGATCAAACCCCCAGAAACCTTCGGTAGCGTTGCCAGGTCAATGACCGATACACTTTTTATATAGCGCGTACTGAAGGAAACTGTCAAGAGCAGTTTGAGGTTTCCTCGTCCGTGCCGGCTCCTGGAGGTGCCCGCTTGACCGGACGGCTCGATGACCTGGACGACCCGGACTACCCGGCCTACACCACCGGCCGGGCGGCCGAGGTGCTGGGCGTCCAGCAGGCGTTCCTGCGCTCGCTGGATGCCGCGGGCGCGGTGTCGCCGGCCCGGTCGGCCGGCGGGCGCCGCCGCTACACCCGTCGGCAGCTTGCTGTCGCCGAGCGGGTCAGGGAACTGTTCGACGATGGCTGCACGCTGGCCGCGGCGCTGCGCATCCTGGCGCTGGAAGACGACCTGGCCGCCGAGCGTGCCCTGACCGCCCGGCTGCGCGCGCGGCTCGCCGGGCAGCCGCGCCCCGGGCAGTAGCCGCAGGCCGTTCTGGCGCTGGGCGGGAACTCGCCGGAAACGGCTGTCCGGGCACCGTCTCCTGTCGCTGGAAGCGATCAGGAACGGTTGCGGAGACATGGATCTTCCGGGCAGCGCCTGGCGCTGCCGGCCCGCGTCGGGGCAGGGGAGGGTTCAGCGGGGCCGGTGCTGCGCGCCGGACGGGCCGGGCCCCGGCTGGGCGTTGCCGTCGGCCCGCGCGCGCAGTGCGGCCAGCTCGGCCCGCAGCTGGCGGGTCTCTTCCTGCAGCTCCAGGATGCGCCTGATGCCGGCCAGGTTCAGCCCGTCGGCGGTCAGCGCGCAGATCTCCTGCAGCCGGCTGATGTCGTTGCGGGAGTACCGGCGGGTCCCGCCTGCGCTGCGCGCCGGGTCGAGCAACCCTTCCCGCTCGTAGATCCGCAGCGTCTGCGGGTGCAGCCCGGCCAGCTCGGCGGCCACCGAGATGCTGAACAGCCCCCGGTCCAGGTCTCCCCACCCCGGGGTCACCACGGCCAGCCCCATTCGCCGGCCAGGTACCGCACCGTCAGCTCCGCCAGGACAGCCAGCCGGACTGTGTCCTCCTCCGCCGTCCGCGGGCCCGCCGCGGGCACCGCCCCCGGGACTTCCACCCAGACCGGGCCGGCCCGCAGCGGCGGCTCTGGCACCCGCCGGGGCCGCCGCACGACGACCGGCACGCCGGAGCCGTGCAGCCATCTCGCCGGAGGTCCTGCGGCCGGCCCTTCAGCGGCGGCAGCGCCGGGTCGCGGCTGGCCCCCGAGCGACCGGTCGTAGGCGGCGCGCCGGGCCGGGTCGCCCAGCACCTGGTAGGCCTCGGTCAGGGCACGGAACCGAGCCGCGGCGGCGGCATCACGCGGCCGGCGGTCCGGGTGCTCAGCCGCCGCCCGTCGCCGCCATGCCCGCGTGATCTCCCCGCCGGAGGCCCCTCGGTCCACCTCCAGCCGCTCGTACAGGTCAGGGACCCGGCCTCCTTCTTGCTCCGCCGCTGCCATGACCATCACTTCCCTTCCGCCAGGCGCAGCCACATGCGATGCTGNNGATGAGAAAATCTTAGCCGAGTCTTGTCAAATATTTGCGACCACTGGTATATAGATCCTGTGAGCGTGCATGACACCAACATGGCAAGGAGGCACTGATCATGCTCATGCGCACCGACCCGTTCCGCGAGCTGGACCGGTTCACCCAGCAGGTCTTCGGCACCGCGGCCCGGCCCGCCGCGATGCCGATGGACGCCTACCGCCAGGGCGACAACTTCTACGTCCACCTGGATCTGCCCGGCATCGACGCGGGCTCCATCAGCCTGACCGTCGAGCAGAACGTGCTCACCGTCCGCGCCGAGCGCGCCCCGGCCCAGCCCGGCGGCGCCGAGCTGCTGATCGCCGAACGGCCCTACGGGACCTACACCCGGCAGGTCTTCCTCGGCGAGACCCTCGACGCCGACAAGATCGCCGCTGACTACGCCGCGGGCGTGCTCACCCTGACCATCCCGGTCCGTGAAGCCGCCAAGCCGCGCAGCATCCAGGTCACCAGCAGCGACCAGAAGCAGGCCGTCAGCGCGTAACTTCCCCGGGCGCGCTACCGGGCTTCCGCGAGCGCGCTGCCGGCCCGGGCCGTCGGCTCCCGGCGGCCCGGGCCAGCGCACCCGCAGCACGAAACAGCGGCGGCCTGCGCCGAACGGGCCCACCGGGGTTCTGGAGAAGCTGCCGGCGCCGCGATCGCCGTCGACCCGCCCAGGGCCGGCCTTTACGGCGGAGGATGCCTCCCCACGGGAGCCGGGCGAATTACCTCTGCCCAGCACTTCATAAAATCTGTGTTTGCCGGAGTAGACATCCCGCCGTTTTATGGGTACAGTTTCTCCCGTAGCCAAGAGAGACAGTAGGGCCTGGCAGGGATGAACTGCCGGGCGGCAGCGAAGTCAGTGAGCAGTACCCCGGTGAAGGCGTCGGCTGCGGGCGCGCGCGCCGGGAAGTTCGGCAGCGGGTTCTGAGCCAGGGCAGGACGGGCGACGGGGCTGGCTGCCGGAGGGTGGCGCTCTCGCAGGCCACCGTGCAGTACGCAGTAGCGCTAGGCAAGTGACTGATAGCAGAGGGAAGAACGGAGGAGCCAGGCACCGTCAGGATCGCCCGGGCGTGACTCTCGAGCCCGGGTACCGCAGGACATCGATAGTGAGGTGGTCTCCGGTCAAGCAACCGCGATCCCCGCACCCCCGGCAGCGTCACGGCCGGGTCTGCGGAAACAGAAGGCCG
This sequence comes from Actinomycetota bacterium, assembly GCA_003136255.1. Lineage (GTDB taxonomy): Bacteria > Actinomycetota > Actinomycetes > Streptosporangiales > Streptosporangiaceae > Palsa-504. The sequence goes on from PLDT01000446.1 coordinate 3,373, forward strand.
ACGCAGAACCAGGGTCGGCCGATGGTGTAGCAAGTTCCTTCGGGGCCCTGGTGCCGTACGGCACCAGGGCCCCTCCATGCGTTGCAGAGAGGTGCGATGACAGCAGGCGAGTCCTACGACCGGCTCGACGACGACGACTACCCCGCCTACACGATGGGCCGGGCCGCCGAAATGCTCGGCACCACCCAGGGCTTCCTCCGCGCCATCGGCGAAGCCCGCCTGATCACCCCGCTCCGCTCCGAGGGCGGCCACCGCCGCTACTCCCGCTACCAACTGCGCATCGCGGCCCGCGCCCGGGAACTTGTCGACCACGGGACCCCCGTCGAGGCCGCCTGCCGCATCGTCATCCTCGAAGACCAGCTCGAAGAGGCCCTGCGCATCAACGCCGAATACCGCGCCGCCGAATCCGCGGACCCGACGGCCGCGTCCTGAGACGGCCAGGACCCGCACAAGGTCCTGCAACTCGCCGCGAGATAGGGCGAATCGGCTGCCTGGCTGCACGAGGACTCGGGGACCTGATCACTACGCCGGTGTCGTAACGGACGTCCTCAAGCGCGGGCAAGATCCCGCAACTGTGCGAGCGCATCCGCTATCCGGTTGATGCCCTCGGTCAGGATTTCCTCGTCAGGTGAGAGGCTGATCCGGAAGCAGCGCGTCTGGTGCCCGTCGTCGGGACGGGTGTCCGCCGGGATGACGAAGAAGTGGCGGCCGGGCGTCACAAAGACATGCTCGCGCTTCAGCAGGTGGTACAGCTCGACGTCGTCAAACCAGTCTTCGTCGATCCATACCCAGCAGAACATCCCGCCCGCGGCCGCGTGCACCCGCCAGCGGATGTCGGCCGGCATGGTGTCCGCCAGCAACTGCTCCGCCGTCGTCCGCCGGTTGGCGTAAAAGGGCGTGATGACGGTGGACACCAGCCGGTCCAGGGCGCCCGACCGCAGGCTGTTCGCCACCGCCGCCTGAGCGAGCCGGGGAGCATGCAGAGCTGAGTTCGACAAGAAGGCCACCATCTCGGTGATGTAGGGCTCTGCTCCGATCGCGAAACCGATCCGCTCTCCCGGCAGTCCCGCCTTGGAGAGGGTGAAGGAATTGATCACGTTGGGGTGATAAACGGGCGGGGTCGCGGTCCGGCAGATCTGGGGGAACGGCTCGCCGTAAGCGTTATCGAGGAGCAGTGGAACGTCCCGCCGCTCAGCGATCCCGATCAGCTCACCGAGCTCGTCCTGCACGACGCACCGGCCCGTGGGGTTGCTCGGGCTGGACAGCAGCAGCAGGCCGATGTCCGTACGCTCTTCCAGCGCCGCGAAGTCAAACGTATAGCGGAAACACCGCCCGCTGGCGCCGACCTCGATTCCCGACGCGATCCCGGTGATGTCGTCAGTGTTCATGCAAAGGCCCTGGTAGCCCGTGTAGTCGGGCATCATGGGCAGCACGGTGCGAGTCCGTCCTGCTTCCCCCGGCCCGGCGTACAGGGCCGCTGCGATAAAGCAGAGCAGCTGGCTCCCCGGGCCCACGATGACGTTTTCGGGCCGAATGCCCCACCCGTACCGTTCGTTAAAGTAATCCGTGATGGCGAGAACGAGCGATGCCGCACCTCGAGAGGGGCCATAGTTGCAGCTGGCCTCGCCGAAGTTCTTGGCCAGAGCCTCCTCGGTAAGCTCCTGCCACGCTTGCATCACCTCCGGGATAGATGCTGGGTTCCCGATGCTCAGGTTCAGCCATTCTCCGGCGTCGGATCCCGCGGTCGAGGTGGCGATGTCCTCCATGATGCTGCGCAGCCCCGACATGCTTGCCATCTTGTCTCCGATAAGAGACCGTCTCATCCCAGCCATAGTTACCCATCTACCACGGGTTGGCGCGGCGAGCCAGACCTAGCCGGCTGTGAGCCTGCGGGGTGCCGGAACTCGACCACCGATCCTGACCTGGGCTTATGTGGCTCGCTCGTACTCGTTGATGAGTCCGCCGAGGACGCCGAATAGCAACAGGCGAGTCGTGGCGGCGGCTAGCCGCTGCTGCGCGTGGCCAGGTGCGGCGTCGACCGCGACCGCGATGGCCGCCAGGCATGCCGAGTTCACCCGTCGCAGATGCTGCCCGACCTAGGCCAATTCAGCTGCCGCAGTTCACCCGTAGGATTGCCAAGCACGCTAACCGCGAATAACGCGGCCGCGATAAATCCCCGGCCTTTTCAGCGGATAGCCCGGTAAGTATATCCGCTGGTAAAGCCGCTACTCTCGCGTATTTCGCCTACCAGCGGCGTGGGGCCATCTGGTCGCCAGTTATGGGCCACGCAATGTCGAAGGTGCCGGTGTAGGGCCCCGATTGCGAGACTGCCGTCCGGGGCCGCTTGTGAGCGGCGGATCGCCCATGGCGTGACGCGCCTGTGGCACCGCCACGGAATGAGGGATCACTATGGCTAGTTCCCTTCGACCGGAGTCGTCTAAGGGAAGCGCATCAGGGGCGGTGACGCCGGAGTGTGCCGGGGGCGGTAGCCGGACTGCCCGGCCGCCTCTGACCCGGGCTGTGGTCCGGCCGGAGCGGCTGCCGCTGTCGTATGCGCAGCAGCGGCTCTGGTTCCTGGAGCAGTTCCACGGCCCTGGCCCGGCGTTTAACTTGCCGTTCAGGTGGCGGTTGCACGGTCCGGTAGATACCGCGGCGCTGACCGCCGCGCTCGGTGATGTGATCGGCCGTCATGAATCGTTGCGGACCGTATTCGCTGTCGACGGCGGGCAGCCCGGCCAGCGCATCATCCCGGCCGAGGAGGCCGATGTCCCGCTCAGCGTGACCACGACCGACCGCGCGGAGCTCGCCGGGCGGATCGATGCCGCAGCGGGGCATGTGTTCGATGTGGCCAGTGAGCTGCCCGTCCGGGCGTGGTTGTTCACGGTGGGCCCGGAGGAGCATGTGCTGGTGCTGGTGTGTCATCAGATCGCCAGCGATGGCTTCTCCATGCGGGTGCTGATGGCCGATCTGGCCGCCGCGTACACGGCCCGCCGGGACGGGCGCACGCCGGACTGGGCACCCCTGCCGGTGCAGTACGCCGACTACACGCTGTGGCAGCGGGACCTGCTCGGCGGCGGCCAGGAAGACGGCGCGGACGGCGGCCAGGAAGACGGTGAGGACGGCGGTGGGGTGCTTGCCGCGCAGATCGAGTACTGGCAGGAGGCGCTGGCCGGGCTGCCGGACGAGCTGGCGTTGCCGTTCGACCGGCCGCGGCCGGCGGAGCCCTCGCAGCGTGGCGGTACGGTCCGGTGGCAGCTGGCTGATGCGGGCCTGCACGCGGCGCTGGCCGGGCTGGCCGAGGAGCACCAGGTGAGCGTGTTGACGGTGCTGCGCGCGGGGCTGGCCGCGCTGTTGTCCCGGCTGGGCGGGGGCACCGATATCCCGCTGGGTGCCTCGGTGGCCGGGCGGACCGACGAGGCGATGCACGACCTGGTCGGGTTGTTCGTGAACACGCTGGTGCTGCGCATTGATCTGTCCGGCAACCCCAGCTTCGCCGAGCTGCTGGGCCGGGTTAGGGAGACCGTGCCGGCCGCGCAGGCGCGCCAGGACGTGCCGTTCGGACAGCTCGTCGAGGCCCTGAACCCGGTTCGGTCCCCAGCCCGGCATCCGCTGTTCCAGGTCATGCTGTCTGACCAGGATTCCGGGGTGGCGGACTGGCGGCTGCCCGGGCTGCGCATCGAGCCGGAACCGGTCTCGGACGTTGCGACTGAGTTCGACCTGATGCTGAGCTTCGGGGAGGATCATGACGCCGGCGGGTCNNGGCCAGCCCGGCCCGTCCGGTGGGCGACATCGACCTGCTCACCGTGTCCGAACGGCGGCTGCTGGCGCAGTGGAATGACACCGCGCGGGATGTGCCGGAGCTGGCCTGGCCGGAGCTGTTCCAGGAGCAGGTGGCGCGGACCCCGGACGTCGTCGCGGTGATTCATCACGGCACCGAGCTGACCTATGCCGACCTGAACGCCCGCGCCAACCAGCTAGCCCGGTACCTCAGTGCCCGTGGCGCGGGTCCGGAGCGGACGGTGGCGATCGCGATGCCCCGGTCGGCGGAGATGGTCGTGGCGGTGGTGGCGGTGCTGAAGACCGGCGCCGCTTACGTGCCTGTGGATCCGGGGTATCCGGCGGACCGGATCGCGTTCATGCTGGCCGAGGCCGCCCCGGTCGCGGTGGTCACCACCGCCGTGACCGGGCGGGACCTGCCGGGCGGCGCACCTCAGGTGGTGCTGGACGATCCCGCGACCGCTGCCGCCCTGTGCGGGCTATCCGGCACTGACCCGGCCGTAGCGATAGCGCCCTCCGGGCGGGCGATTGTGATGTACACATCGGGGTCGACGGGGCGGCCGAAGGGGGTGATGATCGAGCACGGCGGCCTGACCGATCAGGTCTGCTGGATCGGNNGTGGAGGTCGTCCGCAACGTGCTCGCGCTCGCCGATGAATTCGCCGACCCGGACTCCCTGCGGCTGGTCAGCGGCGCGCCGTCGGCGATCGCGCAGGTCATCACGACCTCGAAGGTGGGGGTCCGGGCGCGGACCGTGGTGGTGGGCGGGGAGGCGTTCACGGCGCGTGCGCTGTCGCAGATCCAGGCGACGTGGCCGGGAGCGCGGGTGGTGAACATCTACGGACCGACCGAGACGACCGTCTACGTCACGTCGTGGAGTTCAGGCCGCGAGCCCGGACAGGTCCCGACGATCGGCCGGCCGACCGGCAATACCCGGACCCTGGTGCTCGATGACCGGCTGCAGCTGGTCCCGCCGGGGGTGGCCGGGGAACTGTACCTGGCCGGCCGCGGCGTGGCCCGGGGATACCTGAACCGTCCGGGGCTGACCGCGGAACGGTTCGTCGCCTGCCCGTACGGGGCGCCCGGGGAGCGGATGTACCGGATCGGGGACCTGGCTAAATGGAACCGGGCCGGGGAGCTGGAGTACCTGGGCCGGACCGATGACCAGGTGAAGGTCCGCGGGATCCGGATCGAGCTGGGCGAGATCGAGACCGTGCTCGCGAGCCTGCCCGGGGTGGGCCAGGCCGCCGTGATCGTCCGCGAAGACCAGCGCGGGGACCAGCGGCTGGCCGGGTACGTGGTGCCGGCCGCCGGGACGGTCCTGGCCGCGCCGGTCCTGGACCCGGCCGGGCTGCGGACCGCCGCGGCCAGGCTACTGCCGGCCTTCATGGTGCCCGCCGCGATCGTGGTCCTGGACCGGCTGCCACTGAACCCGAACGGCAAACTGGACCGGCGGGCGCTGCCCGCACCGGACTACGGAACCGGCGCATCCGGCGGCCGCGCCCCGGCCACCGACCGCGAGCAGGCCCTATGCGACGCGTTCGCGCACGTCCTCGGCCTGGACCAGGTCGGAGCCGAGGACAGCTTCTTCGACCTGGGCGGCTACTCACTGCTCGCCACCCGTCTCGTATCACGGATCCGGACCGTGCTCGGCGCCGAACTGACGATCCGGGCCGTGTTCGAGAACCCCACCGCCGCCGCGCTCGCCGAGATGCTCCAGGACGCAGCCGCGGCCCGACCCCCGCTGACCCGCGCCGCAGACCGGCCCGACCGCCTGCCGCTGTCATTCGCGCAGCAGCGGCTGTGGTTCCTCGAACAGTTCCACGGCCCCGGCACCGCCTACAACATCCCGTTCGCCTGGCGGCTCCACGGCCCGGTAAACACCACCGCCCTCAACACCGCACTCGGCGACGTGATCGGCCGGCACGAATCACTGCGGACCGTGTTCGCGGTCGCGGACGGTCAGCCCTACCAGCGCATCATCCCGGCCGAGGAGGCCGATGTCCCGCTCAGCGTGACCACCGCCGACCGCGCGGAGCTCACCGCGCGGATTGAGGCCGCGGCGCGGCATGTGTTCGACGTGGCCACTGAACTGCCGATCCGGGCCTGGTTGTTCACGGCGGACCCGGAGGAGCACGTGCTGGTGCTGCTGTGCCACCACATCGCCAGTGACGGCTGGTCGATGCAGGTGCTGATGACGGACCTAGCCACCGCATACGCGGCACGAGCCGCGGGTCAGGCACCGGACTGGCAGGACCTGCCGGTCCAGTACGCCGACTACACGCTGTGGCAACGCGACCTGCTCGGCAGCGGCAGCGGCAGCGGCAGCGGCGGCGGCGGCGGGGTGCTGTCGGGGCAGATCGAATACTGGAAGCGGGCGCTGGCCGGGCTGCCCGAGGAGCTGACCCTGCCGACCGACCGGCCGCGCCCGGCGGAACTATCTCACCGGGGCGGCGCGGTGAGCTGGCCGCTCGCCGACCCTGCCCTGCACGCGGCGCTGACGGGCCTGGCGCGGGAGCATCAGGCCACGATCTTCATGGTGCTGCACGCGGGTCTGGCGGCACTGCTGTCCCGGATGGGCGCCGGGACCGACATCGCGCTGGGTGCCCCGGTGGCGGGGCGGACCGATGAAGTCATGCAAGACCTGATCGGGTTCTTCGTCAATACGATGGTGCTGCGCGCGGACCTGTCCGGCGACCCTGGTTTCGGCGAACTGCTCGCCCGGGTCCGGGAGACCGTGCTGGCCGCGCAGGCTCGCCAGGACGTCCCGTTCGAGCGGCTGGTCGAGGTGCTGAACCCGGCCAGGTCCGAGTCCCGGCACCCGCTGTTCCAGGTCGAGATCGTCGACGAAGACATCGGCGCCGCTGACTTGCGGTTGCCCGGGCTGCGGCTCACCACCGAGCCCATTCCGGATCTGACCGCTAAGTTCGACCTGACCCTGGGCTACCGGCAGGATCGTGATGCTGACGGCAGCCCGGCCGGGATCAGTGCGTCGTTGGAGTATGCCGAGGATCTGTTTGACCGGGTCACGGTGCAAGGGCTGGCTGAGCGGCTGACCCGGCTGCTGCGGCTCGCCGCTGCGGATCCGGGGCAGCGGGTCAGTGAGCTGGACTTGCTCACCGCCACGGAGCGGCGCAGCTTGATCCGTGACTGGAACGACACGGCCCGGGATGTGCCGGAGGTCACCGTGCCGGAACTGTTCGAGCGGCAGGCTGCCCGGACCCCGGACGCGCCCGCGGTCTTGTCCGCGGCCGGCGGGTTGTCCTACGCCGACCTGAATGAGCGGGCGAACCGGCTGGCGCGGCACCTGATCTCCATGGGGGCGGGGCCCGAGCGGCTGGTGGCCATCGCGATGCCGCGTTCGGCGGACGTGGTGGTCGCGATGCTCGCCGTGCTCAAGTCCGGTGCCGCCTATGTGCCGGTCGACCCGGAGTACCCGCCCGACCGGATCGCGTTCATGCTCGCCGACACCCGCGCGGCGATCGTCCTCACCACCGCAGGCTTGGCCGGGTCACTGCCCGCGGCGCGAACCCTGCTGGTCCTGGATGACCCGGTCGCGGCGGCGGCGGTCGCGCGGTATCCGGCCGGGGACGTGTCCGCTGCGGAGCGGAGCGCCCTGCTGCATCCGGCGCACCCGGCGTACGTGATCTATACCTCGGGGTCGACCGGGCGGCCGAAGGGCGTGGTCGTCACGCACCAGAGCCTGGTGAACTATCTGTCGCGGGCGCGAGAGGCGTACCCGGATCTGGCGGGCCGTACGCTGCTGGTCTCGCCGGTGTCGTTCGACCTGAGCGTGACCGGGCTGTACGGCTGCCTGGTGTCCGGCGGCGCGGTCTGCCTCGGCGAGGTGGATGAGGAACTCCCCGCGCTTGCCGCCGAGGTCGGCGGGTTCACGTTCATGAAGGCAACGCCCAGTCACCTGCCGTTGCTGGCCGGGCTGCCCGCCAGTTGTGTCCCCACCGGACAGCTGATGCTGGGCGGGGAGGCGCTGCCGGCCGCGTTGCTTGCCGAGTGGCGTCAGCGGCATCCCGGTCTGGCCCTGGTGAACCATTACGGGCCGACCGAGGCGACGGTGGGCTGCCTGGACTACACGCTGGGTCCTGGTGACCAAGTCCCGGACCTGGTGGTGCCGGTCGGGCGTCCGATGTGGAATACCCGGGTGTTCGTGCTGGATGCTTCGCTGGGGCTGGTGCCGCCGGGCGTGGCCGGGGAGCTGTACGTGGCCGGGGCCGGGCTGGCGCGGGGGTACCTGGGGCGCCCGGGGCTGACCGCGGAGCGGTTCGTCGCGTGCCCGTACGCAGGGCCGGGGGAGCGGATGTACCGGACCGGGGACCTGGCCCGGTGGAACCGGGACGGGCAGATCGAATACCTGGGGCGGGCCGATGATCAGGTGAAGATCCGCGGGTTCCGGATCGAGCTGGGCGAGATCGAGGCGGTCCTGGCCGGCCTTGACGGTGTCGCCCAGGCGGCGGTGACGGTGCGGGAGGACCAGCCCGGCGACCAACGGCTGACTGGGTATGTGGTCCCGGCCGCCGGTGCCGAGCTGGACCCGGCCGCGCTGCGGCAGGCGTGCGGGCGGAAGCTGCCCGGATACATGGTGCCGACCGCGATCATGGTCCTCGGCCGGCTGCCGCTGAACGCCAACCGGAAACTGGACCGCAAGGCCCTGCCCGCCCCGGAGTACGCCGCGGGCGACCTGGCTCCGGCCAGCCCCCGGGAGGAGGCGCTGTGCGAGTTGTTCGCCCAGGTGCTGGGCCTGGACCAGGTCGGGGTCGAGGACAGCTTCTTCGACCTCGGCGGCCATTCCCTGCTCGCGGCGGTCCTGGTCGCCCGGCTCGCGGACCAGCTCGGGGTAAAGGTCAGCCTGAAAACCTTCATGACCAACTCCAGCGTCCGCGCTATCGACGGATACCTGGACCGTCAACCCACCTAGCGAACGGCCGGCCGCACCGGAGCGCCCGGCCGCTAGGCAGGTGTCCGG
>PLDT01000423.1:0-11784 GCA_003136255.1 Actinomycetota bacterium
CTTGAACAGCAGCCCGTCGCCCTCGTCCAGCGCGAGGATCGCCTCCCGGCGCAGTTCTGCGCCGGGCACCATAGTGCGAAACTTGAGCACCGTGAACGGCTGTGCGTCTTTGCCGATCCGGGTCTGGGTGAAGAGAACGGGACCCCGGTCATCAAACACGATGCCGAGAGCGATGAAGGCCAGGAGCGGATTAAAGGCGTAAAGCGCGGCGGTCGCGATGACCTTGTCGAAGAAGCTCTTGATCACGCGCTTAACCCCGGTCAGCTCAGCGTGATCCACGTGCAGCAGCGGCAGTCCGGCCACCGGCCTGATGGTGGTCCGCGGTCCAGCCACGTCCATCAGGGCCGGCGCCACGTACAGGTCGGTGCGGTCCTTCTCCAGATCCCAGGCCAGCCTGCGCAAGGTGAGACCGTCCATCTCGGGACACGCGAGCACGGCCACCGTGTCCGTGCTGGTGCTGCTCGCTACCCGGGCGGCATCGGCGAAGCCTCCGGTAACCGGAACGCCCTCTATCTCGGTCAGGCTGGTGTGATCGGCCACACACGCGTTCACCACTTCCAGCCCGTGGAAGCGGTCGCGGCGTAGCTGCACGATCAGGTCGGCCATCGCATTGGCGTGACCGACGGCCGTCACCCGGCGCATGGAACGTTTATGCGCGCGCTGACGGTGCAAGTGCTTGCGCATCGCATACCTGGCGGCCAGATCGACGGCGACCAAACCCGGAAGAGCAATGAGGACGTAGCCGCGGGCGAAGTCCAGTTTCCAGCCGTAGGACACGATCGCGATCGCGGCCATGAGGCTGATGCCCGAGTTGATGATCCGCCGGAACTCTTCTGAGCCAAGGCCGATGAAGCGCGGATCGTATCCGCCGAACATCGCGACCCAGGTAACCCACAAGAGCGGTAGGGCCGCGGTCACGGCGATGTAAAGAACCCGGGTCTGGCCGGGAAAGCGACCAACCAGCGCGGCCATGCCCGTCAGCAGCCCGCAGGTGGCATCGATCACGACCGTCTGTCGCTGATAGCGGGTGACCCAGATGAGCGAACCGCGTCGGGCCAACGCCGGCCGCCAGAAGACTCGCTCCGTGTGCTCCGATACCGCCATCCCGCCTCCCTCCCCACAAAGACGCTCCAGGGACCCTCAGGGATAACGCTATATATACCGTAAATTCACCTAGTATGCATCTATACTTAAGCTTTTTTACCCAAATCATCTAACGAACACGGAGAGCTATTTAGGACGGGCGGACTGGCGGACATCGCACCGTCAGGTCGACGTCCGTAATATCCTCATAATAGGTAGGAATAATGGACAATAGGCGCGGGTGAAGGCCCGCCATCAGATCACCGGGTCGGCCCGGCGCAGCCGAAAGCGTCCCGTTTGCCAGACGCGAATCGCCGCGACTCACGATTGAGCCGCCGCACTGCCACTGCCAACCGCCGAGGTTGCCCGCAAGGCGCACCGCGACTCGTCCGAACCTCAGCCAATCAAGGTCGACGCGGCGCCGGTCGTAGCCGGACTGGACGGGCCCCGGCCGCTCGTGACGACCAGCACACGACCTCCGACAGGAGCGCTGGCAGCCAGTCGGAGTAGTAGTAGTGGTCGGGTCGGCCACCGCGCCAGAGAATCTCCCGGAGCCTGCCGAGCTACGTCCGTGGCTGTATTCGGTCGCCCGCCGGGAATGCCTGCGTCGGCGCCGGACGGCGCCGGCCGCCCGCCCTCCGGAGGCCGGAGAAGGCGAACTCCGGACGCTGATCGACACGGTGCTCGCCGGGCTGAAGCCACGCGAGCGTGAGCTCATCGAGTTGCAGTTCGGGCACGACCTGCACGACGCCGACCTGGCCATCGCGCTCGGCGTGTCATGGCGTCGCGCGCACGCCTTGGCCGCGCGTTCTCGCGGCCGGCTGGAGAAAGCCCTGGATGCTCTGCTGACCGCGCGCACCGGGCGGCAGGCCAGGGGCCCGCTGCGACCGGCGGCCCTGGCGGGGGTGCTGCCGCTGGCCCCGCTTTCCCCGGAGCTCAAGGAACAGGTATTCCGGGCGTGCTCCGCCACTGCCTCAGAGGTGAGTGCCCCCGAGGTGATGACGTTCCGCCGCCGAGTGTCCGAGTGGCCCTGGCGGAGCATCTACCGCCATAAGCGGCCGGCCACCATCACTTTGGTCTTCACGGGGTGGGTCTGGGGTGGGTCGCGGTGGTGTGGGCTATAGCTGCTGTGGTGTTTATCTTCGCAGGCATGCGCTAATGCCCGGAATCAAGGGCGTCGATTCGCGCGAGCAGAGCGGACCAGGAATGCAGGGGGGAACCGCTGATGGTCGCCGACGGGGTGAGGTTGGCCATGCGCAGGCTGGTCAGGCTGGGAAATGGCCCGGTCGGGATTGACGCGAAGCGAGGGTTGACATTTGCGGAGCTGCCCGGCAGGGGATCACCCAGGTACCAGACATCACCCGAAGTGATCCACGGACCGCCTGAGACGTCGACCCAGTCGCCGTACTTTATGACGTCGGTCATGGTATTGATACCGTTGCTCGGGATCTGGATTCCGCCTTGGGTGGCGAAGAGCGTGTCGTGACTGAGGTCCCAGCCGTGCACTGGATTGTCGGAAAGAATATTGATGCTGTCGGTGTCCAGGAACAGGCAGTCGCTGACGGTTACGTCGTCGAAGGTGGCACCGGTGCCGCCGTCAGAGGGGTACAAACCGTGGTTGGTGCCGGGGCCGAATACGTCGTAGCTCAATGTCAGGCCGCTCATCGTGGTGCCGGGCGCGAAGATCTGCACCCCGTCGGCGTGGGTGCAGCCCGGGTCGTGGCCGGAGGCCTCGAGATCGTTGAACGGCTCGCCCGGGTAGCGGGGATTGGCCCGGATGGCGCCCAGCCAGGAATTATCCACCGCCGATCCGGATTCGTCGTACCCGACCTCGTCGGAATGGATTTCATCCTGGCCGTTGTCGTGGACGAGCAGCCGGTCATAGACGTCATCTTCGCCGCCCATCAAAATGCCGTTGCCGTCCGTGGAGTAGCCCCAGGAATGGGCGATGGCGAAGCCGTTGTCGAAGATCTCCATGTTGCGCAACACGTCATGACCGCCGCCGTCCATGACGACCCCGTTCCGCGCGCCGCGGACCACGATGCCACTGCGGGTCGTTCCGTCGATAGTCACGCCGGAGTGGCCGTTGAGGTCAATTCCCGCGTTCGCCGTGGTGACCGCGGAGTACGACTTCTGGCCGCAGTATGGCAACGGGGTATCGCGCCCGCCGTCGATGACGACGGTGCCGTCACGTCCGGCCGCGGTGGACCGCTCGATCGTAATTTCATTCTGGCCGATGCTGAACGGCTGGTAACGCTGCCCGCAGGTCACGCCGGGATCGGGCGCCGAGGGCTCGAAATCATACGGTGAAACGCTGCAGACCGAGTCGCCGCCATCAAGCACGATTACCGATCCCGGGCGTATCACCGACCATTTGATCTGAGCTGGGTCACGCCATGCGGTCGACCAGCTGAGCCCGTTTGTGCCGTTGCCCCTGGGGGAAACGTAGAACACCGGGGCACGAGTGGCGTCAGCGCTCGTATTAGCCGACGTGCAGGCGGACACGAAAATTGCGAGAAGTGCGACGATCAGTGCGGGCGTGCCTGATCCCACCTTTACGCCCTCCTGAAGGAGGTTAGGTAAAAGCGAGGGTANNACGTTGGCGCCGAGGTCCGCGATATCGCCGAGCAGCTTGGCCAGCGACCCCGGATGATCGGGCAGCCGGCAGCGGAACGCCAGGTAGCGGCCGGCCGCGGTCAGGCCGTGCCGGAGCAGCTTGGACAGCAGCAGCGGGTCGATGTTGCCGCCGGACAGCACGACCACCACCGGAGGGACGAAGTCCCGCGCATGCTCGAGCAGGGCGGCGACGCCGGCCGCTCCGGCGGGCTCCACCACCTGCTTGGCGCGTTCCAGGCACAGCAGCAGCCCGCGAGACAGGCTCTCCTCGGAGACCGTGACGACCCGCTCGGCCAGCGCGGACAAGATGGCAAAGGGCAGGCCGCCCGGCCGGCTGACCGCGATGCCGTCGGCCATGGTCGGCTCGGCCTGGATCGACACCGGATGTCCCGCGGCCAGCGAGCCCGGATACGGCGCCACGGCCTCGGCTTGCACGCCGACCACGCTGATCCCGGGGTCGAGGTCCTTGATCGCCACCGCCACCCCGGCGGCCAGGCCGCCACCGCCGACCGGAACGACCACGGTACGAACCTGCGGGCACTGCTCGACGACCTCGAACCCGACGGTCCCCTGCCCGGCGATGACGTCCGGATGGTCGTAGGGGTGGATGAACACGGCACCGGTCCGCTCCGCGTAGGCCAGGGCCTCGGCCAGGACGTCTTCCACACAGCTTCCGTGCAGCACGACCTGCGCTCCGTAGCCGCGCGTGGCCTCGACCTTGGGCAGCGGCGCGCCCTCGGGCATGACCACGGTGGCCGCGCAGCCGAGCAGGCCGGCCGCCAAGGCGACGCCCTGGGCGTGGTTGCCCGCGCTGGCCGCGACGACGCCGCGGGCCCGTTCGGCATCGGACAGCCGGGCGATCCTGACGTAGGCGCCGCGTATCTTGAACGACCCGGTCCGCTGCAGGTTCTCGCACTTCAGGTAGACCGGCCCGCCGACCGTCTCGGACAGCACCCGCGAGTGCAGCACCGGGGTTTCCGAGATTACGTCGTGGAGCAGCTTGCGCGCGGCGACCACGTCGTCAGGGCCGACCGCGCCAGATGTCATGGCCACGGGCGTAAGTGTGCCACGCGGCGCGCCGTTTCGGCGTCCGTCATGTGACCTGGGACATATGCGAAGATCGCCGATCACGACATAGCCTCGAAGGGTGCACCAAGACAGCGAGCATCACCAAGCCAGCCAGCCACCTGCCCCTGCCCCCCGGCCCGGCACCCTCGCCGAGCTCCGCGCCAGCGGTCACGAGTACCGCGGCGTGCGGGAGGAAATCAGAGCGAACCTGCTGACCATGATGCGGGCCGGTCAAGATCCGTTCCCCGGCATCGTCGGGTTCGGCCAGACCGTGCTGCCGCACCTGGAGCGGGCCCTGATCGCGGGCCACGACATCATCCTGCTCGGNNTGGACCCCGGTCATCGCGGGCTGCGAGATCAACGACCACCCGTACCAGCCCGCCTGCGCGCGGTGCCGGCGGATCGCCGCCGAACTCGGCGACGACCTGCCCGTCACCTGGCGCCACGCCAGCGAGCGGTACGGCGAGAAACTCGCCACCCCCGACACCAGCGTCGGGGACCTGATCGGCGACATCGACCCGGTCAAGGTGGCCGAAGGGCGGACCCTGGGCGACCCGGAGACCATTCACTTCGGGCTGGTGCCGCGGACCAACCGGGGCATCTTCTCCCTGAACGAGCTGCCCGACCTGGCCGAGCGGATCCAGGTCTCGCTGCTCAACGTGATGGAGGAGCGCGACATCGGCATCCGCGGCTACGCGCTGCGGCTGCCGCTGGACCTGCTCCTGGTGGCCAGCGCGAACCCCGAGGACTACACCAACCGGGGCCGGATCATCACCCCGCTGAAGGACCGGTTCGGCGCGGAGATCCGCACCCACTACCCGCTGTCCCTGTCCGACGAGCTCACCTTGATCCGGCAGGAAGCCGAGGTCTCGACCGGCGCCGAACTACCCGATCACCTGGTCGAGGTGATCGCGCGGTTCACCCGCGGCGTACGTGAGTCGCCGGCCGTCGACGCGCGCTCCGGCGTTTCGGCCCGGTTCGCCATCGCCGCGGCGGAAAGCGCGGCAGCGTCGGCGGTGCGCCGCTCCGCGCTGGCCGGGCTGGGACCGGAGCCCCCGGTCGCCCGGATCTGCGACCTGCCCGCGGTGGTCAGCACGCTGCGCGGCAAGGTCGAGTTCGAGGTGAGCGAGGAGGGCCGGGAGGAGGAGGTGCTCGGGGCCATGCTGCGCCGGGCCATCGCGGACACCTTCCGCTCGCGGCTGGGCAGCGTGGACATGTCCGGCCTGCTGGCCAAGTTCGAGGAGGGCGGNNCTGGCCAAGATCATGTCCCGGCTGGGCATGGACGGCGGTGAATCCTTCGGGCACGCGGCCGCGGCCCTGGAGTTCGCCCTGGAAGGGCTGTACCTGATGCGCCGGCTGTCCAAGGACAGCACCGACGGCACGAGCGTGTACCGGACCTGACATGGCCAATTACCGGTACGGCCGCTACGTCTACGGCCCTGACCCGCTGGCGGACTCCTACGACGTGCGCGGCGCGGTCGATGAGATGGGCGACGCGATCCTGGCCGGCGCCACCCCGGCCGACGCCCTGCGGGACATGCTCAGGCGGGGTTCGGAGGGGCGGCGCGGCCTGGACGACCTGCTCCGCCGGGTCCGCGACCGGCAGCGCGAGATCCGCGGCAGCGGCCGTCTGGACGGCATCTTGGAGCAGGCCCGGGCCTTGCTCGACACGGCCATCGGCCAAGAACGCGCCGAGCTGTTCCCCGACCCGAGCGACGAGGCCCGGCTGCGGGAGGCGGACCTCGACGGGCTGCCCTCCGACACGGCCCAGGCGATCAGGCGGCTGGCTGACTACGACTGGCGCTCGCAAGCGGCCCGCGAGACCTTTGAGCAGCTCAGGCAGCTGCTGCGCAGTGAGGTACTCGACAGCCAGTTCCGCGGCATGCGGCAGGCCTTGCAGAACCCCGATCCGCAGGCCATGCAGCGGATCAAGGACATGCTCAGCGACCTGAACCAGATGCTGACCGCCGACGCGCGCGGCGAGCACACCCAGGCCGATTTCGACCAGTTCATGGAGAACTACGGCGACCTGTTCCCCGATCACCCGCAGAACCTGGAGGAACTGGTCGACTCGCTGGTCAGCCGGATGGCCGCGGCGGAACGGCTGCTGCGCTCGCTCAGCCCCGAGCAGCGAGAGGAGCTGGCCGGGCTGATGTCGAATGCGCTCGGCGACGCCGGGCTGGAAAGCGAGATGGCCAGGCTCGCCGACGCGCTGCGGTCCAGGCGGCCGGACCTGGACCGGGCGGCCATGATGGGCGGCGTCCAGATGTCCGGCGAGGAACCGCTCGGCCTCAGCGACGCGACCTCGGCCCTGGCCGAGCTCGCCGACCTGGCCGAGCTGGAGAACGCGTTCGAGCAGGACTACCCGGGCGCGAGCCTGGACGACATCGACGAGGACGCGGTCCGGCGGGCCTTCGGCCGGCAGGCGGTGGACGACGTCGAGGCCCTGCGCCGCATCGAGCGCGAGCTGGAACGGCAGGGGTACCTCACCCGTAACGGGGGGCGCCTCGAGCTCACCCCCAAGGGGGTGCGCCGGCTGGGTGACACGGCGCTGCGCCGGATCTTCACCGACATGAACTTCGGCGGCCGGTCCGGCGACCACGACCAGCAGGACGCCGGGCAGGCGGGCGAGCTTACCGGCACCACCCGGCCCTGGGAGTTCGGCGACGAGCAGCCCCTCGACGTCCCGGCCACGGTGCGGAACTCGCTGCTGCGCGGGGGCCTGGATGGCCGCATCAAGCTGTCCGCGCGTGACTTCGAGGTCGCGGAGACCGAGCGGCGCACCGCGGCGGTGGTGTCCCTGCTGGTCGACCTGTCCTATTCGATGCAGCTGCGCGGGACCTGGGCGGCGGCCAAGCAGACCGCCCTCGCGCTACACGCGCTGCTGCGCAGCAAGTTCCCGCAGGACGCCATCCAGGTGGTGGGCTTCTCCAACTACGCGCGCGAGCTGCGCGAGACCGACCTGGCCGGGCTGGGCTGGGACATGGTCCAGGGCACGAACCTGCACCACGCGCTGATGATCGCCGGGCGCCACATCGACCGGCACCCGGAAAACGAGCCGGTCGTGCTGATCGTGACCGACGGCGAGCCCACCGCTCACCTGCAGCGGGACGGGCGGTCCTGGTTCGACTGGCCGCCCTCACCGGAAACCCTCGAACTCACCCTGGCCGAGGTGGATAAGATGACGCGGCGGCATGCCGCGCTCAACATTTTCATGCTTGCGGATGACGCGCGGCTCGGCGCGTTCGTCGACAATGTGGCCAGAAGGAACGGCGGACGAGTGCTGCAGGCGGCACCCGAACGTCTCGGTGAATACGTCATCCGGGACTTCTTGCGTACTCGGAGGGCCAGCCGACGGTAGATTTTGGTAGTTGGCTACGGACCTGACCCGTCGCAGCCGCGCAGACCCGGGGCGGGCCCACCGCGACCGGCCGGCACTAAGACAGCTTTAACGCATGCCCTGCACAAGGAGGAATCGTGAGTTCTACGAGCGGATCACGCGAGAGGTCGTCGGGCAGGACGCTACTCGCCGTAATCTTGGCCATCATCGCCGTCATTGGCATCGTGGTTGCCATCATCTACCTGGCCGAGCCCGCCAAGTCGCTACCCAGCTTCATTCCCGGGCACATCGCCGGATCGAGCGGCCACCACCCGCTGAAGGCCACCGGCTCGTTCGTCGTCGGCGTGATCTTCGCGGTCGGGGCCTGGTTCACCCTGGTCTACAAGCCCAAGCCGCAGGCCGCGGCCACCGCTGACCGGGAAAGCTCCCCCGCGGCAAAGAGCTGACTGCCACTACACGCTGGTTAGCGCCCGTGCCCCGCCTGGCGGGACGCGGGCGCTTCGGTTATCTCCAGGGGACCGGGGTGCCGAAGGGTCGTATGTGGTGCCGCGGCCGCGATGCCCGCGCATGCCGTCGTCCCGCAGGCCCCGGTAGTGCTTCAGCGTCCCAGTACCGTGGAGGATCCGGCTTACGCGGAGGATCCGGGCAGCTCTAGCTGCCAAAATGCTCCGCATAAGCTATATCCTCCGCGTTAATTTCCGGTACTTCGAATATGATGGTGAATTGCGGGACGGGTGAGGTGCCTGCGCCGGGGGTGAGCCGCCCGGGCTGGCGAGCGGGTCTGACACGCGCGGGCCCGGGGTCGCTCACCCGGGCGGCGCACCCAGACCCTGGCCGGCCGGCGGCACGGCACCAGCGGTCACAGGGTAACCACGACCTCGGCGGTCAGCCGCCGGGCACAGTTGGCGCGGCCCCTCCCCCGGGGGCCCGGGTGCCACGAGCCTCGGACTCGGCGCCGCAACATGCACATCCGCGCTTTCAGTCCACCCGGCGTCAAGATCCGGGAGTGCCCGGGCTTGCGGGAGCGGTTTGTGCACCATAGACCCCCTGCGCATCCCATAGGCCCCAAATCCACCCGGGTAAACGGTCCCGGGGCGAGACGGCTGAGTCAGGATGAGCTACCGGTACCACAGTGCGCACTAATGTCATTTCCTGCGGGCCAGCGAGTGCTGGCTGTTCTGGCTGGGACTGTCGCGGCCGGTGGCCGGGGTAGCGAAGGTTACTTCGACGCTGAGTCCTCCGTGCTTTCCCGGGTGGATGCGCAGCGCAGCGTCGTGAGCTTTAGCGATGGCAGCAGCGATGGACAAGCCGAGGCCGGATCGGCCGGGCTCATCCGCCCGGTCCGGATTGAGGCGCTGGAAGGGCTGGAGCAGCCGCTGGATCTGCCCGGCGGGTACCAGGGGGCCGGTGTTGGCCACGAGCAGGAACGCGTGCCCGTCCCTGGTTCCCGTCGTGACCTCGACCTGTCCGCCGGGGACGTTGTAGCTCAGCGCGTTGTCGGTGAGGTTGGCTATGAGCCGCTCGGCGAGGCTGGGATCGCCTGTGGCCGGGGCGGAGCCGAGTTCGGCAGTGACGCCTAGGGTCAGGGCTTGTACCCGCGGGCAACGCGCGTTGAGCACCCGCGTCGTGATTTCGGCAAGGTCGAAGGGATCCCGGTGGTCCAGGCCGCGCTGGCTGCGGGCCAGGGTGAGCAGCGCTTCGATCAGCCGTTCTTGATCCTGGCCTGCGACGAGCACTTCTTCGCAGGTAGAGCGCAAGGTGGTGGCGGTGGCGGCGGGGTCAGCGAGGGCTACCTCGAGCAGGGCGCGTTCGAGGGTGAGCGGGGTGCGCAGCTCGTGGGAGGCGTTGGCGACGAATTGCCGCTGAGCGTCGAATGCGGCCTGCAGCCGGGCGAGCAGCGCGTCGATGGTGTCGGCGAGGTCGGTGAGCTCGTTGGCGGGACCCGGTATGGCGAGCCGCCGGCCCAGGTCGTCTTCGGAGATGGACCGGGTGGCGGCGGTGATCTTCCGTAGCGGCCGCAGGATGCGCCCGGCCAGCAGCCAGCCCAGTATGAGCGACGCTATCGCCGTGAGGCCCAGCACGACCACCACGCTGGCCAGGAGCCCGTGGGAGGTGATGGAGTGCGCCCGGTCGGAGAGCGCTGTCACCTGGTATTCGAGCTGGCCGATGCGGGCTTGTGCCTGTGCCAGCGGGGACTGCTGGCCGTTGGGGGCCGGCGGGGCGGGGGTTGCGGGCTGGACGGAACCAGCGGACGCCTCCCACGAATAGATGCCGGTGACCAAGACGGAGGCGGACAGGATCGACAGGGTTCCGTAGACGGCGGCTAGCCGCCACCGCACGCTGCGGCGACGGCGTCGGGCCGGGAACGGGGCGGGAGGTGCGGGCGGGCGCATCGCGGTCCTTAGATCCGGTAGCCGACCTGGGCGATGGTGCGGATGACCGGCGGGTCGCCGAGTTTTGCCCGCAGCCGGTGGATGGTGGCCTTGACGGTAGTGGTGAACGGGTCGGTCATCTCATCCCACACCTTTTCCAGCAGTTGCTCGGCTGGTACCACCGTGCCCTGGGCTTCCAGCAGCAGTTGCAGCACGGCGAATTCTTTAGGGGTCAGGGCGAGCCGCCGCCCGTCCCTGGTGGCGACCCGGTGTGCTGGGTCGAGGCGCAGGTCGCCGTGGGTGAGCAGCGGCGGCAGCGGCGGCCGGGACCGCCGGGCCAGCGCCCGGATCCGGGCTACCAGCTCGGCGAACGCGAACGGCTTGGGCAGGTAGTCGTCGGCGCCGAGGCCGAGGCCGTCGACCCGGTCCTCGATCGTGGCCGCCGCGGTGAGCATGAGGATCCGGCCTTCGCACCCCCGGGCGATCAGCTGACGGCAGACCTCGTCGCCGTGCACCGCGGGCAGGTCGCGGTCCAGGACGATGACGTCATAGCTACTCACGACCGCGCGGTCGAGGGCCTGCTGCCCGTCGAGGGCGATGTCGACGGCCATGCCCTCGCGGCGCAGGCCAACGGCGACGGTCTCGGCGAGCTTGACTTGGTCCTCGGCCACCAGCACTCTCATGGTCCCCAGGATGCCCGGCCCGCGGTCACAGCGTGGTCACAGAAGCTGTGACGGCCGTGTGACCGGCCGTGCCCTACAACTGCGGACATGGAAGCAACCATCGAAGTGAGCGGGCTGCGCAAGCGGTTCGGGCCGACGCTGGCGCTGGACGGTATGTCCTTCACCGTCCGGCCCGGGCAGGTCACCGGGTTCGTCGGCCCGAACGGCGCAGGCAAGTCCACCACGATGCGGGCCGTCCTCGGCCTGGACGCGCCCGACGCGGGCACCGCGCTGATCGGCGGCCGGCCCTACCCGTCTTTGCGCCGCCCGCTTACTCACGTCGGCGCGCTGCTGGACGCCGCCGCGCTGCAGCCCGGCCGGTCCGCGCGCAACCACCTGCTGTGGCTGGCCCACTCCCAGGGCCTGACGGCCAGCCGGGTGGATGAGGTCGTCGCGCAGTCCGGCCTGCAGGCCGTCATCCGGCGGAAGGCGGGCGGCTACTCTCTCGGCATGCGGCAGCGGCTGGGCATCGCGGCGGCCCTGCTCGGCGACCCGCCGGTCCTCATGATGGACGAGCCGTTCAACGGCATGGACCCCGAAGGCATCGTGTGGATGCGGGGATTCCTGCGGTCACTGGCCGGGC
>PLDT01000388.1:0-16366 GCA_003136255.1 Actinomycetota bacterium
CACCCTCCTCGTATCGCCATCCCCATCGCCTGACCCGCTCAGCCGGTGAAGTACCAGTACTCGGGATTGAGGTTCAGCTGGGTCAAGGTCGCGAACGAGGCCTGCGGACCTGACAGGTCCTTCTTCCATACCGCGACCTGGTCGGCGTCCGGCTGGAACAGGCCCGGCTGGTTCTCGGTGAGGAACGACGCCTCTGCCTTCACCGCGGTCGGGTTGCCGCCGACTACTGAGGCGTTGATCAGCGCGTTCGCCGTCGGGTTGTTGTAGTCGCCCTCGTTTTCCGCTCCGGGGCCGTTGAAGACCCCGAGCGTGGTCGGGTAGGTAGAGTCCACAAACCCGCCGAAGTCCTCCATGGCCCACTTGTTGATGTAGGGCTTGCCGGTCGGCACCGGGTCGTCGTAGTAGGTGATGATGTAGTTGTAGTTGCTGCTCTGCAGGTGGATGGTGATCCCCGCGCTGGCTGCCTCGGAGGCAAGGTCCGTTACCTCCTCGCCGATGATGGCGGGCGAGGTGCTGTAGATGAGGTTGAACGCCAGCGGGGTCCCGGCCGGGATGCCGGCTCCGCATTCACCAGGGCCGGTGCCTGCCTTGGCGCACGTGTCGGTGCCTGAGGTGTTGATCGTCCAGCCGTGGCTCTTCAGCAGCGAGATCGCGTCGGCCACGCTGAACGGATACGGGTCCGTGACCGCGTCGGCCGGGGTATAGGGGCTCGTCGGCACGGCGGGGATAGGCCCGTAGGCCTGGCCGCCGGCGCCGCCGAAGAACGCCTTGATATATCCCTGCTCGTCCTCTAGGTGCGCAATGGCCTGCCGGATGTAGAGCTGGGCGATGATGTTGTTGAAGTCACCGGTCTTGTCGGCGAAGTTGTAGGTGACGTAGTTGAAGAAGAAGCCGGGATAGCCGAATACGTTGTAGCCGCTCGATTCGACGATCTTCACCTGCTTGATGTCGTCCAGGGGCAGGTAGCCAACGTCGATGCTGCCTGCCCGCACCGCGTCGAACTCGGCGGTGTCGGAGGTAAACGGGACCGCCTGCAAGGTAGGAATCTTGGCGGCATGCGGGCCGCCGTAGGAGGGATTCGGCGCCATCGTGTACGCGCCGGTGCTGGCGTTGAACGAGGTGAGCGTGTAGGGCCCGTCCACGACCTGCCACAACGGATTGGATGTGTAAGTGTTAAGCGACATCGACGCCTTGGACAGGTAGTTGTATATCTTCGTCGCGTTGGCCGGGACGGTGAAATCCAGCATCGGCCCGCTGTCCGATGCCTTGGCCCAGGCGTGCGCGGGCATCGGGACGACCGTGGAGAGTTCGTCATCGAGGAACCACCCCGGGTTGACCGCCTGCTTCAGCGTGAACACCACCGTGCTCGCGGTGGGCGTGGCGACGTTCGCCACCTCGTCGGGGATCCCCAGGCCCGGGCTGTACGGGCCCCAGTTGGCCGGGTCCTCCGCGATCGCGGCCTTGACCTCATCGAAGAAGAAAAGCACGTCCCTGGAGGTAACCGGCTGGCCGTCGGACCACTTGTAGCTGCTCTTGAGCGTGATGCTGACCGTCTTGTCACCGTTGGACCACGTCGGAGCGTCCGCCAGGCTCATCGCCGGCGTCTGGCTGGGCTCGACCCCGTTGCCGAACCAGTACAGCGGCCGCCACATCTGTTCTTCAAAGAAATTGATGTCGTTGTCCGAGTCCGCGGCGGACGAGACGAGCGGCAAGATCCAGGTCGGCGCGGTGCCCGGTGCCTCCGCCCAGGTAACCGTGCCGGTGTGCTGCGGCCCGGTGGCGGCAGCGGGAATGGAGCCGAACGCACCGCCGAGCGCGGTCGACGGCGTCCCGCTCGTAGCTTTACTGCTGGAACCACCGCTGCACGCGGCCAGCATCGTAGCGCCGGCCACGGCCAGCGCGGCGACCGTGACGCTCGAACGTGCGAGTCTCATCATCGCCTTTTCCTCTCCTGATGACCCTGCTTGGTTGTCGCGGGGCCTGGTTGTCGCGGGGCGGTTTCGGGAATCATCGGCGGCGCAGCCGGACGTCCAGCGCATCGCGAAGCGCGTCTCCGATGAGGTTGCAGGCCATCACGGTGGCGATGATGCAGAACCCGACCGGGTAAATGAGCCACCAGTAGCCGTCCAGCATGTAGTTCGTTCCGTTGGAAAGCAGGTCGCCCCAGTCGTAGTTGGGGTAATGCAGACCGAAGCCGAGAAAGCCGAGATAGGCGACGGCCAGGATGGCATCGGCGACGTTGAACGTGACGTTGACGATGATGACGCTGATCGCGTTGGGGAGCAGGTGCCGGTTGATCAGCCGCCATGGGGTAGCCCCGGCGGTGCGCGCCGCGGCGACGAAGTCTCGTACCTTAAGCGACAGCACCTCGCCGCGAACCAGCCTGGCCGGCACCAGCCAGGTGAATCCGCCGAGGATAAGGCTGAGTGACAGCACGGACGCCCCGTACCTGACGGCCACGATCAGTACCACGAACAGGAACGGGATCGAGAGCAGGACATCCACCACCCGCATCAGCGCCGAGTCGAGGAGTCCGCCGGCCAGCCCGGATATCGCTCCGTAGAGCGCACCCACGACGATGGCCACGATCGCGGCCAGGAAGCCGATCTCCAGCGAGGCCTGGCCTCCTTTCATGATCTCGCCGAGCACGTCGATGCCCTCGTTGTCGGTCCCGAGCGGGTGGCCGGCCCCAGGCGGGGAGTTCGCGATGTTCAGGTTGGAAGTCACCAGGTTGGCGTGGTAAAAAAGCGGGCCGACGAAGCACAACAGCACGAAGAAGGCCAGAACGGCCACGCCGATGACGGCAAGCCGGTTGCTCGCGAACTCCCGGAGGGCCAGCCGCCAGCCGCTCCGGACCGGGCCGATCTCACCGCCCTCAGGCGCGCGCGTGATATCCAGCGGCGGGAGCGACGAGGGGCTGGCGCTGGCCACTATTTCCTCCTGGGGTCGTAGCGGGTCAGGCCAGCCGGATTCGCGGATCGGCGACGGTCAGCGCGATGTCGGCCATGAGGTTGCCCAGCACGGTCAGCACCGCGCCGACCAGAGTGTAGGCCAGCAGTATCGGGTAGTCCTCGTTTTGCAGGCTGTTGTAGAACAGCAGGCCGAGGCCGTTGTAGTTGAAGACGACCTCGGCGATGAGGTTGCCGGAGAGCAGCGTGGGAATCGACAGCCCCACCAGCGTGATCATCGGCAGGCAGGCATTGCGGGTCAGGTGCCGGAACAGCACGAGCCGCTCAGGCAGGCCCTTGGCCCGGCAGACCTTGATGTAGTCCTGCGCCAGGGTGTCCATGGCCGCCGATCGCATGTACCTGGAGTAGCCGGCCAGCACCAACACAGTCATGCAGACGATCGGCAGCGTCATCTCCCGCCAGTCGCCGACCACCGTGATCAGCGAGTTGGACTGGCTCGCCTGGTAGCTGAAGATCTTGAACGTCAACGCGAAGACCTGGATCGCGATCAGGTAGAGCAGGTAATCCGGCATGGCGTAGGCGATGAAGGCCAGGCTGGTACTCACGTTGTCGCCGGCCGTGTTCCGTTTGACCGCCTGGTAGATCCCGAGCGGGATCGCGATCAGGACCGACAGCACCAGCGACGTACCCGACAGGTAGGCGCTGAGCAGCCAGCGCTCCTTGAACAACGCCGCCACGCTCTGGTTCAGCTTGAACGAATAGCCGAGGTTGCCGTGCAGCACGCCGTCCACATAGTGCCAGTACTGCGCGAACACCGATCCGCCGAAGCCATGAGCGGCGTTCCACGCGGCGATCGCCACCAGCGACGCGCGGGGGCCGAGGACCACCCTGGCCGGTGACGGGTAGACGATATGCAGCAGGCCGAACACGAAAATCGAAATGCCGATCAGGATTATGACCGACGTCCCGCAGCGCCGGATCAGGTAAGCAGTCACCCGCCACCCTCCTCCTCACGAGGCCCCCGGCGGACCTGCGTCTGCGCCTGGGTTGTTCGGTTGCTCCAGATTTAACACCGAGAGGTCATTACCGCCTACACAAACTCGTTTCGATTTGTAAAAGGCCGGGGCCCGTTCCCGGCCTGGGGCCGCAAAGCAGAAGCGGTAACGTTGCCGTAACGCCCCGGGCGTAACGTCACGGCCNNCGGGCCCGCTATGACGCCGACCGGACCGTGGCGGCGTTCGCGGCGCGGCTCAAAGACGCGGCGGACCTGGACCAGGTCCACGATGACCTGGCCAGTGTGGTGCGCAATGCCCTAGAGCCCGACCGTATCTCGGTCTGGGTCAGCGATTACCAGTGATGGTTCGCCAGACGGCGCAGCGCCATCATTGCGGCCTCTATCATGGGCCGACGCACTGGGCTAGCCGGACGGTTGGGGGATTCACTCGAGATGGCTCTACCCGACAGGTTGCCGCCTTCATCAGTTCGCGGGCGCGTGTTCCGGTACGGGGACTGGGCCACCGATGCCGAGCGCGGGTTGCTGACCTGCGGGTATTCGCTGGACGGGCGGGAGTTCACCGAGCGGATCACGCTGCCGCCCGGGCCGCGCTGGCGGACCGAAGCGGCCCGGGCCGCCGCGCGCCTGGTGTTCCTGCTGGCGGGAGTGTCCTACTACAAGACCGCCGCGCCGCCGGTCATCGACCTGGGCCAGACCACGCTGACCGAGGCCGAGCTGGCCTTCCTGCGCGAGTTCTACCTGCAGGGCCTCGGCGAGTTCGCCTACCGCAACGCCTTGGACCTCACCCCGCTGCGCTTCGAGGCACGCCGGTCCGACGCCCGGACTCCCCAGCCGCGGGAACCAGGGAGCCGGCCGCGAGCCCTGGTGCCGTTCGGCGGCGGGATCGACTCGATCGTGGTGGTGGAGCGGATCCGGCGGCTGGCCGATGCCGCCCTGTTCGTGGTGAGCAGGCCGGCCGACCGGTTCGCGGCGATCGAGGAACCGGCCGCGGTCACCGGCCTGCCGGTGGTGCGGGCCGAGCGGGAGATCGACCCGCAGCTGCTGCGCTCGGCCGAACTGGGCTTCCTCAACGGGCACGTGCCGGTGACCGGGATCCTGTCCGCGATCGCGGTGCTCGCGGCGGTGCTCGAGGACCGGGACGCGGTCGTCATGTCCAACGAGTGGTCGGCGTCCATCCCGACGCTGCGGGACCAGGGCCGCCCGGTGAACCACCAGTACTCCAAGAGCGCCGACTTCGAGGCCGCCTTCCGCGGGGTGCTGGCGGGCAGCCCGGCCCCGATGCCGGATTACTTCTCCTGGCTGCGGGACCGGACCGAGCTGTGGGTGGGCCGGGAGTTCGCGGCCCAGGAGCAGTACCACGGGTCGTTCCGTAGTTGCAATAAGGCGTTCTACACCGACCCGGCGCGCCGGCTCGATCACTGGTGCGGGCAGTGCGACAAGTGCTGCTTCATCGACCTGATCCTGGCGCCGTTCATGCCGGCCGAGGAGCTGCGGCGGATCTTCAGGCAGACCGGCGAGCCGTTGGAGGATCCGGGGCTGGCCGGGAAGTTCCGGGCCCTGCTCGGCGCGGGCGCCAAGCCGTTCGAGTGCGTCGGCGAGGTCAACGAGTGCCGGGCCGCGGTCCTGCTGGCGGCGCGGCGGGACGACCGGGCCGGCGCCGGCCTGCTGCAGGAGCTGGCCGCCGAGGTCGCCGGCTGGCCCGACGCCCCATCGGCCGCGGATGCGGCCGCCATGCTGCGGCCGGTCGCCGAGAACTTCATCCCCGCCGGGTACCGATGACCGATCCCCGCCCGAAACTCTCCTGGTCCGACCTGCCCGGTGCCCGGGTCGGCGTCTGGGGCCTGGGCCGCGAGGGCCACGCCAACCTGCGCAAGCTGCGGGCCCTGGGGGTCGAGCCCGTCCTGGTCGATGACCACCCGGGCGCCCCGGGCGTGCTCGCCACCGGCGAGGGCGGGCTGGCCGCACTGGAACGATGCGACGTGGTGGTCAAGACGCCGGGCCTGAGCCGGTACCGGCCCGAGGTGGCCCGGCTGTCCGGGCTGGGCATCCCGGTGGTCGGCGGCCTGGGCCTGTGGCTCGCCGAACGAGCCGGCGCGGACCTGGGGCGGGTCCTGTGCGTGACCGGCACCAAGGGCAAGAGCACCACCGCGTCGCTCACCGGGCATCTGCTCACCGGGCTGGGCTACCGGTGCCTGGTCGGCGGCAATATCGGCGTCGTGCCCTACGACCCGGCCGAGAAGTCCGTGGCGGGCGACTTCGACTACTGGGTCATCGAGGTGTCCAGCTACCAGGCCACCGACCTGCCGTGCACGCCGCCGGTGGGCGCGGTCACCTCGCTGCACCCGGACCACCTGGACTGGCACGGGGGAGTGGAGCAGTACTACCGGGACAAGCTGTCCATGTGCTCCCAGCCCGGGGCCGACCTGACCGTGGCCAACGGCGACAGTGACCTGCTGCGCCAGCACGCGGGCCTGCTCGGGCCCCGGGTGGAGTGGGTGTCGCAGGACGATGACCCGGACGCGGACTGGATGGCGCCGCTCGGGCTGCTCGGGCGGCACAACCGGCGCAACGCGCTGATCGCCCGGCGGTGCCTGACCGCCCTCGGCGTGCCCGGAGCCGCCGACGCCGCCGCCCTGCGCGTGGCCGCCGCCGGCTACCGCGGGCTGCCCAGCCGGCTCGCGCCGATCGCGACGATCGCCGGGGTCACCTTCGTCGACGACAGCCTGTCCACCAACGTGCTGCCCACCCTGGCCGCGCTGGATGCGTTCCCGGCCAGGAGGATCGCGCTCATCGTGGGCGGTCACGACCGCGGCATCGACTACGCTCCGCTCGCGGCAGGCGTACTGGCCCGGGACGCGCCGACCCTCGTGCTGACCTTGCCGGATAACGGCCCCCGCATCCGCGCCGAGATCCAACGGGCGGCCGCCGGGATCGAAGTGACCGACTGCTCCGGCCTGGACGCAGCCGTGGCGGCGGGCTTCGGCTGGGCCCGGCCCGACGGGGTGGTGCTGCTGTCTCCCGCCGCGCCGAGCTTCGGGCAATTCCGGGACTACCGCGACCGCAGTCAAGCCTTCGCCCACGCGGTGGGCCTGATTTCCTGAGCCCCGGTCCCAGCAGCCCCGGTCTCCACCGGCCACCACGATGATCCAACCAGGCCGCTCCTGCGTCGTCTTACCTACGACAGGACAAGGACGGTGCGAGATGGCGGCATCTCGGCGACGGCTGCTGCTGGCGGCCGGTGTGGCCGCCGGGCTGCTGCTCGGCGGCACGGCGTGCGGCACGGTGCACGTGGCGGGGGCGGGTCCGCCCCGCGCAGCCTCCTCCGGGGCGAGCGGGTCAGCCGGCCCGTCAGCCGTCCACCCGGGCCGTTCGGCCTCAATCTCGTCCCCGCCATCCGAAGCCGGCCCTACGGCCGGAACCCCGGCCGGTCCGGTGCCGGCCGGGTTCGCGGCCACGTCGGTCACCTGGGTCTCGCCGGACGAGGCGTTCGTGCTGGGCACCGCGCCGTGCGCGCATGCGCCGTGCACCATGATCGCCCGGACCCTGAACCGGGGCGCGAGCTGGACCGCCCTGCGCGGCCCGGCGGTGCCGGTCGGGGCGCCGTCGCAGGCCGGCGCGGTGTGGGGCATCCGCTTCGCGACGCCCGAGCACGGGTTCGTGTTCGGCGACGGGTTGTGGGAGACCACCGACGGCGGCCAGCGGTGGGCCCGGGCCGTCACGCCCCCCGGATCGGTCCTGTCCCTGGCCATCGTTCAGGCTCAGGCACTCGCGGTCATCGCGCGGTGCACGGCCGACGGCGGCTGCCCGCAACCAGGCACGCTGGTCCGCCGGGCGCTGAACGGCGGCCCCTGGGTCTTCGCGGCCAGCGGCGCGGGCATCCGCCTGCTCGACCCCGACGACCTGATCGCCACCCAGGCCGGGGTCGCGGCTGTCGTGGTCGACCACGACGTGCTGGTCACGGCCGACGGCGGGCGCACCCTGCGCCGGAACCCGATCCCGTGCCCGGCGCTCGCCCCGGTTCCGTCGGTCGCGGTGACCTCCGCGACCGGGCTGGCCATCGTGTGCACCGGCGAGGGGTTCGGCGGGCACACGATCAAGCACGTGTACGTCAGCGACGACGACGGGGCGCACTGGGCGCTGGCCGGTCAGCCCAGCCCGGACGGCGACGCGGGCACCCTCGCCGCCGCCACGGCCGGCCAGCTGGCTATCGCCACCGCCAGCGCGGCGAGCTGGCTGTTTTACTCCGGCGACGCCGGGGCTAGCTGGCGCGTCGTGAACCAGCAGGACGACGGCGGGATGGGGTGGGCCGACCTCGGCTTCACCACCGCCGCCCACGGGGTGGTGGTGTACGGGCCCGCCGACAGCGACGGCAACGTCACCCGGCGGCCCGGGCAGCTGTTCCTGACCGACGACGCCGGAGCGACCTGGCACCAGGTCAGGTTCTGAACCCGGTCACCGCCCGCATTCCCGGCGGCAGCTCCGCAGCGCCGAAGGCTGACCCCACCGTGGCCGTCACGCCGTGCCCGGCCAGCAACGCCGGGATCAGCGACGTGTCGACCAGCACGTTCTCGTGGCGCTCGCTGCCGCGCCGCCATGCGCCGGCCCCGTCGGGAACGAACGTGGTGACGTCCCGGACGAACACCTCCGGCGCTGGCCGGGAGAAAACGGTTATGGCGGCCCAGTCCGGCCCGACCCGGCCGACGTTCTGCTCGCCGGCCCGGACGCGGCCGAACTCCAGGTCGCAGATGTCGATGGCCAGCACCCCGCCCGGCCGCAGCGCCGCGGCCATGCCGACCAGGGCCCGGTCCACGGCCGCGGCGTCCGGCAGGTAGCTGATCACGTGCCCGACCGAGACGATCGCGTCCGCGGCCGGCAGCGGATCGTCGGGCAGGACGAGCGGGCGCAGGTCCGCCTCCCCGCCCAGCGCCGCCCGGGCCAGCTCGAGCATGGCGGCGGACGCGTCGGTAGCGATAACCCGGTGACCGGCGGCCAGCAGGTGCCGGGTCAGGGCCCCGGCCCCGCAGCCGAGCTCGAGCACGAGCCCGCCCCGCACCGGGTCCAGCAGTTCCAGCAGGCCAGGCGCGCACCGGTCGGCGTGCTGGCCGAAGCCGCGGGCGTGCACCAGGGCCAGATCGTGCTGGTAGTACTCCACGGGGGGTGCCTTTCAGTCGGCCACGGTGATGCCGAGGTGGCGGGCCAGGTACGGGGCCAGGGTCACGAGCTGGACGCTGTCGATGGTGACGCCGCGCAGTGACTCGTATCCGGCCGTGATGCCGAGCTGAGCGCCCCGCAGGTCCACCTCGGTGCAGGTGGCCTTCGTGAAGTTCGCGCCGGTCAGGGTGCACCCGGCGAAGCTGACCCGCAGCAGAGTCGCGCTGGCGAAGTCCACGTCGCGCAGCACGCAGTCCTCGAAGGCCACGTCGGTAAATTTTGCGCTGCGGAAGTTCACCGAGTCGAGCTTGCCGTCGCGGAACGTGACGCGGCGCAGCGCGGCCGAGAACGCCTGCACCCCGGCCAGCGCGCAGCCGGCCAGGGTCGAGTCCTGCCAGCCGGTTTCGGTCAGGTCGGTAGCCACGAACCGGGTGTCGCGCACGCAGGTGTCGGTGAACCGGCTCTTGCGCAGCCGGCCGCCGCCAAATGACACACCCAGGAACGAACAGTCCAGGAAGTGACAGCCGCCCGCGGCGGCCTCGTCGAATGTGGCGTCGGCGAAGGTCAGGCCCTCGTAGTCCTCCTCCGGCTCCAGATTGCCCTCGAACCGGGTGCGCTCCGCCATGCGCTCGACTCTAGCGGCGGACCGCGGCCAGGACAGCGGCTAACCGCGCAGGTAGGTCAGGACCGCCAGCACCCGGCGGTGGTCTTCGGCCCCCGGCAGCAGGCCGAGCTTGGCGAACAGGTTCCCGACGTGCGTTTCCACGGTCTTGGGCGACATGAACAGCTGCGCGGCGATCGCGTGGTTGGACCGGCCCTCGGCCATCAGGCCCAGCACGGCCAGCTCACGCTCGGTGAGGGTCTGCAGCGGGCTGTCGCGCCGCGGCCGGGCTACCAGCCGGGACACGACCTGCGGGTCGATCACCGACTCGCCCGCGGCCACCCGGCGGATCGCGTCGGTGAACTGGGCGATGTCGGCGACCCGTTCCTTGAGCACGTAGCCGATCCCGCGCGGATCTCCGGCCAGCAGCTCAAACAGGTGCTCGGTCTCGACGTGCTGGGACAGCACGATCACGGGCGTACCCGGCCACCGGCGGCGGATCTCCAGCGCGGCCTGCAGGCCCTCGGTGCTCTGGGCGGGCGGCATCCGGATATCGGTGAGCACGACATCGGGCCGCGACGCCGAGACCAGCTGCAACAGATGGTCCGCGTCCCCGGCCATGCCCGTCACGTCCAGGCCCGCGTCGGTCAGTACCCGGCGCAGCCCCTCGCGCAGCAGCACCGCGTCCTCGGCGATGACCACGCGCAGCCGTGGCCGGCCCGGGGCGGCCGCCCCGGGAGTCACGGACACGGGAGGTCCGCTTCCAGGCGGGTCCCGCGGCCCGGCGGGCTGTCCACCCGCAGCACGCCACCGACCGAGGCCACCCGGTCGGCCAGGCCCCGCAACCCTGATCCCCCTTCGGCCCGGGCGCCCCCGGCCCCGTCGTCGCTGACCTCGATCACCAGCCGTCCGGGTAGCCCGCGGATCGTCACCTGGGCGCCGTCGGCCATCGCATGCTTGGCCACGTTGGCCAGCGCCTCGGAGACCACGAAGTACGCGGTGGCCTCGATGGCGGCCGGGAACCGCTCGTCCGGCACCGCGGTGATCGTGACGGCCACCGGTGAGCGCTCGACCAGCGCCTGGATCGCCCCGGCCAGCCCGGTCTCGGTCAGCACCGCGGGATGGATCCCGCGGGCCAGCTCCCGCAGCTCGGTCAGCGCCTCGCGCGCCTCCTTACCCGCCGAGGTAATCAGCGCCTCGAGCTCCGGGTCCGCCCCCGCCGCACGGTCGCGGGCCATCCCCAGCGCCAGGCTCAACATCACCAGCCGCTGCTGCGCGCCATCGTGTAGATCACGCTCCAGCCGGCGTCGTTCGGCATCCCCGGCCTCGACGATCCGGGCGCGGGAGGCGCGGACCTGCTCGAGCTGGGCCTGCACCTCGGCCTGCAGCCGGGCGTGCTCCAAAGCCATGCTGGCCGCCGCGGCCGTCAGCTTCACTAGCTGCGGCTCGAGCTCCAGTCCCTCGTCGTAGACCAGGACGGCCCCGTCCGAGCCCGCTATCGGCACCACGGCCCGGCCGTTATCCGGCCGGTCCGCGTCGACGGCCTGGCCCCCGGTATCCAGATAACCCGACCCGCCCGGCTGCCGGAACGCCAGCTGGAGAGTGGAGTCGCCGAGCGCCCGGGCCAGCGCGTCCTTGAGCCGGCCCGGCGAAGCACCCGGTTCCAGGTCGACGATCGCGGTGCCAAGCGCGCCGCCCGCCGTCCGGGCCCGCACCGTGCTGATCACGAACAGGGCCGGGCCTGCCAGCAGCACCAGCGGGAGCAGCGCGTAGGTGACCGTAGCGGAAAAGTGGAACAGATTCCCGGTCAGGATTTGTTCTGCCCCCACCGCCGGGGCAATCCACAACAGCGGCATCATGGCCCGCCGGGACCAGCCGCGCGCGGACCTCCAGTGCCGGACGATCAGGGTCAGGACGATGCCGGTGATCACGAACCCGATGAGCGCTTCAACCGTGTTGATGGCATTCCAGGTCGGCCGGGAACTCCGGATGAGCAGCACGTTGGCCGGGCAACTAGCGTTGCATCCGCTGAACGCGGGATTCCAGAACATCGTCGCGGCCGTGTTGAACGCGATGTTCACCGCGTAGTCGGCGACGATCACCCCGCGCTCGAACCTGGACCGCATCCGTCCGCCAGGCCAGGCCAGGCCCAGCTGGGCCAAGGCCGCACCGTAGATGCCCCCGGCCGGGTACCCGATCGTCCACGCCACCGGATTGGCGAGGTTGCCCAGGATGACCGGCACCAGGTAGAGGTAGCCGACGATCGTGAACAGCAGGCCCAGCCGGCTGGCCGGCCACCGCTGCCAGGCCGCGATCCCGGCCACCATGAACGACAGCCCGACGACCGCGAAGCTGATCTCGACCGGCACGTACCCTTGCGGGGGCCAGGACGACCAGACGAAGCAGCCCACCGCGGCGGTCGCGCCCGCGATCAGGGCTGCCCGCAGCCACCGGTTCATTACGGCTCCCGGGCCAGGAACCGGCGCAGCGCCGCGCCCGAGAGCTCATCTTTGGGCAGGAACCCGGCGGCCGGGCTGGCCGCGATCCGTGCCCCGTAGTCGCGCGCCTCGCGGGTCGAAGTCAGCACCACGACCGGAGCCGGGTCTCCGGCCGGGACGGCGGCCAGCCGCCTGGCCACCTCGAACCCGTCGAAGTCCGGCAGGCCGATGTCGAGCAGCACCAGGCCGGGCCGGACGGTCCGGACCGCCTGCGTCGCCTCCGCGCCGGTGGCCGCCTCGGCGACCGTGAAGCCGGCGGCCTCGAGCATGCCCCGGGCCAATCGCCGGAAGCCGTCGTGGTCGTCGACGATCAAGATCGCCTCGCAGGGCTGCACGGATCCAGTCTGGCACCGCATTTAGCCACCGGCATCAGGGCAGACCCTGAGCATTTTCCTGGCTGACCCGGACCGGAGTTCAGGGCGCGGCCCGATCCGGCCAGCCGCCGGAATTCCTAGCGTCGACCTGGCCGGGCATCAGTCAGCCCGGGTCCGAACGAAAGGACTTCAGACATGAATCGCATCGCAAACTCCGGCCGGGGACGGCTGAAGGTCCGGTCGCTGGCCGCCCTGGGCCTCGCCGCCATCGGCCTGGCCGCAGCGGGCTGCGGCGGGGCAGGCTCCCCGGCGGTCAACGCGCCGGCCTCCTCGGCACACACCGCGGCGGAGCAGGCGGCCGTCACGAACTGGCTGGTAAAGACCAACTCGATGCTCACCGCGAACAATTTCGCCGGGCTCGATCAGATCACCACCGGCCAGATGCGCACCCTCTACCTGTCCGAGGAACGGCAAGCGAGCCTGCCCAAGAACGCGGACCGGGAAGGATTCCAGCTGACCGGGCTGTCGATCACGATCCCGTGCCACACCGGTAATCCGGCCATCTTCGTGGCCTACGCGGACACGGACGTCTTCGACTTCGGCACCGGCATGCAGTCCGTGGCCATGGTGTTCGAACGCGTCGGCGGCCTGTGGAAGCTGGCCACGGCCGTCAACCATTCCGATGGCGGCTGGCCGGCGCTGTGCACCCAGGGCGCGCCCCCGGCGGCCCCGGCCCGGCTCGCACCGGGCAGCTACACCTCCGACCTGGCCCGGGTGCTGACCCGCGCCGCGAGCGGAGCCGCGCAGACCGCCGGCGCGGCATCGCCCTTCGCGGTGAACGACTTCCTGGCCGGGTCCGGTTCGATCCCCGCGACGTCCGCCACGTCGATCCGGCAGGACCGGGGAGCTGGTGTCAGCTACGCCAGCGGCTTCGCCCCGGCCGGCGACCCGACGTTCGCGCTGCCGCTGGCCGACGGGCGAGGCTACTGGGTAATCGGCGCCCTCATCCAGCGCAACAGCTACAGCGCGCCCGCCGGGCTGCGCGCGAGCACCTGGCCGGACGGCAACCAGGTGGCCACGCCCCGGCCCGCCGTGGTGCACCATGAAACCGACACGTTCCTCACCACCTACACCGCGATCGACCCACCGCACTCGGCCAGCGCCGCCGTGGCCCTCGACGGTTTCTTCGGCTGGCCCCTCACCACGGTCGCGAGCTAGCGCGAGATCCCCGTCATGGCGGGTCCCGTGGCGTACTGTCGCTCCTGGCGGCTGTACGCGGTCATAAGGCCCGTGTCCGGAATTTCCGGAACGCCCGCCGGCAAGGGGTGCTGATGGACGTCACCGAGCCCGTCGTCCGCACGGCCAGCGGGCTGGTCCGCGGCCGTCGCGGCGCGGACGGCATCGCCGCCTTCCTGGGCATCCCGTTCGCCGAGCCGCCCACCGGCGCCCTGCGGTTCGCCGCGCCGCGCCCGGCGCGAGGATGGGACGGCACCCGCGACGCAATGGCGTTCGGGCCGCCGCCGCCGCAGTCCGCCTACGCGATGNNTCCAGCCTGCCCGGCTACGACGGGACGTGCTTCGCGCGAAAGAACGTCGTGCTGGTCACCTTCAACCACCGGGTCGGCGTGGAGGGCTACGCCCAGCTGCCCGGCGTGCCGGCCAACCGCGGGCTGCTGGACCAGGTCGCGGCGTTGCGCTGGGTCCGGGAGAACGTCGCCGCGTTCGGCGGCGACCCGGACCGGGTGACGGTCTTCGGCGAGTCGGCCGGAGCCGGCGCGATCGCGGCCCTGCTGGTCATGCCGGCCGCGGCCGGCCTGTTCCGGCGGGCGATCGCGCAGAGCGTGCCCGGCACGTTCTTCTCGCCCGCGCTGGCCGCCGACATCACCGCCGCGATCGCCGCCCGGGCCGGCTTGCCCGCCACCGCGGAGGCGTTCAGGACCGCCGACCCGGCCCGGCTGACCGCCGCCGCCGATGAGGTGCGCCCCCGCGATCACTTCGGGCGCTGGGGGCCGGTCGCCTACACCCCCACGCCGTTCTCGCCGGTCGTCGACGGCGAGGTGCTGCCCGCCGCGCCGTGGCAGGAGGTGGCCGCCGGGGCGGCCCGGCACGTCGACCTGATCACCGGGCACACCCGCGACGAGTACCGGCTGTTCATGCACCTCTACCGGCTCCGCGGCCAGGTGAGCGCCGAGCTGGCCAGCGACGCCCTGGCCGCGCTCGGCCCCAGCACGCCCGCGGACGGCGAGGCGGCCTACCGCGCCGCCTACCCGGACGCGGACCCGGAGATACTGTTCGAGCTGGTCCACAGCGACTGGCTGTTCCGGATGCCCACCCTGCACCTGGCCCAGGCGCACTCCGCCTCCGGCGGCCGGACCTTCCTGTACGAGTTCCGCTACCCGGCCTCCGTGGGCGGGCTCGGGGCCTGCCACGCGATCGACGTTCCGCTGGTGTTCGGCGCTTACCAGTCCCTCGGCCGGATGCTGTTCGGTCCCGAGCCGCCCGCGGTGGCGGTGGCCCTCGGCGACCTGATGCGCGAGCAGTGGGCGGCGTTCGCCGCCGACGGCGACCCCGGCTGGCCGCTTTACTCCCCAGGCAGCCGGATGACCCGCATCTTCGACGACCCGCCGGACGTGACCAGCTACCCGGAGAAGGCGTCGCTGCACCTGTGGGACCAGCACCGCTTCGGGGTCCTCGACCTCGAGCCCGAGCCCGCACGGTAGGGTTTGCGGGTGCCGATCTACGCTCTGGGCGACGTTGAGCCTGACATCGACGAGGCTGCGTTCGTCCACCCCGACGCCGTGGTCATCGGCCGGGTGCGGATCGGCCCGGAGGCTTCGGTATGGCCCGGCGCGGTGCTGCGCGGCGATCACGGCCGCATCGAGATCGGGGCGCGGACCTCGATCCAAGACGGGACCGTGGTTCACTGCACGCACGACTGGCCGACGCTGATCGGGGCCGAGTGCGTGGTCGGGCACAACGCGCACCTGGAAGGCTGCGTGGTCGCGGACCGGTGCCTCATCGGTTCCGGGTCGATCACCTTGAACCGGGCCCGGGTCGGGAACGGCGCGATCGTGGCCGCGGCCGCNNGAGCTGCGACGCCTGGAGCCCCGAAGCCGGTGATCGCGGCGAAGCCGCGATGATCGACGGCCTGGCGGTGATCGACGCCCACATGCACGTGCCCAGGCTGAGCACCGTGTCCTCTTCCTGGATGCAGTGGGCGGTCGACTACGGCCGGGACTCCGGGTGGCAGACGGTGTTCGACGCCGACGGCGACCCGGACCCGGCCCGGCTGGACGCGCTGCTCGACGCCGAGGGCGTGGACGCCGCGCTGCTGTTCGCCGAGTACAGCCCGGGCGCGACCGGCATCCAGCCGGTCGAGGACCTGTTGCCGCTCATTGCCCACAACCCCGAGCGGTACCGCCTGGTGGCCAATGTGAACCCGCTCCTGCACCACCCGCCCGCCGCCGAGGCCGAACGCCAGCTGAACCTCGGCGCGGTCGCGGTCAAGGTGCACCCGGTGCACGGCGCCTTCCGGGTCGACCGCGACGACATGTACCCGGTCTACGACCTGTGCGCCGAGCGCGGCGTGCCGGTCATCGTGCACACCGGACCGAGCATCTTCCCCGGCTCGCAGGCCGAGGCGGGGGATCCGAAGCTGATGGACGCGATCGCCGCCGCCTACCCCGGCGTCCCGTTCGTGCTGGCCCACGGCGGCCGAGGCCGCTGGTACGCCGACGCCGCGCGGATGGCGCTGGCCCGGGACAACGTCTGGATCGACCTGGCCGGGCTGCCGCCCAAGCGGCTGCCGGACTACTACGCAGGCTTCGACCTGCCCGCGCTGGCCGCCAAGTGGATCTTCGGCACCGACTGGCCCGGGGT
>PLDT01000388.1:16438-18715 GCA_003136255.1 Actinomycetota bacterium
CGGACGCCGTCAACGCGGCGTTGCGGGAGTTCGCGGCCCGGCACCGCCAGGTCGCGACGCTGGAGCACTACGCCACGCTGGCGACGGGGTGGGATTTCGAGGGTTGGGAGCACCGTCGGGCGGCTCAGAAGAAGCGGTAGCGTGACGGGCCTTAGACCCCAATGCCCAGGAACCTAAGGTGTCCGTGGTGCTGAAGTTATGCGCTTCGTAGCTGGTCAGGTGGTCGCTGTGGGCGAGAGCAGCCNNATCCCATTATGTCCAGTTATGCCAGAACCTAATATTGAGACATTCCGGGCACCGACCATGATCACGAAGGAATTTGTACCGCTATCCGTACCAAAGCCTTCGTGATCATCGGAATGTCGCTGTGGGATGTCTTTCGGCCCATGACACTGAGATCATGAAAGGGGCCCGAGGGTGCTTCCTTAAGTTCCTGACGTTGCCTTAGGTCCCGCTGACCCCTACGCTCGCAGTGACCGGGCCGCTTCCCAGTCCGCGGTATCCCCGGCCAGCAGCCGCTGCAGCACCAGCACCTCGGTGCTGTCCAGGTCGGCGGCGATGGGCAGCCGGCGCAGGCTCTCCCGGGCCAGCGCCAGCGACTGCTCCGCGGTCCGGAGCTGCTCGCGCAGCTTGACGTTCTCCTCGGCCAGCTTGCCGTGCTTGGTCCACGCGTCGGCCAGCTCGTACTCCAAGCCAGCCACCGTCTCCCGCAGCACCGCCAGATCCGNNCAGCGCCAGCACCGCCCGGCACCGTCCCCGCCAGCCGCCGAACAACCTGGGCCAGCAGCCGCCGCGCCAGCTCGTCATAGTCGAACCCGGCCAGCCCGGCCCCAGCGCCTGCGTCAGCTCCGGCCGGCCCGCCGCCGGCGTCCGCATCGGCGTCGGCTCCGGCCGCCGCCATCGGACCCAGCCGGATCCGGTAGGTCCGCTTGCCGCGCACGTCGCGCTCGATCAGCCCGGACCGCTCCATGCCGGACAGGAGCTGCGCAAAGGCCACACTGGAGCCGGGGTAGCCGACCGCGGCGGCCAGCCGCGTGCTCGCCATCCCGCCTGGGTCGAGGAGCTCCTGGGTACCGGCCAGGTGCGCGACAATGTGCTCGCGGGTCCCGACGGCCCGTTTCCTGGAAGCCCTTCTACGGTCTCCCACGTCAGCACCCTCTCCCATGGCAATCACGCCTGCCGACCAGCCAATAGTAGTACGGCGGGGCCTGACCGTACCCGCTGAGCACCAATAACGGGCCAAGTCGGCAGGTAACGGATTGATGCCAATCACGTCCGAACGGCCGCTATGATGTTCACCCTGGTCGGCGCGGAGCAGTAGTAGGCGGGCTGGCATACGATCGAAACGTCGCGAGCGCCCAGGGGTCACGCGGACGAGTCGAAACTAGCTGCCGGTAGTGCACGTTGTGAGTGATAGCCACACACTTTTGCCCCTACGAAGCATGAAGACAGAGCACCGTGGACCTGGATGTGGACTATGCGACGGCCCTCCTGGCTGCCGTATTGCTCGGGGTCGGGTTCGTCCTGCAGCAGTACTCCGCTGAGCAGGAGCCGGAGTCGCGGTTCCTGCGCCTGCGCATCCTGACCGACCTGCTGCGCAAGCCCCGGTGGCTGCTCGGCATCGGCTGCATGATAGCGGGCTACCTGCTCGTGGCCTGGTCCATCGACCATCTCGAGCTCACGGTGGTCGAGCCGCTGCTGACCACCTACCTGATCTGGGCTCTGGTGCTGGCCGTCCCGATTTCCCGGCAGCCGGTCAAGCTCGCCGAGGTGACCGGCGCCCTCATCCTCATCGGCGGCGTAACCCTGATCTCGCTGTCCCGCTCGACCACCCCCGTCGGCCTGTCGTTCGGCTCGTTGTCGCACTGGTACGCCGCGGCGATCATTGCGGGCATCGCGTTCATGGCGGTGATCATCGGGCACCGCCGTCAGGGACAGGTCCGGGCCACCCTGACCGGCACCGCGGCCGGCCTCGTGTTCGGCATCCAGGACGCGCTGACCAGGCAGACGCTGCAGGGCCTGCAGGGTCACTCGTGGACCGTGCTGTTCACCACCTGGTCGGCCTACGCCCTGGTCGGCGCCGGCATCCTCGGCATCTGGCTGATGCAGAACGCGTTCAGCGCCGCCTCGCTGCACGCCTCGCTGCCCGCCATCGCGGCCTGCGAGCCGCTGGCCGGGATCGCGCTCGGGATCGTCGTGTTCGGCGACCGGGTCCAGATCACGACCGGCATGCTGGCCATCGAGGCGGGCGGGATCGCCGCGCTGATCGTCGGGGTG
>PLDT01000388.1:18753-18900 GCA_003136255.1 Actinomycetota bacterium
CGAGGCACTCCCCGCCGCCCAGGCTAACGGGATGTCAAACGACCTCCCAGCGGCGCGGAAGTTCTCCCGGCCCGCGCACCAAGGCCAGGTTCACGACCCCGCGTCCGGCGGCGACGGCCGCTGAGCCACCGCGCCCGCGCCCGCGGC
>PLDT01000376.1:0-17832 GCA_003136255.1 Actinomycetota bacterium
TGGGTGAACCTCAACCCGCTGCTCGGTGTGTACCGGGGCGCGATCGGCATCAAGACCGGATTCACCCCGGCCGCGGGCC
This sequence comes from Actinomycetota bacterium, assembly GCA_003136255.1. Taxonomy (GTDB): domain Bacteria; phylum Actinomycetota; class Actinomycetes; order Streptosporangiales; family Streptosporangiaceae; genus Palsa-504. Next base: position 80 of record PLDT01000376.1, read on the forward strand.
ACTGCCTGCTGTTCGAGGCCACTCGCGACGGCCGTTCGTTCATCGGGGTCAATCTCGACAGCCCCGGCGTGGGCACCACGGTCAACGGAGCCGCCGCGACCCGGATGCTCAACTGGGCCTTCAGCCTGCCCAGCCGCTGATCACGATCGCGATCCGCTTCGACACGTCTGCGTCCGGAACCGCAAAGTGCTTGACCAGGGCGCTGGCCAGCCGGAATCCTCGTAAGGCTTGTGCGCCACTAACGACAGAACGAAGCAGACGTCGTCACCCATTCCGCCGATCGGAGAGCAGTACATGAGGGGATTCAAGAACTTCCTGATGCGGGGCGACGTGATCGTCGTCGCGGTGGGCCTGGTCGTGGCCCTCGCGTTCAGCAGCCTGATCACCGCCTTTACGACCGATATCATCAAACCCCTCATCCAGAGCGTCGACGGCGGCAAGAACGGCCTGGGCGTGCAGATCCGGTCCGACGATCCCAAGACCCTCGTGAATTTCGGCGAATTCATCTCCGCGATCATCTCCTTCGTCATCTTGATGGCCGTGGTCTACTTCCTGATCGTGATTCCCTACAAGGTGGTCCAGGCCCGGCGCGGGCAAGTGGTGTTCGGTGACCCGCCGGCCGTCAAAACCTGCCCCGCGTGCCTGTCCAGCGACCTTCCGGCCGCCGCCTCCAAGTGCAAGTACTGCGGCACCGACCAGCCGCCCGTCGCCGCCTGACCCTGCCAGGCGGTGGCAGGAAAGGTGGGGTATTCGTCATTGCTGCCACTTGGTCCCGGGCGGCACACTGACATGCATGCGCACGGTCCTGATCGTCCTGTTCGACGAGGTGCAGAGCCTCGACGTGACCGGCCCGCTAGAGGTCTTCGCCGGAGCCAACCGCTGGCAGTCCGCGAGGAACCATAGCCCCGCGGCCCCCGGGAGCCCGGACGAACCCACGGCCAAAGGCGGTCCGGACGGACCCGTATACCGGATCCGCACGGCCAGCCTGGGCGGCCGCCCGGTGCGAACCTCCAGCGGACTGCGCCTGACACCTGACCAGGACCTCGCCCACCCGGACGACCCGGACGTCCTACTCGTGCCCGGCGGCGCGGGTACGCGCGACGCCGATCCGGACCTCGTTACCTGGCTGCGGACGCACGGCCCCCGTGCCCGGCGGCTGGTCTCGGTCTGCACCGGCGCGTTCCTGCTGGCTGCGGCGGGCCTGCTGGACCAGCGCCGGGTCACCACCCATTGGGCCTATTGCGCCACGCTCGCGACCAGGTTCCCCGAGATCACCGTCGACCCGGACCCGATCTTCGTCACCGACGGGAACGTCACCACCTCTGCCGGGGTCACCGCCGGGATCGACCTGGCCCTGGCGCTGGCCGAAGACGACCTGGGCCGGGACGCAGCGCTGGACATCGCCCGGCATCTGGTGGTGTTCCTGCGCCGCCCCGCCAACCAGGCCCAATTCAGCACCCAACTCGCCGCCCAGTTCGCCCACCGCGAGCCGCTGCGCGAGGTGCAGCAGTGGATCGCCGACCACCCGGCCGCCGACCTGTCGGTCGAGGCGCTGGCCAGCCGGGCCAGCCTGTCCCCGCGCCAGTTCGCCCGCGCGTTCGCCGCCGAGGTCGGGATGCCGCCCGGGCGCTACGTCGACCGGGTCCGGCTCGAGACCGCCCGGCGCCGGATCGAAGACACCGCCGACGGCACGGAGGAGACCGCCCGCTTGTGCGGGTACGGCACGCCGGAGGCCATGCGCCGCGCCTTCATCCGCGCGCTCGGCGTCAGCCCGGCCGAGTACCGCCGCCGCTTCCGCCCCGTCCCGGTCAGCATCTGAGGAGAATCATGCAGATCGTCATCGTGCTCTTCGACCGGTTCACCGCCCTGGACGCGGTCGGCCCCTACCAGGTGCTCACGAGCCTGCCCGGCGCCGAGGTGGTCTTCGCCGCCGAGCACCCCGGTCCCATCGCCGACGAGGTCGGGCGGCTGACCCTTACCGCCGAGGCCGCCCTCGCGGACGTCTCGCACCCGGACGTCCTCCTCGTGCCGGGCGGTCCCGGCCAGCACGACCAGATGCACGACGGCCCGCTCCACGAGTGGCTACGGGCCGCCGACCAGACCACCTCATGGACCACCTCGGTCTGCACCGGCTCGCTCATCCTGGCCGCCGCCGGCCTGCTGACCGGCCGCCGGGCCACCTCGTACTGGCTGGCCCTAGGCCACCTCGAGCAGTACGGTGCGATTCCCGTAGCCGAGCGCGTGGTCTTCGACGAGAAGTACGTGACCGCGGCCGGCGTATCCTCCGGCATCGACATGGCCCTGACCCTGGCCGGCCGGATCGCGGGCGACCAGACCGCCCAAGCCATCCAGCTCGGCATCGAATACGACCCCCAGCCCCCCTACGACGCCGGCTCCCCAGATCGCGCTCCGGCCGAGATCGTGACCCGCCTGCAATCCCGCAGCCGCATCCTCACCGGCCGCCCCACATAGCCCCCCGGTCGTGTGGTGGGTCAGGCGTGGGCCTGGATGTAGCCGATGACGATGTCCGCGTCGCTGCTTTTGGCGTACAGGTCGGAGTCGGGGTCATCCTCGGCGACCCGCCACACACCGTGGCGCTTGTCCCAGAACGCGGACCAGCGCGGATGATCCAGCAAGACGCCGCACACGCGCGCCGCTGCCCCAGACGGCGGCACGCTGGTCACCGGGCCGGACCCGTCAGCCTGGCCCGGGCTGGGCCGGGGGCGGTCACCGGTGCCCGGCGGCGTGGAGGCGGACGCGGGAGTCTTGCTCGGCCAGGACCTCGGCGAGCCGGCCCTGGAGTAGGGCACAGACCGCTGCCTCCTCAGGGACGGCAGTCAAAGCGAGCTCAAGCTGGCGGCGATGGTCGCTCAGCTCGTAGGTGGTCAGTGCGGGCAGCGGGTGGGCGGGCGGTTCGACGTGCCCGGGTCCGACACTCATCGGGCGGCTCCTCCTCGGCATTCCGGCGGCAGCGTGGTGCTGCCCATCGTGCGCCTGACGGGCGTACCGTTAACAGCGAGCACGCGGCGCTGTACGGGCAGCGGCGGTGAGTGTGGCAGGCCCGGCCGGTTCGTGGCGAGGTGTGGCAGATGGGCGCTCGGCGTGATCCGGACCGGTCCGCGCTGGCGGTGTTCGCTGCGGAACTGCGTGCCCAGCGGGAACAGGCCGGGCTGGGCCGCGAGGAGCTGGCCGGGCGGGTGAACTACAGTGCCTCGCTGATCTCGATGATCGAGTCCGGGCACCGGTCCCCGTCCCGGGATTTCGCCGGGCGCTGCGATGAGGCGTTCGGCACCCCGGGGACCTTCACCCGGCTGGAACAGCGCCTGCGGGACGTGCCGTTCAGCTCCGGGTTCCGCCCGTTCCAGCCGTACGAGGCCCAGGCGGTCGCGCTGCGGCTGTTCGAGCACTCGCTGGTCCCCGGCCTGCTGCAGACCGAGGCCTACGCCCGGGCCGTGCTCGAAACCCACCCCAACACCAGCCAGGACGTCATCGAGGAACGGGTCGCGGCCCGGATGGCCCGCCAGCAGATCCTGGACCGGGACGACCCAGAGTGACGGCTCTACTCCTCAAGCCTATTGTCGAGCGTTTTGGTCGGGTCTCGGGTCAGCATACTCTCCGCTGCCGGTGGCCGGTCTGACCCTACGCTCCGGCTCACATGAGGCGGAACTGGCCGACACGTGGCAAGCCGGACGGTGGTCTGGCCAACCAGGCTGACGCCGGTTCTGCGGCATTCTGGCCAGGCTCGCCTGCATACGCCCGGAATGGGGGTTGCCGCGCCGTCGATGGGCGCGCACGCTCGGTACATGTACGCAGTGCAGGCGCCAGCGCCGGGAACCCTGGCACCGCTGTCGGGCAGCGAGGCGGTGCTGATCGGCCTGGCCGCGCTCGCGGTGGTGATCATTCCGTTCCTCTGGCCGCTCGTCGAGCAGTTCAACGTGATGGCCCACGAGGGAGCGCACGCCCTCGTCGCGTTCGCCATGGGGTTCAAGATCGCGAGCGTGACGATCGACATCGATTCCAGCGGCGAAACCAGATACGTCAACGACCCCACAACGGGGGTCCGGCGAACGTTGACAAGGATCGTCGGCTACCTGGGCCCCAGCGGCTTCGGGCTGTGCGCGGCGAAACTAATCGAGGCTGGGCGTGTGGTCACCGTGTTGTGGCTCGCGATCCTGCTCCTGGTGTTGCTCTTGTTCTTGATCCGCAAATCCTTCGGTATCTTCTCGGTGCCGGCCGCCATCGCGCTATTGGTCTATGTGATTCGTCATGCGCACAACGGACTGGAGGAGGTCATCATCTACGGAATGACCTGGCTGCTCCTGCTGTCCGGCCTCCGCGTCGCGGTGGCCCACGGTGCCGGCGCCAAGGACGCCGAAAATCTCAGAAAGGTCACTCACATTCCTGAGCGGATCTGGGCTCTGCTGTGGCTGGCGGGCACACTCACAGCCGTCGCCGCGGGCGGGAAATGGCTGGTGCTGCGATCGTGACGCGACCGCCACCGGCGGCACTAGTTCCCAGGTCAGAAACGCGCCGGGGCGTTACGCAGGCTGGCCACCTGGGTCTGAGCGTAATTGCAGTCGGCGATGATAGCGGCGACGCGCCGGCCAATGCAGGCCAGTGGACCGTGCGCTGGGCACGAGTGGCCAAGGACACTATTTGCCTCAGCATGCCATCACATCACTAGTGAAGTGGATGCACAAGCAAGGTCACCGTAAATGTCACGCCACTACCGGCAAGAAATGAAGAAATACCGATCATGATGGTGTCTTTCCGAATGCTGCGCTCCGCGCCTGCTAGCTCTGCGTTCACCATTCGACGAACGGCGTCTGTCATGCGGGCTGTAGCGGGCGCCTTACAGCAGCTCCAGGCTGGGATGCTTATCGAGGTAGGCGGTGACCTTGCCGCCGCGCCACATAACCCATCCCGCATCCCAACCCCACGCGTCCCATTTCGGCGGTTGTTTAGGGCTTCGCGGTCGATCCGGTGGCCTAGAGCCCAGGCTCGCTCACCCTTTCCACCGCGGAGCCCGGATCAACCACGCAAATGGTGCTCGAGTTGCCAGATGGACGGCTTGTCGCAATAGCCGGCGCAGCCGAAGGCGCTGAGCGCCTCGAGCTCAAGGTCGCGATCGACCACGGGCCGTTCGGAGGAAACTTGGAGCGCCGCGACGGCCGGCTCGCGCAGCTACCCGCTCGCGCCGATCAACATTTCCCGCGCAACCGGCGTCCTATAGATATGACGGTCCCCACATATCGGGCTGGCACGGGGCCACAGCCCGATCCCTGGCCGGCCACGGCCGGGGCAGCTGTCGACGACCTGTTCCGGCTCCACGCCGTGGACCTGGTACGGTTCGCGCTCATGCTGGTCGGCGACCAGTCCACCGCCGAGGACGTGGTGCAGGACGCGTTCCTCGGTTTGTACCGGGCGTGGGACAGGATCCGCGACCCGGACGCCGTGCTCGGGTACCTGCGGACGGCGGTGGTGAACGGCACGCGTTCGGTACACCGCAGCCGTGGCCGGGCCCGGCTACTGCGGGTGCAGCATGACCCGCCGGTCTGGTCGGCGGAGGCCGCGGTCATGGACGGCGAGGACCGCCGCGCCGTCCTGGCCGCGATCGCCACGCTGCCACAGCGCCAGCGTGAGGTGCTCGCGCTGAAGTACTACCTCGACCTCAGCGAACGTGACGTCGCCGCCATCATGCGGGTCAGCCGCGGCACGGTCGCCGCGGCCAGTTCCCGCGCCCTGGCCACGCTCGCCCGCCGCCTCGGGGAGGACCAATGAACAGTGACCTGGAAGACCGGATCCGCGACGCCTACCAGGCGGCCGGCCGGACGGTACAGCCGCAGACCCTGCGGCGGACCACGCCGGAGGTCGCCGCCGGATCGACCCGGCGTCCACGCCGGCTGAACGCGCTCATCCCGGTGGCGGCGGCCGTGGCTGTGCTCGCTGTCATCGGCGCCAGCGTGGCCCTGCCGCGCCTGCTGACCGGCTCGGCCAGCCCGGCCAGCGCGGCCGGGAAGCCGGGGATCAGCGCGCACTACCCGCCGTTCCAGGTCATCGTGACCCAACCGGGCACCCACCTACTGGTCAGGACGCCCGCCGGGCACGTGGACAGCACGCTCGCCCCACCGCAGCGCACCACGTGGAGCTACGTCACCGCCACCGCGAACCCGCGGAAGTTCATCGTGGCCACCTCACCCAACACCGGCGCCCTCTGGAAACCCTTCCGGCTCTATACGCTCACGCTGTCGGCGCGCGGCGCGGTCACGCACCTAGCCCCGCTGGCCGTCGGGACGGTGCCCGTCCAACTCGGCTGGCTGGCGGCCGACGCGGACGGCGGCGTTATCGCCTTCTCCGGAGACCGGTCCAGCGGGGCCTTTGTCGTCGGCGCGGTGATCGGGAACCAGGTGAAGCAGTGGAGTGTCTCCGATAGACAAGCCTTTATCGGGAGCGTCTCGGTGACCAGCGCCGGGAACAAGATCGCGTTCACCACCCAGTACAACGGCCCCGGCTTCCATTTCGCGGCCATGGTGCTGGCCACCGGCTCGGCGCCGGGCCCCCTTCTGACCAGGGCCAAGACGGTCGGCAGCTACGACTACCCCAGGAAAGACTCGTACATGTTCTCGGTGGCGATCAGCCCGGACGGTACCTGGGTCTATGTCGCGACGGGGCCGATTCTCCCCCTCGGGGCCAAGCTTCCGACCACACTGATCGCGTACAGCGCCAGCCGCCCGGGCGCGCCTGTCACGATAGCGACCTGGACTGGCGGTGTGCCAACCGTGCTGCCGTTCGGCGACATGCTGTTCGCCTGGATGTATGGCCTACCCAGCTCTGCTTCAGCACCCAGCCCAGCTTCGACCGCCTACCTGATCAACCCGGNNGTCGTAGTGGTAGATCTCCTGGCCGTCCAGGAAGGCTCGCTCGGCCCGGCTCATGACGTCCAGCGGGTCGCCGGACCAGATCACCAGGTCGGCGTCCTTGCCGACGGCCAGCGACCCGATCCGGTCGTCGACCCCGATGATCCGGGCCGGGTTGATCGTCACCGCCTGCAGCGCCGTGACTGGGTCCAGGCCCTCCTTGACCGCCAGCGTGGCCTGGTGGATGAGGAAGTTGATCGGCACCACCGGGTGGTCGGTGGTGATGGCGATGGTCACCCCGGCGGCGGCGAGCCGGCCCGGGTTGGCCAGCGACCGGTTGCGCAGTTCGACCTTGGACCGGCTGGTGAACAGGGGCCCGATGATGACCGGGATCTGCGCGGCGGCGATCTGGCCGGCCAGCAGGTGCGCCTCGGTGCCGTGGTCGATGACCAGGTCGTAACCGAACTCCCTGGCCATCCGCATCGCGGTCGCGATGTCGTCGGCCCGGTGGCAGTGCTGGCGCCACGGGATCTCGCGGCGCAACACCCGGCTGAGCGCCTCGAGCTTGAGGTCGCGATCGACCACGGGCCGTTCGGAAGAATCCTTTTGCGCCGCGGCGGCCAGCTTGGCCTGGTAGTTCTGGGCGGCGACGAACGCGCCGCGGATCACCGCCGCGGTGCCGAGCCGGGTCGACGGGGTCTCGTTCCGGTCGCCGTAGACCCGCTTGGGGTTCTCGCCCAGCGCGGACTTCAGGCCGGCCGGCTCGCGCAGCACCATCTCGTCCACGGTGCGGCCCCAGCACTTGATGGCCACGGTCTGGCCGCCGATCGGGTTGGCCGAGCCGGGGTTGACGTTGACCGCCAGCACGCCGCCGATGATCGCGTCGCGGAAGCCCTGGTCGGCTGGGTTGATCGCGTCCAGCGCGCGGACGTGCGCGGTGTTCGGGTCGGTCCGCTCGTTGGTGTCCTGGCCCGCCCAGCCCTCGGCTTCCTCGGCCACGCCGGCGTGGGCGTGCGCGTCGATGAAGCCGGGCAGCACCCACTTCCCGCTGGCGTCGACCACCACGACATCGGAAGGCACCGTGAAGCCGGGCCCCTCGATGGCCGTGATCTTCCCGTCCCGGAACAGGACGGTGCCGCCCTCGATCGGCTCACCCTCGACCGGGACGACCCGGCCCCCGACGATCGCTGTGTCCCTGCTCGTCTCCGTCACCCGGCCAATCTTAGGGGCCGAGAACCCGGCGACTACTTAGGAGGCGCCCAGGAAGAACTCGATCAGCACCGGCGCGACCACCTCGGGCGGCACGCCGTGGCCGTAGCCGTTCATCATGACCAGCTTGGCCCCGGGAATGGCGGCGGCGGTCTCCTGCACGGTGCGGTGGAACCAGTCCGGGCTGGTGCCGCCGCCCAGCACCAGGACCGGCACGGCGATCGCGGACAGCGCGGCCGGAACGCCCTGATCGCCGGTCAGCGCGATGTCGTAGGGGAGCGTGGGGGTGAGCGCCTCCAAGCCCGGCCACATCGGGGATGCTGCCATCCTCGTGACCAGCTCGTCCGGTGCCTGGACGACCTCGGTCAACCAGTACCGGACGGCATCACCCCGGCGGTCGGCCGCGACCAGCTCGCGAATCCGGCCCGCCGGGTCCTGCGCCACCTTCCGGCTGCCCGGGATGATGAACGGCGGCTCGTAGGAGGCCACCGCGCTCAGCGGCACGCCCTGCGCGGCGGCCCGCAGCACCAGCGCGCCGCCCGACGAATGCCCGTACGCGAATACCTCGGACCCCGGAGCCGCCACCTCGGCCACGGCGGCTAGGTCGGCGATCTCGAGCTCGGGGGAGTAGGGCTCGGTGTCGCCGCTGTCACCGCGACCGCGTCGGTCGTAGGTGTAGACGGTAAACCTGGAGGTCAGATCGTCAGGCGGGACGAACGACCCGCGGTCGCAGAACGCCCCGACCGCCACGACCAGCGGCGGGCCGTCTCCGGTCCGGTCATAGGCGATGACGGTGCCGTCGGCGGACTTCGTCGTTTGCATAGCGTCCCCTCGTGAGCTGGTCCGGCCGAGATGCCGCGCATCAGCCGCCCGTGTTGATGGCCCGGATCTCCTCGGCGGTCAGCTCGATCGACGCGGCCGCGACGTTCTCCTCGGCGTGCTCGGGCGAGCCGGTACCCGGAATCGGTATGATCGCCGGCGACTTGACCAGCAGCCAGGCCAGCACGATCTGGCGCTCGGTCACGCCGTGGTTCTCGGCCGCCGCTGCCACCGCCGCCCGCCGGTCGGTCTGCTGGATCGGCGCCCAGGGCAGGAAGACCAGGTCGTCTTGCTCGCACAGGTCGATCAGGGGCTGCGACTGCCGGTCGGTGACGTTGAACCGGTTCTGCACCGACACGATCGGGACGATCTGCTGCGCCTCGCGGAGCTGCTCCTCGGACACGTTGGAGATGCCGATGTGGCGGATCTTGCCCTCGTTCTTCAGCTCGGCGAGCGCGCCGATCGACTCGGCCAGCGGGACGCGCGGGTCGGGCCGGTGCAGTTGGTACAGCGGGATCTGCTCCAGCTTGAGCCGTCGCAGGCTGCCCTCGCAGGCCTCGCGCAGGTGCTCCGGGTGCCCGTCGGCGTTCCAGCGGCTCGGGCCGGGCCGGACCAGGCCGCCCTTGCTCGCGATGACCAGGTCGTCTGGATAGGGGTACAGCGCCTCGGCGATCAGCTCCTCGCTGACCGAGGGCCCGTAGGAGTCGGCCGTGTCGATGAAGTTGACGCCCAGCTCGACCACCCGCTGCAGCGTCGCGATGGCCTGCTTCCGGCTGGGCGGCTCGCCCCAGATCCCGGTGCCGGTGATTCGCATCGCGCCGAAGCCCATCCGGTTGACCGTCAGGTCGCCGCCGACGTCGATGGTCCCTGCTGCCGCTGCGGTTGGCTGCGCGCTCACGCTCTTCCTCCTCATGCCGGTGCTGACTNNCAGTAATCAGGCGCTGATTTTCGTCCGGGCCAGAGCCAATTTGACCGCCCTGGAGAGGCTCTCGATGTCATAGGCGCCGTAGTGCCGCATGCCATTCACGAAGAACGTGGGCGTTCCCGACACGCCGGAAAGGTCCGCGGAATCGGTGTCCTCCGCCACCCGCGCCGCCCCGGCGTGCTTGCGCAGGTCCGCGGCGAACCGCTCGGTGTTCAGGCCAAGTGAGCTGGCGTATTCCATCAGGTGGCGCACGGTGAGCGCGCCCTGGTGCTCCAGCAGCAGGTCGTGCAGCGCCCAGAACGCGCCCTGCCGGCCGGCGGCCTCGGTGGCCTCGGCGGCGAGCTGGGCGTGCGGGTGGACGTCGGTCAGCGGCAGGTGCCGCCACACGTACCGCACGTCCCCGAAGTCGCTGAGCAGTTCCCGCACCGTCGGCTCGGCCAGGCCGCAATACGGGCACTCGAAGTCCCCGTACTCGACCAAGGTGACCGGCGCCTTGGCAGGCCCCCGGATGTGATCGCGCTTGTCGTCGACCGGGACCACTAGGTCGGTGATGACCTCGGCCGTGCCCAGCAGCGCCCGCAGCCGCGGCCGCGACGGCAGCCGGTTCACCGCCCGGAAGATGACCCAGGTCAGGCCGGTCGCGCACAGCGCCGCGGTCAAGATGCCCAGCTTGGCTTCGGCCAGGTTCACCCCGCTCAGCGCCAGCGACGCGATCAGCAGCGAGACGGTGAACCCGATCCCGGCCACCGCGCCGGCGCCGGCGACCGCGCCCCAGCCGACCGGCGGCCGCAGTCGCCCGTGGCTGAGCCGGGTCACCAGCCACGCGGTGCCCGCCGTGCCGACCGGCTTGCCGACCAGGTAACCAAATATGATGCCGAGCGTGACTGGCGAGGTGTACGCCTTGGCCAGGAACGAGGCGTTGAGCACGATCCCGGCGTTGGCCAGCGCGAACAGCGGCACGATGAGGTAGCTCGACCAGGGGTGGAACAGCAGGGCCAGCCGTTCGTTCGGCGAGACCGCGACCCGCACCACGTCGCGCGCCGACTGGGCCAGCTCCGCCGTAGGCTGCTCGCGGAAGTTGCGGAACGCCTCTGAGGCTTGCTCCAGCGAGGCCCGGGTGGCCGGGTAGGCGTACGTCAGCAGGCCCATCACCAAGCCCACCACCACCGGATCCACGCCCGACTTGAAGAACGCCACCCAGGCCGCGATCCCGATCACCAGGTACGCGGGCCCGTACCGGACACCCCGGGTCCTGATCACCAGGACGATGGCGATGAACCCGATCCCGGCCAGCAGCGGCCCGACGTGAATCCGCTCGCTGTAGACGATGGCGATGATCGCGATCCCGGCCAGGTCGTCGACCACCGAGAAGGTGAGCAGGTAGGTGCGCACGCGGTCGGGCAGCCGCCGGCCGACCAGGGCCAGCGCGCCGAGCGCGAACGCGGTGTCCGTCGCCATCGACATGCCCCAGGCGTGCATCGTGGGCCGTCCGGCGTTCACGATCAGGTAGATGCCGATCGGCAGGACCATGCCGCCCAGTCCGACCGCGACCGGCAGCGCCAGCCTGCTCCGCACCCGCAGCTCGCCGACGTCGAACTCGCGCCGCGCCTCCAGCCCCACGACCAGGAAGAACAGCGCCATCAGCCCGGAGTTCACGAACTCGTGCAGGCTGGTCACCACGCCCGCACCCCCGATCAGGACCGACACCCGGGTGCCCCACACCTTGTCGTAGGAGGACACGCTGATGTTCGCCCACACCAGGGCGGCCACCGTGGCGCCGCCCAGCACGAAGGCGCTGCCCGTCTCAGTGCGCAGGAACTCCCGCAGCGCGGTGCGTTTGTGCCAGACCGTCAGCCCGGAAAACAGCGATCCGGACTCAGCCGACGACGGCTCGCTCACTGGATCATTCCCTCCCCCGGGCGGGTACTTAAGATCCACGATCGCAGACTCGGCGGAAGGGACGCGCAATGGCCCTGATGTTTCTGAACGGGGACGGGATGCGAGGGGGACGGGCGCACTACACGATCGAGGGGGTGCCGCTCATCGGCGAGCGCCGCACCGCGCCGCTCTACCGGTTCTACTCGGTCCGCGATGAGTTCCCCGGGCTCTACCCCGCCGCGGACGGCGGTCAGCCGATCGCCGGCGAGCTGTACGACGTGCCGATGGGCCCGCTGAGCGCTCTGCTGGCCACCGAACCCCCCGAGCTCGAGCTCTCCATCATCGAGCTCGAAGGCGGTGACCTGTCCTTCGCGATGGTGCTGCGGACCGCCGAACACGTCCACGGCATCCACAAGGACATCACTAGTTACGGCGGCTGGCGGGCCTACCGCGCCAGTCCGGCTCAGCCCGACGAGGCGTGAATCCCGGCGTCGTCGGCGACCTGCTGGCCGCGGATCCAGACGCCCGCCACATCGGCCGGGGTGGCCAGGGCGAAGATCCTGGCCAGCGCGTCGGTGGTGTCGCGGGCATGCTTGAGGTTGACCGCCAGTATGCTGCGCGCGGCCGGGCGCAGCCACACCGCGTCGAAGTCCTTGCCCACCGAGAAGTCGCCCACCCGGTCATCCAGCCCCAGCGCCCGCGCGCCGGCCCGGGTGGCCAGGTAGAGCAGGTGGACCGGGGTCAGGTTCAGCCCGTCCGGGCCGAGTAGCTGCTGAATGAAGTAGGCCTGGAGCGCCTCCTTGGGTATGAACAGGCCCGCTCCCGCCCCCACGTCGGAGCCGAGCGCGATGGCGACCCCGTGCTCGACGTGACGGCGCAGCGGAAACAACCCGCTGCCCAGGGCGCAGTTGCTGGTCGGGCAGTGCGCGACCGAGGCCCCATGCTCGGCCAGCAGCGTGAGCTCGGCGTCGCTGGGATGCACGTTGTGCGCGAAGACGCTGCGCTCGGTGACCAGACCGTGCTGGCGGTAGGTGTCCAGGTAATGCATCGCGCTGGGAAACAGCCCGGCCACCGCGGCGACCTCGGCGACGTTCTCGTTGACGTGCGAGGTGAACCAGACGCCTTGGCCGAGGAGCTGCGCGCAGACGTCGAGCATCTCGTCGGAGGCGGACAGCGAGAACCGGGGCGTGACCGCGTAGCGCAGCCGACCGCGGCCGTGCCAGCGGCCGATCAGCTGGGCGCTGTCGGCCAGCGCCGCCTGCGGTGACTGCAGCAGGTCAGGGCGCAGGATCCGGTCGCTGAGCACTAGGCCCGAGGTGATGTTCAGCTCCCGCAGCTCGGCCGCGGCGAACAGCTCGTCCATGGCGGCCGGGAAGTGTGACCCGAACACGAGCGCGCTGGTCGTCCCCGATTTAAGCAGGCCGTCGAGAAATTCGCCGGCCACCTCGCGAGCGTAAGCCCGGTCGGCGAGCTTGCTCTCCTCGGGCAGGGCGCATTGCTCCAGCCAGTCCAGCAGCGGCATGCCCAGCCCGCCGATCGCCCGGGTCTGCGGAAAGTGGACGTGCGCGTCGATGAAGCCCGGCACGAGCATTCCGCCCTGCAGCTCGGTGACCGGCTCGTCGGGGTATTCGGCGCGCAGCGCGGCGAAACCGCCCCGGGCGCAGATGACGCCCTCGCGCACCAGCAGGGCGCCGACCTCCGCCAGCGCGTCACCCGGCTCGCCGGCGAACAGGCCGTCGGCGAACGGGTCGCCGGGCGTATCGACGATCGTGCCGGCGTAGAGCGTCACAGCGGCACCGCCGCGCCGGCTTTGGAACCGAGCATCTGGATCAGCGCCGCGGCGACCGCCACCGCGATCACGGCCGGGTCCTTCCCGGTGATCCCGGGCTGGCCGATCGGGCAGGTGATACGGCCAATCGCCTCCGGGCTGTGGCCCGCGGCGGCCAGCTGGGCCTGGAACCGGGTCCACTTGACGCTGGAGCCGATCAGCCCGATCCCGCCCAGCGGCTGGCGCAGGCGCAGCGCCGCGTCACACAGGGCGTAGTCCTCGGCGTGATCGTGCGTCATGATCACCACGTGCGCGCCGCGCGGCAATTGCTCGAGGATCTGCTCGCCGAGCAGCGTATGGAAGATGGCGACCTCGGCGGCGCCGTCGATCACGTCCGCGAGGCGGACCCGGTCCAGCTGCTCGGCGCGCGAGTCCACCAGCAACAGCTGGATGGGCAGCCGGGACAGGATCCGGGCCAGTTCGTAGCCGACGTGCCCGACCCCGAACAGGGCGACGACGGGCCGGACCGCGAGCGGTTCGAGCAGCAGCCGGACTACTCCGCCGCAGCACTGGCGGCCATGCTCGGTGTGGGTGTGCGGGTTGAGCCGCGTCTCGCGGATCTCCGGTTCGGTGGCCCCGGACTCGATTAGCGCCCGGGCCCGGGCCACGGCCGTCGCCTCCAGGTTCCCGCCGCCGACGCTGCCCCAGCAATAGTCCCGGCTCACCACCATCTTGGCGCCGGCGTCGCGCGGCGCGTGCCCGCGCACCTCGATGACGGTCACGAGCACGCCGGGCTGCCCCCCGTGCCGTAGCTGCTGAACCGCCCCGAGCCAGTCCATCCTCACACCCCCGCGTGGGCCGGGGCGGGGTGGCCAGCCCGGGCCGCCTCGATGGCCCAGTAGACCGCTTCCGGCGTGGCCGGGCAGGCCAGCCTGACGCCCCATCGGGCCGGGCCGAACGCCCCCACCGCCTGCCGCAGCGCCTCGCGCACGCTGAACGCCTCCATCAGCGGCGGCTCGCCCACCGCCTTGGAGCCGTACACCACGCCCGATTCGGTCGCCCGCTCGAAGAAGTGCACGTTGAACTGCTCGGGCATCTCCGAGAAGCTCGGGATCTTGTAGGTGCTCGCGGCCTGGGTGTTCAGCCGGCCGCGGTGCGGCCCGCCGGTCTCGTCCCAGAGCAGTTCCTCCAGCGTCAACCAGCCGACGCCCTGCACGAACCCGCCCTCGATCTGGCCCAGGTCGATCAGCGGCGACAGGCTGTCACCGACGTCGTGCACGATGTCCACCCGCCGCAGCCGGTAGGTGCCGGTGAACCCATCCACCTCGATCTCCGCGGCCGCCGCCCCGTAGGCGAAGTACTTGAACGGCTCGCCCTGCATCCGCTCGGCGTCCCAGTGCAGCCCGGCCGTGCGGTAGAAGCCGGCCGCCCAGAGCTGGACGCGCTGCTGGTACGCATCGCGCACCAGCTCGGCCCAGGCGACCTGCTGGTCCGCAAAACCCAGCCCGGTGACAATACCATCGCAGAACCGCACATCCTCCGGGTGCACGCCGAGCCGCCTAGCCGCCACCGACGCCAGCCGCGACCGGATCTGGTCGCAGGCGTTCTTGACCGCGCCGCCGTTGAGGTCGGCACCGGAGCTGGCCGCGGTGGCCGAGGTGTTGGGGACCTTGTCGGTGCGGGTCGGCGCGAGCCGCACCGCCGTCATCGGGACGCCCAGCGCGGTCGCCGCGACCTGGATCATCTTGGTGTGCAGGCCCTGGCCCATCTCGGTGCCGCCGTGATTGATCAGCACCGAGCCGTCCTTGTACACGTGCACCAGCGCCCCGGCCTGGTTGAACGCGGTGAAGTTGAACGAGATGCCGAACTTGACCGGGGTGATGGCCAGCCCCCGCTTGGCGTCCGGGTGTGCTGCGTTGAACGCGGCCACCTCGGCCCGGCGGCGCTCGAAGTCGCTGCGCTCCAGGCACGATGACCAGATCGCCTCGAGCCGCTCGGCGTGCCGCACCGGCTGCCCGTACGGCGTGGCCTGGCCGGGCGCGTAGAAGTTGCGGCGGCGCAGTTCGTGCGGTTCGACCCCGAGCGCGGGCGCGCAGCGGCCGAGGATGTCCTCGATGACGATCATGCCCTGCGGGCCGCCGAAGCCCCGGAACGCGGTGTTGGAGGCCCGGTTGGTCTTGGCGATGCGGCCGTGGACCTCGATGTCGGGAATCCAGTACGCGTTGTCGATGTGGCACAGCGCCCGGGCCAGCACCGGTTCGGACAGGTCCAGGCTCCAGCCGCCGTTACTGGTCAGCGTGGCCCGCAGCGCGCACAGCCGTTTACCGGCGTCGAAGCCCGCCTCCCAGGTCGCGAAGAACGGGTGCCGCTTGCCGGTCATGGTGATGTCCTGCGTGCGGTTGAGCCGCAGGCTCACCGGATGCCCGGTGAGCGTGGCGCCGAGCGCCGCGATGGCGGCCAGCCCGTGCGGCTGGAACTCCTTGCCGCCGAAGCCGCCCCCCATCCGCAGGCACTGCACGGTGACCTGGTGGGCGGGCAGGCCGAGCACGTGGGCCACGATGTCCTGGGTCTCCGACGGATGCTGCGTGCTGGACTGGACGAAGATCTGGCCGTTCTCGTCGATCAGGGCCAGCGCGGCCTGAGTCTCCAGGTAGAAGTGCTCCTGGCCGCCGATCTCGAGTTCGCCGCTGAACCGGTAGGCGGCGCTGGCCAGCGCGGCGGCCGCGTGGCCGCGGCTGACCGTCCGCTGCTGGCCCTGGTAGCTGCCGGCCTCGATCGCGTCATGCACGCTGATCAGCGCGGGCAGCGGCTCGTAGTCGGCCTCGACCTGGGCCGCCCCCTGCCGGGCCGCCTCCAGCGTGTCGCCGAGCACCCAGCAGATCGCATGCCCGTGGAACATGACCTCACCGGGGAACAACGGCTCGTCGTGTTTCTCGCCCGCGTCGTTCAGGCCGGGCACGTCGTCGGCGGTCAGCACCCGCACCACGCCGGGCACCTCGTAGGCGCCCGCCACCCGCAGCCCGGTGACCAGGGCATGGGCGTGCGGGGCCTGGACCGGCCAGGCGTGCAGGGTCCCGAACGTACGGCCGGTCAGGTCCTGGGTGTACAGCGCGGCCCCGGTCACGTGCAGGTCCGCGCTCTCGTGGGACACCTCCAGCCCGACCACGGGCCGGTCCGGGCGGTCGGCCAGCGGGCCGTATCCGTTACTCATGACGCCGCCCCTGGATGCTCGGCGTAGAACTTCAGCAGCGAGTTGCGCAGCATGGCGACCCGGTAGCCTTCGCTGGCCCGGTGATCGCTCATCGGCGTGCCGGCCCGGGCCAGCTCATCGGCGGCCACGGCGGCGGTCTCGCGGGTCCACGGCCCGCCCTTCAGCGCCTCCTCCGCCGCCCCCGCGCGCAGTGGCGTGGCCGCCACTCCGCCCAGGGCGATCCGCACCGAGGCCACTCGGCCCCCATCGAGGGTCAGCGCATAGGCGACCGCCACGCTGGAGATGTCGTCGAACCGCCGTTTGGCGATCTTGTGAAAGGCGGTGACCGGGGCCAGCGGCAGCGGGACGCGGATCGTCTTGATCAGCTCGTCGGGGCGTCTGACGCTCTGCCGGTAATCGGTGAAGTAGTCGGCCAGCAGGACCTCGCGCTCGCCTTCGGCCGAGGCCAGCACGAGCGAGGCGTCCAGGGCCAGCAGCACCGGCGGGGCGTCGCCGATCGGGGAGGCGGTGCCGAGATTGCCGCCGAGCGTGGCGCCATTGCGGATCAGCCGCGAGGCGAACACCGGGAACAAGTCGCTCAGCAGCGGCACCCGGCCGGCCAGTCGCGTCTCGATCTCGGACAGGCTCAGCGCGGCGCCGAGGTCGATCCGGTCCGGGCCGAAGGCGAACTCGCGCAGCTCCTCCAGCCGGTCGATGCCAATGCTCAGCGCAGCCCGGGCGTGCCTGATGTTCAGCTCCACCCCCCAGTCGGTGGACCCGGCCACCAGGCGCGCGTCCGGGTGCACGGCGAGCAGCTCAAGGGCCCCGGCCAGGTCGGGCGGGCGGACGTAGCGGCCCTGGGTACTCGAGGTGCTGGTGGCCGCGGGCGCCGGGGCGGGCTCGGCCAGCCGGGCCGCGAACGGGTCGCCGGTTTCCGGCGGCCCCAGCGCGTAGGCCGCGTCGCGGATCGGCCGGTACCCGGTGCACCGGCACAGATTGCCAGACAGCGCGTGCAGGTCGAACCCGTTAGGCCCGTGCTCGTGGCGCGCCGCGCCCGACCCGTTCACCCCGGGCCCGCTCGACCCGTTAAGGGCAGCTCCAGCGGGC
>PLDT01000411.1:0-8568 GCA_003136255.1 Actinomycetota bacterium
GGCGACCCATTCGTCGCGGTCAATGTCGGTGTAGTCAATAGCCTGGCCGCTGACGTCGCTGATGACCTTGGCTGCCTCCGCGATCGTGAGTGCCTCAGGACCGGTCAGCGCGTACTGGGCGCCGGCATGAGCCTCCGGGTCGGCCAGTGTCGTGCTCGCGACTGCGGCGATGTCCTCCACGTCGACGAAGGCCTCTGCGCCATCGCCAGCCGGAACCACGATGGCGCCGCCGATTGGCCGCAGGAAAGTCTCGCTGAAGTTCTGCATAAACCACGCCGGCCGCAGGATGGTGTGGGTGAGGCCCGGCCGGCCGAGCAGGTCGAGTTCGACACTGCGCATGGCCGTCTTGGGAGGTCCCGAGTCGATGCCGTAGGCGCTGAGATATGTGACATGCCTGGCGCCGGCGGCCTCGGCCTGGTCGAGGAACACCGACACCTGGTCAGCGAAGTCCGTCCGCATGACCGGTCCGAGGAGGTATATCCGCTTGATGCCATGGAGCGCGGGAGCGTAGGTCCCGGGGTCGTGCCAATCGAAATCCGTGTCGGCGCCGTGGCGGGCCGCAGTGCGAACAGGCAGGCCACGCGAGAGCAGCCTGTTCGCGACGCGTGAGCCGGTCTTGCCCGTAGCGCCGAGGACGAGCGTAAGAGAAGCTGAGGTCGGCATGACTCCATCTTCTGACCTGTAGTCGAGCTTATCAATGCGCCGTACGCTCATATTGTTACGAGATACGCTCATGTCGTGGACATACTGCAGGATCATCTCATCAGGGCGCGCGCATCGGGCGGCGTCTTCGCCCGGTCAGTAGCGCGCTCCCCGTGGGGATTGCGGCTGCCCGGGACGATCCAGCTGGCTTTGCATACTGTGGTCCAGGGCCGCGCATGGCTATGGCTCGACGATCCGGGAGCTGCGCTGGAACTTGCGCCGGGTGACCTGGCTCTCGTGCCAGGGGGGCCGGACCATCAAGTCGCGCACAAGCCGGGTGCGGCCTGCATCTCACCCGAGCGCTTCCGCGAGCAGCATGCCAATGACGAGCACACCGGCCACCAGGAAGCCACAGTATTCCTGTGCGGCGCCTACCGGTTCTCCGGCGACGTCGGCCGCGGCCTGATCCGGACTCTGCCACCGACCCTGCTGCTGCGTACCGCCGCCCACGATCCACTGCACGACGTTATTGCGCTGCTCTCACGGGAGCTGAGCGGTCCGGCCCCGGGGCAACAGACCGTTCTGGACCGCCTGCTCGATGTCTTGCTGGTGCTGGCCCTGCGCGCTTGCTTTGAGCAGAGCCCGACGTCCCCTCGCTGGTATCAGGCCTCTAATGATCCGCGGCTAAGCCCCGCCCTGCATGCGATCCACGCCGAAGCCGGCCACCCCTGGACCGTGCCCGAACTAGCGTCCCTCAGCGGGCTGTCCCGCCCGGCCTTCGCCCGGAACTTCGGACGATCACTCGGCCAAGCGCCAATGCAATACCTAACCGACTGGCGGATGACCCTCGCCCGCGACTACCTGCGGACCGGCGAGCTGACCGTGGCCCAGATCGCCAACCGGACCGGCTACGCCACGCCGAATGCCTTCGCCGCGGCATTCCGCCGACACCACGGACAGCCTCCGGGCCAGTGGCAGCGAGGCGAGTTGGCCAGAACGCTTGAGCCCATTCATGGTGGGTGAGAGGCCTTTCGGAAGCGGCCGCGCTAAGCGAGTCCCGTTCCTGGCCGCACCGTAGCCGATCAGCGCCGCGAGCCCGAGCGCACTGCGCGGCGCGTAGGCGATGCGCCACAGTCCGCCGTGGGCGGCCGCGTTCGCCTCGTCCTGCCAGGGGTGCGGCTGCGCCGGGCGGCCGGCCTGCAGGTCGTGGACGAGCAGGGCCGCCATGAGCGTCTTGGTGGTCGCGGGCTCGAAGACCTCGACGCCGAACCGGGGGGCGCCGATGTACGCCGCCGCCAGCGCCCGGTTCTTCAGCACCGACCGGGTCCGGGTGGGTGGGGCTACGTTCATCGACACGTCCGCGCCCTCGTCCCGGGCGACCGTCGCGCGCCAGCGGTGCACCCGCTTGGCCAGCGCGTAGTTGGGTCCTTGCTGCGGAATCAGGCTGTCGCAGATGCCGGGGTCGGCGCCGGGCGGGTAGGCGCGGCGCAGCACTCGCCCGCCGGACAGCGCCCGCAGCGGCCAGCCGCCCAGCTTGGCCGCGGGGGACCGCGCGGCGTAGGCGCGGTTGGACTGGGCGACCGCGTCGGCCGGGACGGCGAACACGTCGGTCGGCGTGGCCAGGAACGCGAGCGCGACATCGCCCCGCGTAGCCGTCACGCGCGTGGTCAGCGCGTCGACCGCGCTGGAGAGCAGCACGTTGGCCGCGCCGTCGGCGTAGACGTAGTTGCCCAACACCAGCGGGCCGTCGACGGCCGTGAGCCAGTCGGCCACGGCCGGGATGTCCTCGGTCAAGTCCAGCCCGGCCCGCTGCGCGAGATCGGCGTCGCCCGCGACGGCCGGAACGAGCAGCGTCCCCGCGCTGCGCCGCGCCTGCGTCAGCACCTGCTCCCAGATGACCGGCCGGGGCAGGTCCAGGCCGATCACCCGGGCACCCCAGCTCAGCAGCACCGGCAGCGGGCCTACCTCGGCGCCCGCTCCGAGCACCACGATCGTCCGGCCGGGCAGGGCCAGCCAGTCCGGCTGCGCCGCGACCGCCCGGACCGCGTCCGCGCACGACGGTTCGATCACGCCGTCGGTCACCCACGCATCGAGCCTGCGCAGCAGCGCATCGCCGCGCAGCCGGTCACCCCGGTACGGCACCGACAGCTCGCGTTCGGCCACCCCGGTGCCCGTCACCGCGATCGCGGCCACCTCGCCCCGCGCGGGCGCGCGCGCCAGCGCGTCGAGCCCGGCTTCCTCGCCGTCGCGGCCGGTGATCCGCATCCGCTGGTGCAGCGACGCCAGCCCGTCCCGGGCCACCGACACCGCCGCCTGCCTGGAGGCCAGCCCCGCCTCGATGAGCCCGCGGAAGTGCGTCAGGTAACCCGTGCGCCAGTTGGCCTCCCGCTCCGCGGCGTCGGCCGCGGCGGCATCGACTCCGCGCAGCGCATCGGCGACCACGGCCCGGCCCAGCGCCGAGGTGCTCCGCCGCCCGTCGGCCGACACAGGGAAGGCCACCACCCCGGTCGGCTCGCCGCCGCTCAATCCCGCTTCCGCCGTCACCAGACCATCATGGCGAACCTGAGCGGCCCGGACCACTGTCGGCGCCAACCAGGTCCCGCCTGGCCGCCGCCAGAAGTACCCGGGCCCGCGGCCATACTGAGAGCCTGCTGATCCTGGTGTTACCACTACCCGGCTGGCACCCGGCTGGCTAGAGTCGCACCAGGCAGCGGAGTGCCGACAAGCGGCAACGGCAGGGTGGAGACCAGCGTGACGAGTTCGTATGTGACCGTGGGATCCGGGGACCACCACGTCCTGGCGATACACGGCTGGTTCGGCTCGGCCCGTGGCTGGGGCTCGCTGCCCGAGTTCCTGGACGGGTCGGCCTATACCTACGTCTTCATGAACCTGCGCGGCTACGGCGACCGCAAGGAGGTCATCGGCGAGTTCACCGTCGACGAGGCGGCCGCCGACGCGCTGGCCGTCGCCGACGACCTGGGCTGGGACCGGTTCTCGGTGGTAGGACATTCCATGGGCGGGAAGATCGCCCACCAGGTGCTGCTCCGGGCGCCGGACCGGGTACGCGCGCTGATCGGCCTCAATCCGGTGCCGGCCGGCGAGGTGCCCTTCGACGAGTCGAGCTGGGCGCTGTTCTCCGGCGCACCCGCCCATCCGGCCAACCGGGCCGCGATCATCGACTTCACCACCGGGAACAAGCTGACCAAGACCTTCATCAACGACGTGGTGCAGCACTCGCTGGACAACTCCTCGGTCGAGGCGTTCGCCGCTTACCTGCCGGCCTGGGCCAAGTCGGACTTCACCGCGCAGGCCAAGGTGGACACCGCCACGCCGGTCAAGCTGATCGTCGGCGTCAACGACCCGACGCTGTCCGCCGATGTCATGGAGCAGACCTGGCGGGTCTTCTTCCCCGAGGCCGAGCTGACCATCCTGCCGGACGCCGGGCACTACCCGATGTTCGAGTCTCCGGTGTCGCTCGCCACGTCCATCGAGGAGTTCCTGGGGCGAGATTGACGCCGTCCCGGCCGGACACCGAGATCGTCTTCGACCCGGCTACCTACACCGAGGGCGTGCCGTTCGGCGCCCTGGACCGGTTGCGTCACGCCGCCCCGGTCTCGTGGGTGCCCGAGATCCCGATCCTGGGCTGGCCAGAAGGCCCCGGGTTCTGGCTGGTGCTCAGGCACGCCGACGTCGAATCCGTGCTCACCAGGCCGAAGCTGTTCTCCTCCGCGCTCGGCGCGACCCAGATCCGGGACCCGGCCACGCCGCAGGCGCTCGGCTACGTGCGGCGGATGATGCTCAACATGGACCCGCCCGAGCACGCCCGGCTGCGGCGGCTGCTGAGCCGCTCGTTCACCCCGCGGGCCGTCGCCAAGCTGGAGGATGGCATCCGCGGGCACGCCCGGGCCATCTGCGACCGGGTCTTCGCCGGCCCGCGGGGCGAGGCCGACTTCGCCAAGGACGTGGCCGCGGACCTGCCCCTGCTCACCCTGGCCGACGTGCTGGGCGTGCCCGAGCAGGACCGCTGGCTGCTGTTCGACTGGTCCAACCGGGTCATCGGCTACCAGGACCCCGACTACGCCTCCTCGGCCGAGTTCGACCCGGCGCGGGGCACGCCGATGGCCGCGGAAGCTCTCGCGGTGCGACCGGCCCCGGACCGGGACGGCCGGATGCCCGACCCGCGTACCCGCGAGGGCATGCCCGACCTTTACGCCTACGCCCACCTGCTGGCCCAGGAGAAGCGGCGCCGCCCCGCGGACGACGTGATGTCGATCCTGCTGGCCCAGTCCGACGAGGACGGCGGCCAGGTGTCGGCGGCCGAGTTCGAGAACATGTTCTGGCTGTTCGCGGTGGCTGGTAACGAGACGCTGCGCAACGGCCTGCCCGGCGCGTGCATCGCGCTCATCGAGCACCCGGACGCGCAGCGGGAACTGCGCGCCGATCCGGCTCTGATGCCATCCGCGGTCGACGAGATGCTGCGCTGGTGGACGCCGGTCATGACCTTCCGTCGCACCGCCGCAATCGATTGCGAAATCGGCCCGCAGCCCGTCCGCGCCGGTGACAAAGTGGTGGTCTCCTTCACCTCCGCTAACCGGGACGAGGCCGTCTTCGCCGACCCCGGCCGGTTCGACATCCGCCGACAGCCCAACCCGCACCTGGTGTTCGGCCACGGCCCGCACTTCTGCCTAGGCGCGCACCTGGCCCGGATTCAGATGAGCGCGCTGTTTACGGAGGTGCTGGCCCGCACGTCCTCCCTCGTCTTCGCGGGCCAGCCGTCGTTCCTGCGGTCCAACTTCCAGCGTGGCGTCAAACGCCTCCCGGTCGCCTGGACCGCCGCCTAGCACCGCCCGTGTAGGAGGCCCTTGCCCCGTCTCGGACATCTTGATATCTTGCTATCACTATGACTGAAACGGGGCCCGGGAACACCCGGACTAAGAACATGGTCCTGCGGCTTGATCCCGCACTGGCTGAGCGGCTGGCGGCGGTGGCCGAGGTGGAGGGCCGGTCGGTGTCCGACGTGGCGCGCGAAGCGATCGCCGCGCTGGTCGAGGCCCGGCGCGCAGACCAGCGGTTCCGCCGCCTGCTGGAGGACAACCTGGCGCGGCACCAGCGCCTGCTCGACCTGCTCCGGGACGATCAGCCATGATCCGCTCGCCCGTGTTTGAGCTGGACTGTGCCGACCTGGTGGTGATCGCCGGCCGGGTCCTCGGCATCGGCCCCGCCGCCGCGCTGGACCGGCTCGACTTCGCGGCCGCGCAGGCCGCCCTGACCGAGGCGCGGCCAGCCGGCGTGGAACTGTCGGAGACAGGGGCGGCCGACGCGGGACCGGCGGCGGCCGGACTGGCGGCGGCGCGGCTGATGCGGGCCTTGCTACGCCATCGTCCGTTCGCCGGTGAAAGCCAGCAGGTGGCGGTCGCGGCCGGCCTCCAGTTCCTGGCCCTGAACGGGTGGCAGGCCGACCTGGAGCCGCCCGGGGCCGCCCTCGTCGTCGTGGAGGGCCTGGCCTCCGGGCGGCTGAGCTCGGCCGATGCCGCGGCGTGGCTGTCGGCCCGGCTGTCCTCCTACTCCGCCCCGCCCGCCAGGCAGGCGCCCATGCGAACACGGCTGCCCGGCCGCCGGTTGTTCCGGGCCGTCGACCCCAGGCCCCGGGCCGGGGTCCGCACCCCGGTCACCGGGTTCATCCCCTTCACCGACGACGCCCGCGAGGTGGTGGTCCTGGCCCGAGAGGAGGCCACCCGGCTGGGCCTCGACCATCCGGGCCCCGAGCAGTTCCTGCTGGCCCTGACCGGCACGGGTCTGGGGGTGGCGGCCCGGGCGCTCGAGCGGCTCGGGATCAGCCCCGAGGCCGTGTGCCAGCAGGTCACGCAGATCGCTGCGGGCCAGCCGCAGGTTCCGCCCGGGCCCGACACCCCGCTGGCCATGTGGGTCATGCCGCGGGCCGTGGGCGAGGCGGTGGCCCACGGTCACGACTACATCGGGACTGAGCACGTCCTGCTGGCCCTGTTCCACGCCGGCGACGACACGGCGGCCCGAGCGCTGGCCAGTCTTGGCGCCGGGGAGCGCGAGGTCCGCGCCGCGATTACCGCCGTGGCGGGCCAGCCGGGTCCGATCCGTCCCGCGCCCGGTCGGGGGCGGAAGCCCGGGGCGCGTGATGACGAGATCAGGCGCCTGCGTCGCGAAGTCGCCCGCCTCAATGAGCTCCTCCGCGAGCACGGGATCGAGCCCGGCGAGGGCGACCGCAAGAGCGCCTAGCCGATCACGCCGTGTCCAGGTGGCCGGCCAGTTCGGCCAGGAATCTCTCCGGCTGGTCCAGGTGCGGGCCGTGGCCGGCGTCCTCGATCACCACCTCGCGGTAGCGGCCGCCGGCCGCGGCGTAGCCGTCCAGGACGCTGCGGGTCTGCGCCACCATGGGCTGCGGCGGCCACGCCTGCGCACCGGGCCAGCCCGGCACGGCGCCGAGCGAGCCCAGATAGGCCAGGTCGTACAGCGAGGTGTCCGAGACGATGACGTCGTCCGCGCCGCGCAGCCACAGCACCGGCGGCCGGGGCTGCACGCCGGACAGGTCGGCGATCCGGAAGTGAGTGGGCGCCATCGTGTTGAGCACGCCGCGGTCGCCGGGCGCGAAGCCTGGCCACGCCTCGGTGGGCCGTGAGTCGCCCGGGTAGTAGTCCTGGCCGATGCGGGTGGACAGCATGGCCTCCACGAGGATGTCCAGGTGCTCCGGCACGTGCGGCGGCTTGACGTAGTGCGCCAGCAGCACCTGCCGTGGTGACAGCACGCTCGCATCGCCGCGGTCCTGGCCGGCCAGCCGCTCGACGAACTCCGGGTTGGCGCTGCCGCCGCCCGAGCCCGCGCCCTGCGGGTCGCACAGGTCGCCGTCCACGCCCCTGGTCCCGCCGAACCCGAACGGGGATACCGGGTCGACCAGCGTCAGCGACGCGACCCGGTGCGTGCCGGGCCGGTCGACCAGGTACTGCAGGACCACACCGCCGCCCATGCTCCACCCGACCAGGTGCACCTGCTCCAGCCCGAGCGCCTCGATGGCGGCCGCCAGGTCGTCCGCGTAGTCCCGCAGCCCGCGGGTCGCGTCCACCGGTTCCGGATCGGTCTCGCCGAACCCGCGCAGGTCGATCGCCAGCGGCCGGTACGGCCCGGGCAGCGCCAGCATGGTCGGCTGCCAGAACAGCGAGGATGACACGTTGCCGTGCACGAATACCACCGCCGGTCCGGTCCGGCCAGTGACCGACAGCACCGCCACCGTCAGTCGGCTGGTCGGCACGTGCTCGAGCGTGATGCCGGGCAGCAGCGTCTCCATCGGTCCTCCTGGGTTGATGTCCGCGGGCACGGCGACGCCAGGCTACTCCCGCGGAATGTCAGTGGGGGCCGCTAAGTTTTGGATCGGGGACACTTGGCCGATTGGAACGCTCTTGGTCACCTACGAAGCAAGGGATCAGGTCTGGCAGCGGGCCGGCGAGCGACGGCGGGCGGAACTCGGCAAGTTCCTGAAGGCCCGGCGGGCCCGGCTGAGTCCCGGCGACTTCGGCATGCCGCCGGGCTCGCGGCGGCGCACGCCGGGACTGCGCCGGGAAGAGGTCGCGCTGCTGGCCGGCGTCGGGGTCACCTGGTACACGTGGCTGGAGCAGGGCCGCCAGATCAACGCCAGCACGCAGGTTCTGGACGCGGTGGCGCGCACGCTCCGCCTGGACCGGGCCGAGCGCGAGCACCTGTACCGGTTGGCCGAGGCGACGCCGCTGCGCGCCGAGTGCGCCCGGCTGGTGGTCCCCGACACGATCCGGGAGATCGTGCACTCCCTCGACCCGCTGCCGGCCAGCCTGATCAACAGCCGGTTCGACCTGTTGATGTCGAACCGCGCGTCCGAGGAACTGTTCTGGGAATGGCACACCATGCCCTGCATCCACCGCAACA
>PLDT01000028.1:0-3767 GCA_003136255.1 Actinomycetota bacterium
CGGGTGATCGTCAGGGTCCGGTGTCCGCGCTCCAGGCCAAGGTGCTCGATGTCAGCGCCGGTGGCCTCAGAGACCCGGAGGCCGTTCAGCGCGAGCAGCGAGATCAGCGCATGCTCACCCGGCGGGCCGAGCCCGGCGGCGACCAGCAGCGCGCCGAGCTCATTGCGGTCCAGGGCGGTCGCATGGGACTCATAGTCCAGCCGCGGGCGCCGGACATGGGCGGCCGGGGAGTGATCCAGCAACTCCTCTTCGACGGCGTACTTGTAGAACCCGGCGATGGTGGACAGCCGCCGGGTGACGGTGGCGCGGGCGCGTCCTCTGGCTTCCAGTTCTCTGGCGAAGCTTTCGATGTCGGCGCGGCGGACGGCGAACAGGGCCAGCGAGCGGGCCCGGCACCAGGTACTGAATTGGCGCAGGTCAAGTGCGTACGCCTCGCGGGTCAGGCCGCGGTACCCGGCCAGGAACCCGGCGAGCGCGAGCCGCTCGGCATCAGTGAACGCAGGCTGGATCGTAACGAGCGCGGTGGACGGGGCAGCAGTGGTCATCGGGCACCTCCCGGCCGGGCTGAGACCCGGGAGGCTGGGCCAGCCACAGGACCCCAGCGATTGAGCGGAACCCAAACGTAGGCCCGGTCGGCCGGTCACGCCATGTCGCGGCCGACAGGATCTGAAGTGATGACCTACCGCGCGAAAAATGCTCTCCCTGCCGACTCGGTGCTGGAGGTCTGTCGGGTGCAACTGTCATACGTGGCGCCATATCAGCCATTCCGGCGCGAAGCCCATCCCAGCTCGGAAGGGGTTTAACTGGCCTGCGGACCAGCGGTTGCGCAGAGTTGAGCCGATGGTTTTATAGATCGCGTCATGGGTGGCCTACCCGCGGGATATGCGGCTGTCCGCTGAAGTTCGCCACGTATTCGCCCGACAATCCCGCGCGGCGAATGAATAGTCGCCTCGACTGCATGGCCGCAGCCGTCCAGACCGGCCGTGCAGGCCTGCGGATTAGTTCACTCCGCGGGCCGCGGATCGATGAGGGCGTCTAGTTCGGCGGAAACTGCGGCGGCCTCGGCCGCCCCGATCCGCTGGAATACTTCCAGTGCTTGCCGCAGGAGGGCCTCGGCCTGCGTGGCGCGGCCGGCGGCCATGGCGCACCGGCCCAGGTCGGCCAGCGCGTGTGCCTCGTGCTGGGAGCTGGCGATAGCACGGGCGGTTTCCAGGGCCCGCCGGTGACACTCCTCAGCCTGAGCGAGTTCGCCGCGAACCCGATGCAGTGTCCCTCTTCCGTTGAGTGCCTCGGCCTCACCATTCCGGTTGCCGATGTCGCGGAAGATGTCCAGCGCCTGCTCCAGGGCTTGGGCCGCGGCCAGGTAATCGCCCGTCACCCGCCGAACGTCCCCGAGGTAGCCGAGGGCGGTGGCCTGCCCGGTCCGGTCGCCAAGCTCGCGGTGAATGTCCAGCGCCTGCTCGAGGGCCTGGGCCGCACCCGGGTAGTCCCCGGTCGCCAGCCGTACTTTCCCTAGGTTGTCGAGGGCGTTGGCCTGACCGAGCGGGCTACCGG
The DNA here is from genome assembly GCA_003136255.1 of Actinomycetota bacterium. Classification (GTDB taxonomy): domain Bacteria; phylum Actinomycetota; class Actinomycetes; order Streptosporangiales; family Streptosporangiaceae; genus Palsa-504. The sequence continues at coordinate 1,555 of PLDT01000028.1, forward strand.
TCTCACGGTTAAGTGCCAGCGCCTCCTCCAGGGCCTGGGCCGCGCCTGGGTAGTCTCCGGTCGCCGACCGCGCGTGGCCTAGGCTGTCGAGAGCGTTGGCCTGGGCGAGCCGGTTCCCGATGTCGCGAGCGATGGCCAGGGCCTCCTCCAGAACCTCGGCCGCACCCGTATAGTCTCCGGTCGCCGACCGTACGCGGCCCAGGCTGTCGAGGGTATTGGCCTGGCCGAGCCGGGTGCCGATCTCGCGGTGAATGTCCAGCGCCTGCTCCAGGGCCTGGGTCGCGGCCGAATAGTCCGCGGTCGCCAGCCGCATTTCCCCGAGATCTGTGAGGGCGCCGGCCTGGCCGAACCGGTCGCCTATCTCGCGGTGAATGCCCAGCGCCTGCTCCAGGGCCTGGACCGCGCCTGGATAGTCCCCGGTCAGCCCCCGCATGTACCCCAGGTTGGCGAGGGTGTTGGCCTGGCCGACCTGGCTGCCGATCTCACGGTAGATGCTCAGCGCCTCCTCCAGGTCCCGGGCCGCGCCTGGATAATCCCCGGTCGTCCCGCGCAAGTCCCCCCTGTCATGGAGGTCGCAAGCCTCGCCGAGTCGGTCGCCGATCTTATGGTGAAGGCCTAGCGCCTCCGTTAGCTCCCTGAGCGCACCTGGATAGTCCCCGGCCAGCCCCCGCACGTTCGCCAGGTGGCTGAGCGCGTTGGCCTGGCCGAGCCGGTCGCCGAGATGCCGAGCGGCCTGGACCGCGAGTGTCTGGCGGGTGATGGCATCTGTCCAGGGGCCGTCACGCCGCAGCAGCCCGGCCAGGCCCGCGGTGAGGGAGATAATGCGGGCGTACTGGTCAGTGCGGGTGACGTGGTCGAGGCAGGCGAGCAGGCTGGCACGCTCGGCCCGGGCCCAGGCAAAAGCCTGCTCAGCATCGGCCATGGCGGGAATCGCGGCCGGGATCGCGCCGTCCGGCGGGGCGAGAGCGGGGCGGGCCTGGCGGGCCAAGAAGGCGTCGGCCCGGGCGGCGGTGTGGTGGTAGTAATCCAGCAGCCGGATGACGGCATCGTCCCGGTCATGATCCGGGTCCAGGCGCCCGGCCAGGGCGCGGGCGTGCTCGCGGATCAGGTCGTGCATCCGGTACCGGCCCTGGGCCGGCTCGGTGAGCAGGTACTGGTCGTACAGGGCCTCCAGGCCGCGGCGAGCGGCCGCCAGGTCGGTGCCGTCCAGGGCGGCGGCGGCGTAGCCGTCGATGTCGGTGCCGGGGTACAGCCCCAGCCGACGGAACAGCCGCCGCTGGTCCTCGGTCAGGTCGGCATAGGACAGGTTGAACGCGGCGGCCACCGAGAGGTTCTCCGTGGCCATCAGATCCAGCCGGTCTACGGCTGCGGCCAGCTCGGCGGCACGGCTGGCCGCGGTCCAGGCCGGGTGATGGTGCAACTGGCGGGCCACCATCCCGATCGCCAGCGGCAGGTACCCGCACAGCCGGGCGATCTCCCGGCCACAGCCGGATCGGCCGGGATCAGCCCAGCCCGGCCCGCCAGCCGGACCAGCAGCGCCGCGGCCTGGCCGGGCCGGGCAGGGTGTCCAGGCTGACCGCGGTCGCGTCGTCCAGCGCGGACAGATGCCGGCGGCTGGTGACCAGCACCAGGCTGCCGCCCGCGCCGGGTAGCAGCGGCCGGACCTGCTCGCTGCTGGCCGCGTCGTCGAGGATCAGCAGCAGCTGCCGTTCGGCCAGCCGGTCCCGCCACAGCGCCATCCGCGCCTCCAGTCCCGGCGGGATCTGCGCTGGGGGGACCCCCGCAGTCAACAGCAGACTGGCCAGCGCGTCGGCCGGGTCGACCGGCTGCTGCCCTGGAGTATGCCCGTGCAGCGACAGGAAGATCTGCCCGCCGGGGAACCGGTCGGTCAGCCGGTGCGCTGCGTGCACGGCGAACGCCGTCTTGCCGACCCCGGCCATCCCGCCGATCGCGTGAATGCCCGCCACCCCGCCCGCGCCCGCCGCCGCCTCGACCAGTTCGGCCAGTTCTTGCTGCCGCCCGGTGAACGAGGCGATGTCGCGGGGCAGCGTCCGCAGAGCCGCCGCCCCGCCGGTGACCGGCAGGGCCGTCACGGGGCGGCCACGAGCGGCCGCCTCGAACTCGGCCCGGGCTGGGCCGGTCAAGCCCAGCGCGTCGGCCAGCAGCCGGACCGTCTCCCGGCGCGGCGCGGTGGCGATGCCCCGCTCCAGGTC
>PLDT01000526.1:0-9147 GCA_003136255.1 Actinomycetota bacterium
CAGTATTCATGAAACCGGAGAAGACCATGACCAGGACCGACACCACGACACCGTCCCGCCCGCTGACGGACGACGCCCGGCCCCGCTGGCGGGCGGTCCTCGCCATCGCTATCGCGGTCGCGGTGGCCGCGGTCCCCGCCGCCCTCGGAGATACCATCGTCTCCCTGATCGCCCGCCAGATCGGCGGCGTCTCGGGCAAGTTCACCCCGATGCAGCCAGCCGCCTACATCCCTCTGACCATCATCGGGCTGATCGCCGGCGCACTGGGCTGGTACACCATCACCCGGGTCAGTGCGCGGCCCGGCCGGATCCTGCGCTGGCTTGTCCCGGCCGCCATCGTCTTGTCCTTCATCCCCGACATCGCCGTCGGCATCAGCAAGACCCTGCCGTACACCACCTGGGCCGGTGTCGCCGCCCTCATGGTCATGCACGTCGTGGTCGCGGGCGCCGGGGTCGCCAGCTACCACAGCTTTCTGCCGAGCCGCGATGACCGCCGCCGCGAAAGACCCGGACAGGATCGCGGTGCACGCCGCGGCGATGCCGGCCGGGACAGTGGCGCCGCTGCGCAGCCGGGCGCGCCGAGTTGTCCCGGGCGCTGCGGGCGCAAGCCCCGTGCCGGGGCGGCACCGGGCCTTGTTCCCGGCCTCACCGTGGCCAGCGCCGCGGCCCGCCCGGGGTGGGTCGCCTACCCCGGCGGCACCCAGCCTCCGCCGCGGACGGCCGCCATCTCCCCCCCGGCGCCCCCTGCGGGTGGAATCCGACGTCGCCGAGGTCACCGCCCTTGCCCGTCCTGGGCTGGCCGGTCTCGGCGGCGCGGCTGCTGCTCGTCCCGTCGCCCGCCGCACAGCAACAGCCGTCGCCGGCCATCAGCTGATGCCACACACCGCATGGCAAGGACCCGGAGTGGCTAGCCGACGGCATCGGAGGTGAGCGCCATGCTTTCCGCCGCAGAGCTCGGACCAGCCACTGAGGACGAGCGGCACGAGCCGGCAGTGATATCGCACGCCGGTTCAGACGGCACCGCGTCGCAGACCCGCCCGCGGCGCCTTTGGCCGGTCATGCTGCTCCGGGTCTGTTCCGCCGCCTGCGCCGCGTTCTTGCTGGTCTGGATCATCTTCCTCGGCGCGACACTGCCGGCGCAGGCGGTCGCGCATGAGTGGAAACTGGCTCGGATCGGCCTGGATGTCGCAGAGGCGATCGGCCTGCTGTTCGTGACATGGGCGGCCCGGCGGCTGCGGGAGATGCTCATCCCGTCCGCGATCGTTACCGGCACGCTGCTGGTGTTTGATGTGTGGTTCGACGTGATCTTGTCCTGGGGAACCAGTGACTGGCGATGAAGCGTGTTCAGTGCAGCGGCAGTTGAGCTCCCGCTTGCCGCGCTGTTGTTCGCGGCAGCCTGTCACATGATCAGAACGACGGTCGGCGACCTGAGCGCCCGGATATGTCTGGCCGGGCCTGCGCCCGCCAGCGCCAACTGCCGCTGCTGGGGCTGTCCGCCGCAGTGCCCGAACCGCTGCGGCCGCAGCCTCTCGCCGTGCCGGACAGCATCGCGGGCAGGCGTCTCCCGCCGGCCGCCGATTCCGGCACGGACAGTGCGGTCGGCCGCCCGGATCCGGAAAGCCGCAACAGATCCCGCCGCGCTTCCGCGCCGGGCAATCCGGGGCCACACCGCCAAGAAGGCCTGCAGTAACTGCAGTCCATAACCGAGGAGGCGGGTCATGAAGAACCAGATGCTGCCAGGCATTGCGCTGACCATCGCGATAGCCGCGGCGGTGGCCGCAGCGGCAAGACACCCGCGCAGGCCCGGGAACGGCCGGGCGGGCGCGGTTTCAGGGGCAGCCGCCGCTGGACGACCGCCACCAAGGCTGGTGCTCGCCGGCGAAACGGCGCCGGGCCCGGTGACGCCTGAAGATCGTGAGCCTCACCCCGCCGCCGCTGCGACTCCCGCCGTGCATAGCACGGCGGGAGATGAGACCGGAGACGAGCAGCCGGGCGCCGCGACGCGGCCGGGCGCTGCGGCCGGGCAGGCGCAGTATGTATTTCACGAGCTCCACGCCGATGGCCGCCATGCTATCTGCGCCGTCTGCAATGGCCAGCGCCGGGACTAAGAACAAGAGCGCTACCGGCGGAAGAGCGCCCAGGTCCCGTTTCCACCCGGGGGGCCTACCGGGTAGTAGGAGCCAGTGGCAGGAATCTGGCAGCTGCCGGAACAGCTGGAGGCGTGCTTCCTGAGCTGGCAAGATGCTTTGCTGACCAGGGCCTACCCCAGCCCGGTTTCGGCCTGATTACCTTCCAGAATCACGGCGCTATGGAGTTCCTGGTCCAGCTGCTAGCCGGCCCTGCCCGTCCTGATGGCCGGCTGGCAGCTCGACGGTGAAGGTTGTCCGGCCTGGCTGGCTGGACAGGGTGACGCGGCCGTGGTGCGCGGTGACGATGCCGTGGACGATGGCCAGTCCGAGGCCGGTGTTTCCGCCGGCGTGCGTGCGGGCGGTGTCGCCCCGGGTGAATCGTTCGAAGATCGTGGGCTGCAGCCGGGCGGGGATGCCCGGTCCGTTGTCGGTAACGGTCATGGTGACCAGGCCGTCCTGGCCGCTGTTCAGCTTGACGGTTACCGTGCTGCCGGGCGGGGTGTGGGTGCGTGCGTTGGCGAGCAGGTTGGCGAGCACCTGGTGCAGCCGGTCCTCGTCACCGCGGAGGGTGACCGGCTGGCCGGGCAGGTCGAGGATCCACTGGTGGGCGGGGCCGGCTACCCGCGCGTCGTTGGTGGCCTCGAGCGCCAGCCGGGTGAGGTCGACCGGCTCGTCGGCGAGTGCGCGGCCGGCGTCGAGCCGGGCGAGCAGCAGCAGGTCATCGACCAGCCGGCCCATCCGCTGCGCCGCGGCCTGCACGCGGCGCAGCGCGTTGTCAGAGTTCTCCGGGGCGCGCAGGCCCAGCTCGGCGTAGCCGCGGATGCCGGCGATCGGGGTGCGCAGCTCGTGGCTCGCGTCGGCGATGAACTGGCGCAGCTGGTTTTCGCTAGCCTGCCGGCGGTCGAGTGCGTTTTCGACGTGGCCAAGCATCCGGTTGAACGCCGAGCCGAGCTGGCCGACTTCGGTCCTGGGGTCGGCGTCGGGCACCCGGTGGGACAGGTCCACTTCTCCGCTGGCCAGGGGAAGCTGAGTGACCTGGTTGGCCGTGGTGGCGACCTTGCGCAGGGGACGCAAGGACAGGCGGACGACGCCGAAGACGGCCAGCCCGGTCATCAGGAGCACGGTGCCGAAGACCACCATCTCGATGCGTTCCAGGCGGGTGGTCGTGGAGTTCAGCTCGGCCAGGGGCAGCCCGGTTATGTACACGTCGGCATCCTGGCCGGGGATGGCAATGAGCCGGTACTCGCCGAGGCCGGGCAGCGTGCGTGTATAGGGCTGGCGGTTTACGGGCAGGCGCAGCAGGATCCGCCTGGCAGCGGGGGACAGCGAGACCTTCTTCGCTCCGGACCGCGTTTCCTCGTCGGTGCCGGCCAGCCGTCCGCGGGAGATCCAGGCGCCCAGCGTGCCGGCGGCGCCGAGCGGGCCACGGTTGCCGAAGCCGTCTGAGCCACTGCGGCCGCGTGCCTGAGACTCGACGAAGAACGCCAGCTGCTGATTCTGGGGTAGCTGCGAGTCGAGCTGGCCGAGCAGGAAGATGTGCAGCGCGACGACGGTGGCTGTCCCAACCGCCGCGCAGCTGGCCAGGAAGAGGAGCAGGACGCCGAGGACGAGCCGGGCGCGGAGCGTGCGGCCGGCCCACCATCGCCGCCACCTGGTCACCGGGTCGCCGGCTTGAGTACGTAGCCGACGCCGCGGACGGTGTGGATCAGCGGCTCGCCGCCGGCGTCGATCTTCTTGCGCAGGTAGCTGATGTACAGCTCGACGACGTGTCCCTGGCCGCCGAAGTCGTAGTTCCAGACCCGGTCGAGGATCTGTGCCTTGGACAGCACGCGGCGCGGGTTGCGCACCGGGAAGCGGAGCAGCTCAAACTCAGTGGCCGTCAGCTCGATGAGCTTGCCTGCCCGGCGCACCTCCCGGGCATCCTCGTCTATCGTCAGGTCGCTCACGGCCAGCTCAGCGTCGCCGTGCGCGCGGGCGATCTTGGCGCGGCGCAGCAGCCCGCGCAGCCGGGCAAGCACCTTCTCCAGGCTGAAGGGCTTGGTGGCGTAGTCGTTGCCGTCGGCCGTGATGCCGGCGATCCGGTCCTCAACCAAGTCACGGGCGGTGAAGAACAGCACGCACACGCGGGGCAGCTCGTGCGCAGCCGGCGCAGCACATCCAGGCCGCTGAGGTCGGGGCGCATGACATCCAGCACGACGGCGTCTGGCCGGAACTCGCGTCCGGTGCGCACAGCGCTCAGCCCGTCGCCGGCGGTCCGGACCTGCCAGCCCTCATAGTGCAGCACTCTGGCCATCAGCTCGGCCAGGCTGGGCTCGTATCGACGACCATGACCCGGCCGAGCCGTCGGGGCGCCGGTCTCTCCGGCCGCCCGAGCAGCCCCGGTACCGGGGTTTCGCTGCGTCGCTCATGGTTTCAGCATGCCCTGCCGGTCTGTGCGACCGCTAGAAGCTTGCTCTGCAGCTACTCTGAGGCTTACCGGGAGTCGGTGAGCAGCAGGGCGAGCGCCGGGCAGTCGGTAACCGGTCGGCGAGCAGCCTTGCGCAGCCTCGCGAGGATCGGCTCGGCGGAGATGGCCGGGTAACCCCACCCGTCGAGGCTGACCCCGCTCGGGGAGCAGCTCGGCGCGCAGCCCGTGGCCGGTGAGGCGATGGGGTTGACCTACGGCCGGACCTCTCACTGGCTCTTGTGGCGGCTGACCTGATGGCTGCCCCGCACCTGCAACGGATCTGAGCCGGCGAGCCCCATTCAGGCAGATGGCACGGCGCGCCGGTTATGCGATAGCTCCTTCAAACATCTGTACGGCCCTGAATGCTAACACCATGCCCGCCTGGATATTGTCCGCGCGATCGTCGCTGGCTGTGGCGGCAGCGAAGCGGACCAGCAGCAGTTCGTTTTGGCACGGCGCCGCATCAGGCTCAATACCTCCGGCATCAAGCCGGGAACACGGCGGATCCCGGCGCCTCGCCGTCGGTCCAGTAGATGCCCGGCTGCTAGGCGGCAACAATGCCTCCCGGTACGGGATCTGCGATAGTGCGGGTCGCCCGCGGTGGTCCGGCGGTGCTGCTCGTGCTGTTTATCGGGTTGCTCGGGCTTGTGTGCGGTGCTGACCGGCGCCGTACCATCATGAACCTGAGCAGCCAGGCCATGGAAGTGAGTAGGGCACTGGCCGGGCGGGCGGCCGCAGCCGCCGTCGGCACCTCTTCATAGCAGGCGCAGAGAGGCAGCTCAGTCCGGGTGGAGCCTGTGCGCACACCATCGGAGCATGCATCCAGCTGATTCCGTACCCCGGGTACGGCCAGATGACCGGGCCGCTGCGGAGCCTGGCCGTACCACGGTAGAGATCGTGATCCCGGTCCATAACGAGGCCCGCGGCCTTGGCCTGGCCATCCGGCGGGTGCACGCCTACCTGACTGACCAGCTCCCTTTCCCCGCCCGCATCACCATTGCGGAAAACGGCAGCACCGACGCTACCTGGATGCGCGCCCGCGAACTGGAAGACGAATTCCCATTGGTGCGTGCGGTCCAGATCGGGCAGCCGGGACGAGGCGGGGCGCTGCGGTCGGCTTGGTCGGCAAGTGACGCTGACGTCCTTGCCTACATGGACGTCGACCTCTCGACCGATCTGAACGCGCTGCTGCCGCTCATCGCCCCGCTGGTATCTGGTCACAGTGATGTCGCGATCGGAACCCGCCTGGCCTGGGGCGCGCGTGTGGTCCGCGGCCCTCGTCGCGAGATCATCTCGCGCTGTTACAACCTGCTGCTGTACGCGACCCTCGGCACCCGCTTCTCCGACGCTCAGTGCGGTTTCAAGGCGATCCGCGCGGAGGCAGCACGGGCGCTGATGCCGCTGACCGCCGACCGGGGCTGGTTCTTCGACACGGAGCTGCTGGTGCTAGCGCAGCGGGCCGGACTGCGCATCCACGAGGTCCCGGTGGACTGGATCGACGACTGCGATTCCCGGGTCAAGGTGATCGCGACCGCCCTAGCCGACCTGCGAGGCATCGCCCGGCTCGGGACTGGGCTGGCCCGAGGCACGATCCGCGTCCCGGCGCTGGGGAATGCTGCGCCTCCGGGCTGGCCGGCCGGCCCGGACATGCCCCGTCATCGGCTCCCCAGCCAGCTGGCCCGGTTCATCTCAGTGGGCGTGACCAGCACCGTGGCTTACGTTCTGCTGTACTTGCTGCTCCGTAGCGTAATGGCTGCGCTGCCCGCAAACGCCATCAGCCTCCTGGTGACCGCCATCGGCAACACCGCGGCTAACCGCCGCGTCACCTTCGGGATCCGCGGACGGCACGGCGCCGTCCAGCATCAGGGGCGCGGCCTCGTCGCGTTCGGCAGCAGCCTCGCGCATACCTCCGGCGCCCTTGCGGCCTTGCATGCGGTCACTGCGGAGCCGGCTCAGGGACTGAGGTCACAGTGCTGATCGCGGCCAGCATGGCCGCCACGCTGGTCCGCTTCGGGCTCTACCGGGGATGGGTCTTCCACGGCTGGCGCGACAGGCCACCGGCCCGGTCCGGTGTGGCGCCAGCCCAGGTGCCGATCCAGGAAACTGCCCCAGTTCAGTCCGCTCCCCGATAGGACAGTGATCCACGATGAACGCCCTTTCCACCCAGTCCTCTCCGCCCGGGCGGACCGCGCACCCAGCTACGGGCCGTGGCCCGCTGGCCCGGCTGCTGCGCGGCCACCGGGGCGACCCGGCCTGGGCCCGGCCGGCGCTGCTGGGGCTGCTGCTGGCCACAGCCGTGCTCTACATCGCAGGCCTGAGCCGCAACGGCTGGGGTAACGAGTTCTACGCGGCCGCGGTCCAGGCCGGCACGAAAAGCTGGAAGGCGTTCCTGTTCGGGTCGGTGGACTCCAGCAGCTTCATCACCGTAGACAAGACCCCGGCTTCACTGTGGGTCATGGAGCTGTCCGGCCGCATCTTCGGCTTCAGTTCCTGGAGCATGTTGATACCCCAGGCCCTGGAAGGGGTGGCCACCGTTGGCGTGCTCTACACAACGGTCCGCCGCTGGTTCGGGCCCGCAGCCGCGATCATCGCCGGGGCCGTGATGGCGCTGACGCCGGTGGCTACCCTGATGTTCCGGTTCAACAACCCCGACGCACTCCTGGTGCTAGTGATGACACTGGCCGCCTATACCACCACCCGGGCCATCGAATCGGGGCGTACCCGCTGGCTGGCATTGACCGGGGCCCTGCTCGGCCTGGGCTACCTCACCAAGATGCTGCAAGCCTTCCTGGTGCTGCCCGCGTTCGCGCTGGCCTACCTGTGGGCGGGCAAGCCGACGCTGGGCAAGCGCATCTGGCAGCTGCTGGTCGGCGGTGCCGCGCTGGTGGCCGCGGCCGGCTGGTGGGTGGCGATCGACCTGCTCACCCCGGCCGCCGACAGGCCCTACGTCGGCGGCTCGACCGACAACAACATCCTGCAGCTCACGTTCGGCTACAACGGCTTCAGCCGGATCACCGGCGGTGAGACCGGATCCGGTGGCAGGCTGGGTCGCAGCGGGTTCAGCGGCGGCAGCCCCGGCGGCGGTGGCTCCTCGTTCGGCGGGCAGACCGGGCTCGCCCGGCTGTTCCAGTCCGGCATGGGCGGGCAGGTCAGCTGGCTACTCCCGGCTGCCCTGATCGCCTTGGTGGTCATGCTGTGGGTGTCGCGGCGCGCTGTGCGCACCGACCGTACCCGGGCCGCCGCCCTGCTGTGGGGTGGCTGGCTGCTCGTGACCGGGCTGGTATTCAGCTTCATGTCCGGCATCACGCACCCCTATTACACGGTCGCCCTCGTCCCGGCAATCGGCGCGCTGGCCGGCATCGCCGGGGTCAGGCTCTGGCGCGTACGGCACACCTGGTCCGCCCGCACCGTCCTGGCCACCGCGATCGCCGGCACCGCCGCCTGGGCCTGGGTCCTGCTCGACCGGAGTCCCAGTTGGCTTCCCTGGCTACGGGTTGTTATCGTGATCGCCGCCGTCGGCGCGGCCGCCCTGATCCTGGCCGGGCCTGCCGTGCGGGCCGTTACTGCGCGGAGCCGGACGGTCCTGGCCGTGGCTCCGGTGTCACTTGCCTTGATCGCCGGGCTGGCTGGCCCGCTGGCCTACAGCATCGATACCTCGGCTACCGCGCATACTGGGGCGATCCCGTCCGCTGGACCGAGTGTCGCCGGTTCCTCCGGTGGTCCTGGCGGAGCGGCAGGTGCCGGGCGGGGTGGTTCGCCCGCCTCCGCCGGCGGCCCGGCGGGCAGGCGGGCCGGGGGTGCGCCGGCCGGGGTCGTGGGCGGCTTCGGCGGCTCGGGGACTGTCAGCAGGGCCCTGTCCAAGCTGCTTGAGGCCGGCGCGTCCGGCTACCGGTGGGCTGCGGCCACGGTTAGCTCGACCAGCGCGGCCTCGCTAGAGCTGAGCAGTGACGGAGTCCCGGTCATGGCGATCGGCGGTTTCACCGGCAGTGACCCGGCGCCGACCCTGACCGAGTTCAAGCAGTTCGTCTCACAACACAAGATTCACTACTTCGTGACCAGCGGGTCCGGCGGGGGTTTTGGCGGCAGCTCCGGCGATTCGGCACAGATCACTTCCTGGGTCGAGGCGCATTTCACGGCGAAAACCGTGGGCGCGATGACCGTTTACGACCTCACCGCGCCAAAAGCGCGCTCGTGACAAGCCGCCGCGTGGCTGTTACCGGGGTAGGTGGCCGGCCTCCGCACTGGCGCCGGCCGTGAACTCAGGCCCCCGGCTGAGAGCCGCAAACCGGCCATCCTCAGAGGGAAGCACGTCCCCCTCGCCAGTGAGCGGTTCGGCGCAGCGGCAGGTTTTAGCCGCTGCGTCTGGCCACGTTCATGCGGGACCTCGCCGTGGTCCAAGGCCTCGATTCGTCCAGCGAAGGGTCCAGGGTGCTGGACGACGCTTCCCTGGTGGCCAGCACCCCGGGCCGCCTGGCCGTGACCGACGGCCCGCTGGCTGTCCCGGGAAGCGCGCTAGCCGCGTCAATCCCGCACTGGTTCGCAGGGCGACGCAGGCGCGATGAGAGAGGCGCT
>PLDT01000277.1:0-970 GCA_003136255.1 Actinomycetota bacterium
GGGGCACCGCCGACCATGACGATGACCTGATCGCGCAGCCCGGACTTCTGCAGCGCGTTGATGTTCGCCTTGAACATCGGCATCGTCGTGGTCAAGAACGCGGAGAAGCCGACGATGTCGGGCTTGTGCTCGACGATGGCCGCGATGAACTTCTCCGGCGCGACCTGCACGCCGAGGTCGATGACCTCGAATCCGGCGCCCTCGAACATGATGTTGACCAGGTTCTTGCCGATGTCGTGCACGTCGCCCTTGACCGTGCCCATCACGATCGTGCCGATGGTCTGCGCCCCGGTCTCGGCCAGCAGCGGGCGCAGGATCTCCAGCGCGCCGGCCATCGCCTTGCCCGCGATGAGCATCTCGGGCACGAAGAAGTCGCCGCGCTCGAACCGGGCGCCCACCTCTTCCAGCGACGGGATCAGCGCCTCGTACAGCAGCTCCTCGGGGCCGAGGCCCTGGGCCAGGCCCTGGTTGGTCAGCTCCAGGACGGCCGGCTTGTTGCCGACCAGCGTGTCGTCGTAGAGCTGACTGAGGAGTTCCTCACGGGTCATGGCTAACCTGCCTTCCTGGTCTGCCTGGCTGCGCGCTGCCGGTAGCCGAGCACCGCGGACAGGCCCGCGGCCTCGGCCACGCAATGCCCGGCGGCCGCGGTCAGCCGGTCCCGGGTCATCCGGGCCGCCGGAGCCGACACCGACAATGCCGCGACCACGGCGCCGTCGAACCCGTACACCGGCGCGGCCAGCGCGATCAGCCCCGGCTCGAGTTCCTCGTCGGTGATCGCGTAGCCGCGCGCCCGCACCCCGGCCAGCTCGGCCCGCAGCGCCACCTCGCTGGTGATGGTCTTGTCGGTACGCCGCTCCAGCTTGTCCCCGGGCAGCTGGGCCGTCCCGTGGGCGAGCAGGACCTTGCCCAGCGCGGAGCAGTGCAAGGGCACGGAGAGTCCGACCCAGTTGGTGCCGCCGATGAAGTAGGT
>PLDT01000277.1:1001-3350 GCA_003136255.1 Actinomycetota bacterium
CGGACCAGCCCGTTGCGCTCGAGCGCGAGCAGCAGCCGGGACGTGGTGGATTTGGCCAGCCCGGTGGCCGCGCTCAGCCCGGTGAACGTCAGCGGGTCGGTCGCGTGCACGACCTCGGAGAGCAGGCGAGCCGCCCGGTCGACGGCCTGGGTGCCGTTCTGGTTGCTCATCCGGGGTTTCTCATTCCTGGGATTCACGATGCCTGGGGTCCCGATGTCCTGGGGTCGCGTTGTCTTGGGTTCGCGCTGTTCTGGGTTCNNGCGGTTCCACTTTGTGGGACCTAGTTCTACTATGTGATCGTAAGGCGCGGTCTAGTATCGGTCAAGTTCCAGTCCTTTAGCTCCTCTGGCTCCGCGGGCCCTCCGGAAAGGCTGAGCGATGTTCCTCAACACGATGCCTAGGTACGAGATCCTCTCCGCGGACGCGATCGGGGTGCTCGACCGCGGCTGGCGGCGGATCGTCTCCGAGATCGGCATTCAGTTCGCCAAGCCGGAGGCGGTCGAGCTGTTCGCCAAGGCGGGCCAGCGGACGGACGGCGAGGTGGTGTTCCTGGACCCGGAGTTCGTCCTGGAACAGGTGGCCAAGGCGCCCCGGGAGTTCGACGTCCAGGCCCGGAACCCGGCGCACAACGTGCACATCGGCGGCGACCACATGGTGTTCAGCGCGGTCTACGGCTGCCCGTTCGTGCGCGAGGGCGACGTGCGCCGCGACGCCACCCTGAACGACTTCCGCCAGCTGTGCAGCTTGTCGCAAAGTTATGCTGAACTCGACTCGGCGGGCGGGGTGATCTGCGAGCCGAACGACGCCCCGCTCGACTCCCGGCACCTGGACATGATCTACGCGCTGCAGACCCTGACCGACAAGATCTACATGGGCAACGTGGTCTCCGGCCCGAACGCGGCCGACACGATCGCGATGACGTCGATCTTGTTCGGCGGGCGCTCGGTCATAGAGCAGACCCCGGCCACGATCTCGCTGATCAACTGCAACTCCCCGCTGCGCTGGGACGACCGGATGCTGGACGCCCAGTTCGAGTACTGCGCCGCGGCGCAGCCGGTGGTCATGACCCCGTTCCTGCTCATGGGGGCCATGTCCCCGGTGACGATCCCGGCCGCGCTGACCCAGCAGCTGGCCGAGGCGCTGTCCGGCATCGCGCTGGCCCAGCTGATCCGGCCGGGTTGCCCGGTCATCTTCGGGTCGTTCCTGTCCAACATCGATATGCAGTCGGGCTCGCCGTCGTTCGGCACCCCGGAGTCGGCCATCGGCCTGCTGTGCACCGGCCAGCTGGCCCGGCACTACGGGCTGCCGTTCCGCACCGGCGGCGGGCTGAACTCGTCGCAGACGGCCGACGCCCAGTCTGCGTACGAGGCGCTGATGACGCTGCTGCCCACGTTCCTGGCCGGCACCAACTTCGTCATGCACGCGGCCGGCTGGCTGGAGGGCGGCCTGGTCAGCTGCTACGAGAAGTTCATCATCGACATCGAGCTGCTGCGCGAGCTGCGGGTGGAGTTCACGCCGCTGGAGATCGACGAGGCCTCACTGGCCTTCGGCGCGCACGAGGAGGTAGGGCACGGCGGGCACTTCCTCGGCGCCGCGCACACCATGGAGCGGTTCCGCGACTGCTTCCAGCGGCCGATGCTGTCCTCGACCGCGAACTTCGAGCGCTGGCTCAAGCTGGGCGGCAAGGACACCGCCGCCCGGGCGGGCGATATCTGGCGGGCCAAGCTCGAGTCCTTCGAGCCGCCGCCGCTGGACGACGCCATCCGCGCCGAGCTAGACGACTTCGTAACCCGCCGCCGTCGCGAACTCGGCGATTAGCCCCCGCACCGCCGTCCGGCTCGTCAGCGAGCCTCACTCGCATCATGCGTGCCGGTAGCCACGCAGGCCTCAGGCTGGATTAGCGTGAATGTGGCACCCTAACGGGTCTTCCCATCAGGGTGCCACACTCATGTTCTACTTTATGACTCAAACAGGGCAGCTTGCGGAGGTCTAGCCGGTCTGGGGGTCGGTCCAGCCGAGGCGGCGAGAGACTTCGGCGGCGGCCCGGCGGACCGCGCCGGCTAGGGCCGGGATGCGGTCGGGCGGGATGCGGAAGCTCGGACCCGAGGCGCTGATCGAGGCGACCACGGTGCCTTCGGCGTTGCGCACCGGCGCGGCGACCGCGGTCAGCCCGGCCTCGAGCTCTTCCACCGCGGTCGCGTAACCCTGCCGCCGCACCTCGGCCAGCAGCCGGCCAAAGTCGGCTGCGGCGGTGATGGTCCGGGCGGTGAACCGGGCCAGCGGCGGCGCCAGACACTCGGCCAGTTCCGTCTCGGGCAGATAGGCCAGCAGCACCTTGCCGTCCGAGGT
>PLDT01000484.1:0-5888 GCA_003136255.1 Actinomycetota bacterium
TCGGCGCTGGTCAACACCATGCAGCAGGTGGGCGGTTCGATCGGGACCGCGGCGCTGAGCACGGTGGCGCTCACGGCGACGGCTAGTTACCTGACCGCTCACCACACCGGACCGCTGGCCGCGGCCACGGCCGCGGTGCACGGGTACCGCGCGGCGTTGCTGGTCTCCGCGATACTTCTCGGCGTCGGCGCGCTGACGGCGGTTCTGCTGCTGCCGTCCCGGGCCAGGCTAGAGGAGCTGCGGAACATGGCGGCCATGGCCGAGGCCGAGCCGGCGTTTAGTGGCGCGCCGGCGGCCGGTGCCGCGGCGGCCAGTGACGCGACGGTGGCCGGTGCCGGGGCGGCGGACGGTGCCGGGGCGGCGGACGGTGCCGCCCGGACGGACAGTGTTTCCGCCGGGGATGGTGGTGTCTCGGGCTAGGTGCTAGCGGGCAGAGGCTCGATCGCCGCCGCTCGCAGGATTGTGGGCCGCTACCTCGTTGTGAGCGAGGTAGCGGCCCACGATCATTGCCGGGCCGATCGCCCGGGCCCGGGGCCCGTTGGCGCGGCCGTGTCCGCCGACACCGCGGATCGCGGCCCAGGTCGCGGCACTTGGCTGAACCGCTCATCATCGACAGCCATAGGTCACCGTCCAGCACCAGCGGCTCCACGCCGCTGATCCGAGCCGTGCCGTCACGCCGGATCGTCCCGGCCAGCAGCACCCCCGGCTCGATCAGCAGCCGGTCCGCGACCGCCCCCAGGGCGGGCTGCCGGGCCGAGATGTCAGACCAGTGCATTGCTCTCCCCCCGGAGTCCCGCAAACGAGGACAGTTCGCCGAGCATTAAGGATCAGCACGCGTCCAGGAACGGCGTGATCAACGCGAGCACTTCGCCGGGTCGGCGTGTCACGCCGACGTGCGTGGTCCCGGGGAGCACCGCGAGTTGCGCGTCCGGCAGGAGATCGAACATCTCCACCACGTCAGGCAACGGTGAGAAGTCGCGGTCGCCGAAGATCAGCAGGGTCGGCGCCTGCAGTGATCGCAGCTCGTCGGTCCATCCCGGGAACTGGTGCACCATGGCCGAGGTCTTGGCCGCGATCGCGTCGAAGTGCGCGGGGTCGGGAGCGACCGCGTCGTAGGCGTCGCGCATCGCCTGGAAGTCGGCCGGGGCCGGCATCCGGGCCTCGTTGAGTGGAGCGCTCTCCCGGCCCGGGGGGCGATGGGCGTCGGCCGAGGCGACGATGAGCTTGCCGACCCGGGCAGGCGCGCCGAGCGCGACCGCGTACGCGACGAGACCGCCGAGGCTGAAGCCGAACAGATCGGCCTCGGCGATCCGGAGATGGTCCAGCAGCGCGATGACGTCACCGGCCAGCGCCTCGATCGTCATCGGGCGGCCGGTGTCGGCGGTGTGCCCGTGGCCGTAGAGTTCCACCGCGACCACCTGCCTGCTCGCCGCGAGGGGTTCGAGCAACGGCCC
Source organism: Actinomycetota bacterium (assembly GCA_003136255.1). Classification (GTDB taxonomy): domain Bacteria; phylum Actinomycetota; class Actinomycetes; order Streptosporangiales; family Streptosporangiaceae; genus Palsa-504. The sequence continues at coordinate 1,455 of PLDT01000484.1, forward strand.
GAAGCTGAGGTCGATGGTCATCAGGCCACCGTGGAGCAGGACGAGTGGCCGGCCCGAACCGCGGGTCTCGTAATAGAGCTGCAGGCCGTTCACCGGTGCGTATGCCATACCGGATAGGACGGTACGCGGCCCGCGAACTCATCGCCAGTCGGGGACGACGGCAGGAACCACGGCCGTTCGGCGAAAAGAATTTCAATTATCCCGAACGGGCCGTGGCGCTACGGCCTGGGCCGGTGCGTGCGCGGCACGGGAACTCCGGAGGAAAACGGATTCCTTCCATGTTTAGCCCGGTACGGATGGGTAGAAAGTGCTGCTCTGGGAGGAGCAGTCCTTGGCCAGAATCGACGTACTGACGGACCGGGCGACCGGCGCGCTTGACCGCCGGGTCCCTACGGCGTCCGGTACTGGGGTCTGGGCAACGAGATGTACGGCCCGACGATGATGACCATCCCGGCTGGCATCGGCACGGTGGTCAGCGGGGTCGGGATCGTGAACGCCCTGCAGATGGCTTCGGCGGTCCTCGGAGCGCTGCCCCTGGTCTTCGTGTTCCTGCTGGCCCAACGTCAGATCGTGGAGGGCGTGGCCGGCACCGGCCTTAAGTAATTGCCCCCGCTTCGCCGCGGTCTGGTCCCTAGCTCTTGAGCGCTTCCTGCAACTCGCTGGTGATCTCGTCGGTGGTGGCATCCACGGTGTGCTTCACGACCCTCTCGGCCTTCGTCAACGCCTGGTCGAGGGCCTTTTCGATCGTGGGCTCGCCGACCGCGATCAGTCCCGCCTGGCCTGCCGTCAGCTCTGCGGCTGCTTCCTTGAGTTCCTTGCGCGGCAGCGTCCCGCCCCCGAACCACTCCGGGATGACGCGCACCCCCGGGCGGTCCATTCGCTTGGCGATGTGCGGCTTGCCGTCCTGCTGATCGATTACCGCCGCGTCGTACTCGCCGATCACCCGGTCCTTGTGCAGCTGCTCGAGCGCGACCAGGTCGGCCAGCGCGTCCGAGACGCTGTCGTAGGCCGCGGTGTACAAGACCATGGACTTGTTGTCGGTCACGGTTTCTCCTCGCTCTTGGGCCACCCGGTGGGCGACCTGGCGCCAGCCCGGTCCGTGAACTGGTCACTCAGCCAGTAGTCCACACCCCAGCCCGGCGGCGGTAAAAGCGATGGTGGCTCTCGGGGTATTGCTCCGTGCTATGACAGCTCTAAAGAGGTCGTTAGGCTGTAAAGGTGCCCGTCAGGCCGAGACAGGTGTTCGCTTTCTCCGGGGTGCTGAACCGCCCTCCAGGTGAGAAGCGTGACCCGGCGTTCCTTGAGTACGCGGTGGACCTCGCCGCTGGCGACGGGAAGAAACGGGTCTGCTTTATCCCTACGGCTACCGGCGATTCTCCGTCCGCCATTGAAGCGGTGGCCGAGGTTTTCGTCGGCCGTGAGGACGTCGACTTCAGCGTGCTCACGCTGTTCACGCAGCCCAGCGTGCCCGATGTCGAGGCGCATCTGATGGCGCAGGACGTCCTGCTGGTCGGGGGCGGCAGCGTGGTCAACCTGATGGCGGTGTGGCGGGCGCATGGCCTGGCCCCGGTCATGCGGGAATGCTGGGAGGCGGGGGTGGTTCTCGCCGGGTGGAGCGCCGGCAGCCTGTGCTGGCACCCCGGTGGGCCGACCGACTCGTTCGGCGACTCCCTGGCCGTGTTCACCGACGGCCTAGGCCTCCTGCCCTACAGCAACGGAGTTCATGACTCGCTCGACGACCAGCCCCGCCGCCGCGTCTACCGCGAGTACGTGGCCAACGGCGAACTCCCGGCCGGGTACGCCACCGAGGACGGCGTCGGTCTGCACTACATCGGCACCGAACTGCATGAAGCCGTCGCCATGCGGGACGGCGCCCGGGCCTGGTGGGTGGAGCCGTCCTCCGACGGCGGCTACCACGACGAACCGATCCCTGCACGCCGGCTCTGACTGGCCGGCGGGGTCTCAGGTGGTGGCTACCAGGAGCTCCTCTCCGGGTGCGGTGCGAAGGTCATCGGTCCTGGCGGCGAAGTAGCGCTCGTTGAGCAGGGCCGCGCTGACGTGGCGGGCGCCGGTGAAGCCGGCCTGGCGGGCCAAGGTCAGGATTTCCCGCGGGGCGAAGGAACTGAGCCAGGGCGTGCCGGACGCGCGTGCGCCGTTCTCCGCGGTCAGACGTCCGGCGCGGGCTTGCGCGTCGAGCAGGTCCAGCGGCGGCGCGAACGTCATGATCAGCGTCGAGCCGGGGGCGAGCGATGCGAGCTGGCGCAGGGTAGCCGCGTTCGCGTCCTTGGTGAGGTACATGCTGACGCCGAGGGAGGCCACCACCGCGGGCTCGGCGGCGTCGAATCCGGCGGCCACCAGGCGGTCCCACCACGACCCGTCCGCCTCGAAATCGACCGGCACCAGCCGCAGCCACGGCGGGATGCCGTAGCCGAGCTCGGTCAGCCGCTCGCGTTTCCAGGCCTGGGGGCCGGGCCGGTCAACCTCGAACACCCGCAGCCGGGAGGCAAGCTCGGGCTGGCGCTGGGCGAAGGTGTCCAGGCCCGCGCCCAGGATGACGTACTGGGTGACGCCATTGGCGGCCCGTTCGGCGACCAGGTCCTCGGTGAAGCGGGAGCGGGCCACGATGCCCGCGCGGAACGTGCTGGTGCCGGCCGGATGCATGTCGCCGCGACTCCGCCAGGCGTCATCGGGGGCGGCCAACTGCAGGCCGATCTCGTCCCGGAGCACGTGCGGCGGCGGATCGACCTGGACGTGAATGGCCCGCCACAGGGCCACCCGGACCGCCGTGCTGTCCGGCGCCGCGGTCTGCTCGTCGGTCATGATGTCAGGTCCGGGCCGGGCCGGCGAGATCGGCTGGGTAGGTCACCTGTATCTCGGTGATCGTGGCCGGGAAGTCGCGTTGGTTGTTGGTGATGAACCGGTCGGCACCCATGCCCACGGCAGTGGCCAGGTGCGTGGCGTCTGCGGCTTTGAGCCGGTAACGGCTGGACAGGGCGGTCGCGAGCTCGGCCGTGGCCCGGTCTACCGGACGCAGGTCCAGTCGGGCCAGCAGGCCGGCGAGGATGCGGACCTCGTCGGCGGCGCCGTCGCGCAGCGGCTTGCTGAGTACTTCGGGCAGCAGCAGGAGCGAGCCAGTGCCCGCCATCGTCGCTGGAGCCGCGGACCGGAACAGCGCAGCGACGCCCTGGCCGAGCGGGTGACCGGGTACGGCGGCGTAGATCAGCGCGTCGGCGTCGAAGGCGTCCATTAGCGGGCGTCTCGCCCGGCCCTGATCTCGGCGATCAGCTCCTCGGCGCGCTGCGCGGTCAGTCCGGGACCCGCGGGAAGGTCGGCGGCCGCGGCTTGGGTGAGTAGCTCATGGATCCGGTCCGCGTCGTCCAGCGCGGCGCCTGCCCGCCGGGCGCGCAGCACGTCGGGCCGGACCAGGACCGCCACCGGCCGGCCGTGCCGGGTAATCGTGATTTCCTCACCGCCGTCGACACGAGACAGCAACTCGGGTAGCCCGGCCCGTGCCTCGGAAACGGTGATCGAGGTCATAACAGGAATTGTACATCCATGTACATCAAGGTACAGCAGGCCAACACTACGGGGACGGCCGTCCGGTCACGCCTGGACGGCGAGCACCTCGTTGGCGGCGGGATGGGGCACCGAGACCTCGACCGCGGTGCCGCGGTGCGTGGTCACCAGGCGGTACGCCACGGGCGCGCCGTTCAGCGTGACCGAGTGCACCGTCGCGCCCGCCGCCAGCACCGTGCCGATGGTCAGGGCCAGGCCCTGGGCGCCGGTCACCTGGGTCCGGTAGGCGCCGCCCTGGCGGCTGACGGTCTCACCCAGCGTGCTCGTTCCGACGTGCAGGTTCTGCACCGACATGGCCGGCCAGGAGGGCGGGATCTCGGGAACCACGGCGACCGAGCCGGCCGGCGCATCGGGGCTGACGCCCAGCAGGTCGTTCACCACCGTCCACAGCAGCCCGTAGCCGGACCAAGCCTGCATCACGTTCGCCCGGCTGGTGAACGCCTCGAACGGGTTGTACTGGGCGCTCGCGGCCAGTTCCGGCAGCGCGCCAGGCATCTCCACGGTGAGCTGGCTGGCGATCTCGTCCATGTCGGTGACGGCCTGCGGCAGGCGCCCGTAGTTGGCTTCGCCCACCGCCAGGGCCCCGGTGTTGACCAGGTAGCAGGTCTGGCCGCCGGTGCCCGACGGGCCGCCCACGCCGTCCACGTACAGGCCGCACGACCCGCTAAAGGTGGGCGTCTCCAGCTGCCCGAGCGCCGCGTCGGCGTCGGGGACCGGCGCGATGTCCTGCTCCATCGGGGCGACGCTGGTCCACCACCGCTGCTGGAGCTGCTGGCCCGCCGCGGTGCAGTCGGTGCCGTCCGAGGCTGAGGTGCAGATCGAGTCTGCGTACAGGTGCTGGCTGGAGATCCACCACTG
>PLDT01000554.1:0-3719 GCA_003136255.1 Actinomycetota bacterium
GCCGCTCCGCGGCCTCCTGCAGCGCCTCGTACTGTTCTACCGACACATACCAGGTGACACTCGATCCGCATAAGGCCTCGCATACGGCGGTGGTGATCAGCGCGGCCGAGGAGCCGCTGGGTGAGCTGCGGGTCGCTATGGGCGCCTGGCCTGGTAGATGGGGGGTCTGTGCCTATCACGCCGAATGGGTTGTTCTGTGCGCCACTCTGGACGGGCGTTCACAGCCATCGGCTGTCGCTGTCTGTCAGCCACGGATGGCCCAGGTCCAGGTGTGGGGGTGATCACATGGGGCGTTCGGAGTCGGGTAATGATGGTTCGCCTGGGCAGGGCCTTATCGCAGTACCGTGCGCCTGGGCTGACATCATCCTGAGCGCACATCGCCAGTGATCGCTTCTGCCGCGCACCGGCCGGGCGGAGAGGCAAGGAATACACCGGCGGCCGGGGCTTTCGTTCAGGTCGCCCGTGTGCTTCCGCGGGATATGCCTGGCGGCACGTTGCCGCGGCGCGCTGTTGGCCTGGAGGATCTGAGGTAGAAAGTGTCGAGGCGAACTTCTGGGTGATCTTGCCGTGCTCCCCGGCCTGCCGCGGTACCTGCTCAGCGCAATCGGCGGCGGCATTGGTTCGGGTCACGCAGGCCGGCGCATCGTCGCGGCGTTCCCCGTCGCGCGATGGGAGCCGGCCGGGAAATGTCAAGGACAAGGCAGGCGGCATTGAGCGCTGATCCGGGCAAGGTCCCGGTACTTGGGCCGGGCGGGTTGCGTTTGCGGCGTTGGAACGACCGGGCCGTGGTCGGTGTGGCTGTCGTAGCCTTCGCCTCGGGGTTCGGGCAGTTNNGGCGCAACACTGGCCGACCAGGCCGGGCTGTCGGGCACCGACCTGGGGATCGGGCTGGCCATCATGCGCCTGGCGTCGCTGGGCGCGCTTCCCATCACTGGCCTTGCCGACCGCTTCGGCCGCCGGAGGTTGCTGCTCGGCACGGTCGGCGCAGGGCTGGCCATGACAGCGCTGGCCGCGGCCAGCCCCAGTTACTGGTGGTTCGTGGCCATCTTCGCCTGCGGCCGTCCGCTGCTCAGCGCCACGAACGGGCTGGCGCAGGTTACCGCGGCGGAGCAGACCGCCTCGAGGGACCGGGCCAAGGCGGTGGCGCTCATCGCCGCCGGGTACGGCGCCGGCGCCGGGGTCATCGCCATCGTGCACAGCCTGGCGGCGAGCACGCTCGGGTTCCGCGGCGTGTTCGTCCTGGCGCTGGTCCCGTTGGCCCTGCTGCCGCTGCTCCGGCGCTGGATCCAGGAGCCGGACCGGTTCACCGCGGCTGCAGCCCGATCCGGGCATCCGATTCCGGTGCTCGATGCCGTGGCCAGGCCGTTCCGGCGCCGCCTGGCGGTGATCGTGGCCCTGGGCTTCGCCGTGTCGGTAATTACCGGGCCGGCCAACAGCTTCGTTTTCCTTTTCGCGCAGAACGTCCTCCACCAGCCAGGCATCGTGACGGCGGGCATGGTGGCCGGGGCCGGCGTCGCCGGGCTGGCCGGGCTCCTGGCCGGACGGTGGCTGGCGGACCGGGTAGGCCGGCGCCTGACCGGTGCCGTGGCCATGGTGGCCGTGGCCCTGCTCGCCACCGTGACTTACACCGGTTCGGCCCCGGCGCTGCTCGCCGGCTACATCCTTGGCGTGTTCGCCGCNNGGCGTGCTGGGCGCGGTCACCGGCCTGGTCGCCTTCGGCGCGGTGGCCGGCGCCGGCCACCGGTTCGCGGTAGCCGGGCTGGTCACCTTCTTGCCTGCGGCACTGGTCATGGTGCTGTTCTGGCTGCTCCCCGAAACCCGCGGGCGTGAACCGGAGGATCTGTGGCCCGNNAACCCGCTTCCGCGACGACGATGGTCCACCCGCTGATCGCAAAGCATGGCGGAACCCGGTGCAGCCAGCACGCAGACCCCGCCCAATTGGTCGGCGATTCGGTCGGCTGCAATGCGGTTTCAACCGGGTTCTGATCGGGGTGATCTGTGCGTGCTGTGTGCTTGTCACCGCCGTCGTTCCGCGTTGGGTGCCCTGCGGGTTCAGTGCCGTTCGCCGAGTTTCTGCACGAAACTGACGCCGTCGCCGATGGGAATCAGGACCACTTTCACGCGGGGATCGGCGGCGATCGCGTCGTTGAGGGAGCGGATCGCGGCGACGTCCTCGTCGTCCGGGAGATCACCGACCACGTGGCCGCCCTGCAGCGTATTGTCCAGCAGGATCAGGCCTCCTGGCCGCAGCCGGGTCAGCACCTCTTCGTAGTACTGGGCGTAGCCGGTCTTGTCGGCGTCGATGAACGCGAAGTCGAACTGCTCGCCAGGTGGCAGTGCGCGCAGGGTTGCCAGGCCCGGACCGACCCGCAGCTCGATCCGGTCGGCGACCCCGGCTTCCTGCCACGCCGCGCGGGCAATCGAGGTCCACTCCTGGCTGACGTCACAGCACAGCAAATGCCCGCCGGGACCCAGGCCTCGCGCCACGGCCAGCGCCGAATAGCCGGTGAACGTGCCGATCTCCACCGCGCGCGTGGCTCCCATGGCCCGGACCAGCATCTCCATCAGGACCGCCTGGTCATCGCCGATCTGCATAACCGCGGCACCGCCGGTCTTCTCCTGCGTGGTGCGCTGCAGCTCAAGCTGGTGCGCGTCGGGCGGGGTGGAATGCGCTGCCGCGTAATCATCGATCACCGGATCGGTGAACTGGCTCCGCCAGCGAGCGGCTGGTGAGGTCATGTCCGTCCTTCTCCTTCCAGGGGTGCCACGTCGTTGAGGTCCACATCGTCTCATCAGCGATCCCGGCGACCGCGGGGTTGTGGCCGCCATGTCAGGCCGGAGGGATCCAGCAGCTGGCGGTGCATGCCCAGATCCAGACAATCGACATACAGCGCTGTACGCGGCATGCGCTGGCCTGCCGCGCTATCCAGCCAAGAAGTCCAAGACCCCGGGCAGAGCCAGAAAGGGGCGTTGTGCCGATGATCATCACCGTCCCGCCCCGCCAGGCACCTCACATGGTGCCGTTCGGACGCTGGTCAGCGCCGCGACCGCATCGCCCTCACGCAGACCCGTGACCGCCAGCTCCGGCAGTCCCCGGAACTCCTCGCCCGGCTCACGGGTGGCGGACACCAGCGCGACCGGCTCGGCCAGCCGCGCGCCGTCCGGGATGATCTTCCGTCGTCCCTGCCGCCGCGGGACGCCGACCCGGCGGCGGTAGATGCCAGAGCTTTCCGCCGGACGGCTGGCGCGGGGACGCCAGGCCGCCGCCAGGTAACGCCGGCGGTGATGACCACCGATCGCACGGTGAACCTGCCGCCCTCAAAGAGCCGCAGCCGGCAGGAGTACGCCGCAGTGCGCCGCAGCACTTCAGCGCGGCGACATCCACGAGGCCTTCCTCATCACCTAGACGCATCGTGGTCGGGTCGCCCGGGAGCATCGCGGCCCCGCGAGTCCGATCGAGGGAACAGTCGCGATTTATCGTTTGTTGTGCTAACTAACTAATGAGTTGGCTGCTGTGGGAACGAGAGCTTGAAGACTAAGGCCGGAGCGTTCTGGGGAAAGACTTTTTCCTCGCTGAAAGTCCCGAATTACCGCCTGTACTTCACTGGCCAGTCGATCTCTATGGTCGGCACCTGGATGCAGATGACGGCGCAGTCCTGGCTCGTGTTGACCCTTACCCACTCAAGTACCGACCTTGGCCTGACCGTGGCGCTGCAGGC
>PLDT01000550.1:0-6655 GCA_003136255.1 Actinomycetota bacterium
GGTGCCAGGCGCTGCTCGCGTCGGAGACGACGCGGGTGCTGCTGCACGGCGATCTGCACCTGGGCAACGTGCTGGACGGCGGTTCGCGCGGGCTGGTGGCGATCGACCCGAGGGCCTGCGTCGGCGATCCGTGCTTCGATGCCGTCGACTACCTGCTGGACGGGGCAGGGTCCGACGGAGTCGACGCCCGGTGCGCGGCCCTGGCGGCGGCGTCGGGACTGGATGCCGGACGGCTGGTGGAGTGGTGCCGTGCGATCGCGGCGATAGTGGCCATCGCCTACCTCGGGCGGCCGGGCCGAGAGCGGGCTATTCCGGAACTGCTCACGCTCGCCCGGTGACTCTCCCGGGTGGTCCTCCGGGATTGGCGACTCATATCGACTACGATGTAGTCATGAGCAAGCGTAGCGCGACACCCGTCAGGTTCGACCCGTCGGTGGCGGACCGACTCGCCTCCTTCGTTGCGGCGAACCCTGGCATGTCACTGTCCTCAGCGGCAAACCGGCTGGTTGACGAGGCCCTGCGGATGGCCGAGCATCCTGGAGTCATCTTCCGGTCGGGTCCCACCGGACGCCGCGCTGCCTTGGCCGGAGGCCCGGATGTCTGGGAGGTCATCCGCGCCGTCAAATCGGCTCACGCGCTCGAGCCCGGATTGGACAGCGACGACCTGGTGAGCCTGGTCAGCGAGAACACCGGGATAGCGCTGCGTCTACTGACCACCGCGGTCCGCTACTGGGCCGCCTACCCAGGCGAGGTCGACGCGGAGATCGCCGCTGCGGACGCGGCCGAGGAAGCCGCCGAGCGGGCATGGCTGCGCGAGCGCCAGCTTCTGGCCGGGTAGGCCATGAGCCAGCCGCTGTTGCTAGACGAGATGTTTTCTGACCAGATCGCACAGCAACTCCGCGCCCAAGGCCACGACGTCATCTCGATTGTTGCCGACCCAGCCTTGGCAGGGCTCCCCGACGAACAGGTCCTCGCATACGCCGCGACCGAGGGACGGGCACTGGTCACGGCCAACGTTAAGGACTTCGTCCCCTTGGATGTCCGCTACCGCGCCGCCGGCCAGTCTCACGCGGGCCTGATCCTGGTATCGACCAAAACCTTCTCCCAAAACCGCGGTTTCCCCTCCGCGATCACGGTCTCCCTCGCCACGCTGCTCAGCGGTACGGCCAAGATCCAGTCCGGAGAGGTGCTGTTCCTCGCGCGCGGCTACAGGTAATGGGAATGTCTCGGTGGCGCGTTGGATGGGTGTGGGGAACCAGCAACTGGACTTCGCGGAGTTCTACCGCAGCGCCGCCGACGGATGCCTGCGGGCTGTCCTGGTCAGCATCGGTGACCAGGACACGGCACGGGATCTTGTAGACGAGGCGTTCGCCCGCGCCTGGGCGTCCTGGCCCACCGTGAGCAAGCATCCCGCGCCGGAAGCGTGGGTCGTACGGACCGCGCTCAATGCGGGCATCTCCCGCTGGCGACGCCGCCGCCGGGAAGTATCGGTCCCCGATCCGGACCGGGTCGCGGACCTGCCCGCAGTCGGCGAGGCATCGGCCAGTCTGGTGGACCCGCGAATCATGGCGGCGCTGATGCGGCTGCCCGCGCGGCAGCGGCAGGTGATCGCGCTGCGGCTGATCCTCGACCTGGACACGGCGCGCACCGCGGAAGTGCTCGGCATCGCCACCGGCACGGTCATGGCCCACCTGGGCCGCGCGATGGCCGCGCTGCGGCACGACCTTCAGCCCGAACTACAGCAGGAGAACCGATCATGAACGACAACGAGTTGATCACCGCGGTGCGCGAGTCGGTCGCCGATGTTCGCTCGGCCACCCCGGTCGCGCGGATCATCAGCCGCGGCCGCGCGGTCCGCGCACGGCGGCGGATTCCCGGCGTGGCCGGAACCCTCGTCGTCGCGGCCGGGACCGCCCTGGCCGTGACCACGCTGCTGCCCTCCGGCCACCCGGGGCTGCCGGCCTCCGGCCATCCGGGCAGCCAGCCCGCTAGCGCCCGGCTGGCCGCCTGGACGGTGGCCATGCAGGCCAACGGCGACATCGACATCACCATCAACCAGCTGCAAAACCCGGCAGGCCTGCAGAGCACGCTGCGCGCCGACGGGCTGCCCGTCAGCGTCAGCTTCTCCGGCCCCCCGCTGAGCGCGTCCTGCCGGCCCTACGACACTCAGAAGGACGTGCTGAGCGCCGTCGCCCAGTGGAACACCAGCGACGACGGTGCCTTCCTGGTCATCAACCCGAAGGCCCTGCCCAGCGGGACCGGCGTGGCCATTTTCGACGAGCCAGGAGCGGGAATCCCCTCGCCGAGCCCTGGCACGCCCAGGCACGGTTCCGGCCGCCCGGCTGGGATCACCCGCCCGGCTGGGATCACCGGCCCGCCGGCCGGGATTACCGGCCCGCTGAGTGTCGGCCTGGTCTACGCCAGCCAGCAGTGCACCGGGTAGCTGGGCCGCTCGGCCCAGCTACGCCCTCTCTTCCCCCGGCATTAGCCGCGCTTAGCCCGGACCTTTCCATGAGCCGTGCGTACCATGGGCGAGGGGAGACGGCGCATTTCAGGCGAGGGGAATCCGATGCCGCAAGCGCAAGCACGGCGGGCTACCAGTAAGGCATCGGATGTCGCCAAGCTCGTCAGGTTGCATCACCGGCGGCGCGGGTGGGCCTGGGTGGCGATAGGCAGCGCGATCGGCCTCGCGGTGTACGTGGGAATTGACGTAAACCTGTTCGATAAACTCACCGGGACAGCGGAAATCCTTGGCGTTATCCCCGTCTTCGTGCTGCTCGCGCTGGTTCTGGCCGGGCTGGTTGTGGTCATCGTCGATACGTCACGCATTCACCGCGCCGATACGGCCGTCCGGGCAAGCGCGAAAGGTAGCGTTTCGCATTACCCGCTGTACGCTCACGCCCATCGCTATCCGCCGCGCCACCGTGGCAGCTGGGTATTCGTCATCGTCATGCTCGCCGCGATGACCGGCATCACCGTGTTTATCCTGCCCGCGGTAGTGAACTCGTGGGCATATGTGGTCGGTGCGGAGAACCAGGACACCTTCAACCCGGTGTCGTATGGTCAGGCCTGCAACAGCGTGACCCACCGGTACCCCGGCGGCTGCCAGATAGTGACCGAAGGCTACCTTTCCAAAAGCGGCGCGGACGTCACCTGGGGCAGCCAGGTGCCACTCGGCCAGCCGTTCAGTGTCCGCGACCCGCTGTGGGCCTGGGGCAGGGGACGGACTCTCATCAATGGCGACGGCTCGGCGATCCCGACGATCATCGCAGGCCTGTTCTTCGATGGAGCAACGCTCCTGTTGCTGTACATCCTCGTCGTGATCCTGCGCGACACGCCGTTGAGGCGAACTGAGCGGATGTCCGTGCCCGCCGGCCCGGATCCGGGCCGAGCCCGCCGGACACAGCAGCCCGTTCGCGGTCACCACGGAAGCGGCGCTCGTCGCCCGGCCCGCCGCGGGCCAGGCAGGCGCTGACGATCGCGCCGGACGGTGCGGGCAGGCCGGAAATTAGGGCTTGAACTTGGAGTACGGTCCAGGGTTTAGCGTTCGTGTCATGAGCGTCCATCAGGTCACCGGAGAGCTGACAGTCGGGCAGCTGGCGTCCCGGGCCGGGGTGCGAGCCGACACGATCCGGTACTACGAGCGCGAAGGCCTGCTGCCGGTCCCGCAGCGGACCGAAGGTGAGCATCGCCGCTACGGACGGGCCGATGTAGACCGTTTGCTGTTCATCCGCGGCGCGCAGCGGCTGGGGCTGCGCCTGGCCGAGATCCGCGATCTGCTTACGGTTCGCGATACGGGCGCCTGCCCCTGTGAGCCCGCCGCGGATCTGCTGCGGCGGCATGTCACCCAGATCGAGGAGGACATCAGGCGGCTGTCAGCGTTGCGGGGCGAGCTGCGCGGCATGCTGTCGGCCATGCCGGGCCCGGACTGCCCCGATCCGCTGCCCGGCACCTGGTGCCCTCCTGGGGTCCGGATAACCGGGAGGGAGGTGATGACGATGTGCGAGTGCTGCGGTAGCGGTACCTGCGACGGCTCATGCTGCGACGGCGAGTGCTGCTGAGCTGACCGGCGCGTCTCCCGCCCCAAGGCGCCAGGGCGGGGACCCGGACGCTCGCCCCGCCTGGGCACGGCCTAGGTCAGCCCGGCAGCCGCCTTGATGCTCGCCACGACCGGATCGCTCTGCCACGGTTCAACGGTGATCACCAGCTTGGTAAACGGAACCGTGTCCCCCTGATCGAGATCCACGACGACCGCTGTGTTGTCCTGGCCACAAATGAAACACAGCTCCTTCTTCTCCGCCCCGTCCTGCGTCACGTGGAAAATGCCAGTCCAGCGCTGGTTTTCCGACGGCTGATAACGCCCTCCTCTCGTCCGCCCGGCGCCCATGGCGTTGCGTACATCCATCTGGTCCCGCAATTCCCAGTACGCCGAATCCACGACACGCACCCCCGTCACTTTGGCCAGCGGAACTCGCAGCTCCAATCCGTCGAGGAGCTTGCTCCTGGATTTTCGGAGCCCGAACCACGTCAGGGACCGCTTCTCGCGTGGTTCCATCGTCACGACCAACTCGTCCTGCCGGACAGTTAGCTCGGCCATCACTGCTCCCTGAGCGTTTGACGCGATCCGGTGTTGCCGACCTCCAGAGCGCTGCGGTGAAGCCTCGCCATCACCATCGCATGGCGCGCGTAGTTTCGGGGGCGCCTCAGCGACCGTTGATACAGTGCTTGCCACGCGCGGCACGCAGCCTCGATAGGAATTGGCGGTCTCGAAGTCGATTGCAGTGCAGTCGAGAGCCATTTCCTGGCTGTTGTCTGATTGCCGGAAGTCCCTCTGCTCTGCTTATACGTCGCCAGAATGCCAGCGGCGGTCCGCAGGGGTGACGCCTTATTCAGTGACTCCCCAGTTTTGATCATGTTATTGTCTGGCGCCGTGGAATGTTCTGGCTCGCCAAGCGCCCTGCTCGTTGAGGTACCCGAGGCCGAACCCGCCGTGTCCCGGTTCCGGGAACGCCTCGATGACAATGCCCCACTCGGTATCCCGGCTCACATCACGGTGCTCTACCCGTTCATGGCGCCGAAGCTTATAGGTCCGCATCAGCTTGCCAAGCTGGCGCAACTATTCGCCGCTGTCGGCCGGTTCCGCTTCGAGCTTGTCCGCACGGATTGGTTCGGCGATGAGGTGCTGTGGCTCGCGCCTGGCGACGCTGCCCCCTTCCGCAGCCTGACTGACCTTGTGCACGAAGCATTCCCCGCGTTTCCGCCGTTTGGGGGACAGTACGACGAGGTTGTCCCGCACCTGACCATTGGTCTGGGCCGATCGTTGGACGACCTGCGCGCCGCCGAGGAGTCCCTCCAGGCGCACCTGCCTATCGCGTCGACCGTGACCGCAATCACCTTGATGGCTGAGCGATCCGGGGCAGGGCAATGGGCTAAGGCCGCCACCTTCCCTCTGGCGTAATCACCCGGGCCGGGCACCCAGATGGTCAGCCAGCCGCAAGCCTGTCCCTGCTCTGCTCCGCCATCATGCGGCGTGTCTCTGGGCTCAGCTACGCAACGAGTGAACTCATGACCGCAACCGGATGGTCGCGACTTGGCACCGATCGCACACCAAGCCTCCGGATTTGGCTGGAAGCCGCGACTTTGCTATAGGCGGTCGCGCAGGTCGATCCGGGCAAGCAGCTCGGGGTCCTTTGCGGTCGCGTCTGCTGTTAGCCCCACGCTAGGGTCTGTCGCGTGGATCTAGTCCCACCCCGGAAACGTTCGCCCCGTAGGCCTCACCAATTGCCCGGCGCTCGGCTCACACCGGTTCAATGTTCCAACGTGGCGATGTGGCACTGGAAGCTGCGCGCATCCGCGACCTGGAGACCGGATTTCTGAATGCAAGGATGAAGACTACAAGCCGATGGGAGGACGATGGCTGCCCGGTTCCAGCTCGTCATCGACTGCCAGGACCCTGAGCTGCTGGCCCGCTTCTGGGCGGCGGCCCTGGGATACGTGCTTGAACCGCCTCCCGAAGGGTTCGCTACCTGGGACGACTGGCGGCGCGACATCGGGCTTCCCGACAGTGAGCTGGGAATCGGCGCGGACAGCATCATCGATCCCCACGGTGGTGGCCCCCGCATCTGGTTCCATGTGATGCCGGACGCCAAGGTAGTCAAGAACCGCCTCCACCTCGACATCCACGCCAGCGGCTTCCCCAGCCGTTCGGACCCGCTCGCCATCCGCATGCAGCGAGTCGACGCCGAGGCCAGGCGGCTGGCGGATCTCGGGGCCACGATCACCGGAGCCCTGGGCGCCGACGGCCTCGATCACTACGCGGTGGGGATGAAGGACCCCGAGGGCAACGAGTTCGACATCAATTGACGCCTTCACCCGCCGCGGCTCCTCGTCGTCGAAACGCGCGACGACCAGGCGACGGTCCCGACGGCCCGGTGAGAGTATGTCCCCGCAGGCTAATCGCACAGACCGCCACGATCGGGCACATAACACGCATACCGTCCGGCTGAGCGCATCGTAGCCGGCGAAGGAGATGGACCAGAACGGCGCGGTACGGCGTGGTACGGCGTGGTACAGAAGGGTACTCTTTAGATATGACACTCCCAAGCGAACGACCGGCTGACATCAGCGTCCGCCAATTCGTGGCGGACTCCGGGGC
>PLDT01000550.1:6671-9443 GCA_003136255.1 Actinomycetota bacterium
CCTTGACGAGGCCATCGGCCAGGATCTGCGCGACCCGTACGAGGGGACAGGCCTGTGACGGCGCACGACGCCGCCGTTGTAGACACCAGCATCATCGCCGCGGTCAAGCTCTACGACCCGTCGGAGCTACCCGACACGATCTTGATTACGGCAGTAACGCTGGGCGAGTTGTCTTTCGGCCCCCACGCGACCGACGATCCGATCAAGCGGGCCGGACGAGTGGCTGTGCTCCAGCATGTGGAGGCGACCTTCGACCCGCTCCCATACGATCGGGGCGCGGCGAGGCTCTATGGCCAGATCTGTGCTGCGGTTCGCGCGGCGGGCCGGGAGTCGCGCAGGCGGGCCTCGGACTTGATGATCGCAGCGACGGCAGCCAGTAACCAACTCCCGCTCTACACGGCTGACCCAGACGACTTTAAGGGCGCCGAAAGCTTCGTCGAAGTGATCGGCATCCGAGCGCGGCCGAACAATCTCTGAGTGGAACGGGTGACGGGAATCGAACTCGCGCTATCAGCTTAGGAACTAGCTTGTCACGCTCACGGTAGCCCGTAGGGGCGTGGGTTGGTGTATCTAGCTGCGGTAAAGTCGTACGTCGAACTCCGCGCCGAAGGAGCACGAGTTATGGATGGGGTCGGCAGGGGCTTTCCGCCCGGCGACCTCCGGGTATCTGATGCCGACCGCGACCGGGCCCTGGCCGAGCTGAGCGAAGCCTTCCGGGTCGGCCGGATCACAGCCGACGAATTCGACCAGCGATCCGGGCAGGCGCAGCGCGCCCGCACCGGGAAAGAACTGACTGCCCTGCTCGCCGATCTGCCGCTAGATGGCCGCCCCCGCGACAGGCGCCACCGTCCGGGAACCAGCCAATCACGCCTTCTCCGTCCGGGCCGTCATGGGCGCGTCCGCCCTCTGCGCCGCCTTCCTCGTCGCCAGGGCGATAACAGACGCCGTAAGCCCCGGCGTGGCCTGGGCCGGCGGCACGCTAGCACCAGCAGGAATCGCTGTACTGCTGGTCGGGCTGATCATCTTCCTGCACGTCATTCGCGCCGACCGCTCCTAGCCTCGGGCCGAGGCCGAGCATTCTCCCTCGGGCACGCAACGGGCACGACCGCGGACCATGAGCTCAGCGAGGATGACGGAGCGAGCCGAGGAGCTTCCCGAAGTTCCCAACCTCCCGCATATGGGCCTCGATGGCCGCATCGAGAACCTCATCGTCCGGGATTTTCAGTCCTCGTGCCCGCAGTTCGGCTACATAGAGGTCCTTGAGCTGTTCGCGGTCCTGGCCAGCGGCGCTGGCCTGAGCCGCCCTAAACGCTTCCCGGCGAGACTGAAGTTCGTTCCGGGATTTGGCCCACATCTCACGGAAGTCGCGGATGCCGAAGGGCAGCGTCCCGAACTCATCGAGCATTCTGCGCATGGCTTCCGCACCGGGGCAGGTGCACGATTGGCGCCAAGCCTGGTCGCCGACGGTGTTCTTCTCGTTGGTGACCGGGCAGGAGGAGTGGCAGTCGCACCTGCACAGAATCGTGAAGCCTTCGTGGCGCACACGACGGTAGTTGAAGGCACCGCGGGAGCCGTGCCAGTGGCCACACTCCTCATGCATGCCCTCTAGGCAGGCCGGACTGGGTAGCACGCCCTCGCAGTTGTTGACCTGGCGGCTGCCCATGGTCTGAGTCTAAGGTGCTGGCATTCGGCCCGCGCGCGAAGGGCAACGACGGGCAGCACGGCCCGGGCTCGGGGACTGCCGCCCTGACCTGGGCCTTCATGTTGGAGCGGGTGACGAGAATCGAACTCGCACTATCAGCTTGGGAACTGGCTGGTCAGGTCTCAGTGACCAGCACACGGCAGGTCAGCGGCCATCTTCAGTTGTCCGTGAGTAGCCGTCGAGTACCGTTTTGACTCCCCATCGGGCACGCAACGGGCACGCTCCCGAGGAATGATCATCGGGATGCAAACTACTGGCGCGTGCTTGCCTTGACAGGCGGAATTCACCATCCCCATTTGCTGATCCCGCGAACGTTGGTCCAACGACTGCGAAGTTCGGACTGGCCGAGGTGGGCCAGGCCCCGCCTCCTCGCATAATGCAACGCCAACAGCCCGATAGCCACCCCGATTACGCCGACCAGCCAGGGCGGCCACACGAAGTGGACATGGCCGAGATTACCGACACCGTGGGAAGCCCCGCGCTCCACTTCGCTCAGCACGAGCGCGATGACGAAGACTACGATCTTGACCAACTGGGGTGCGAAGGTTCCTACCGGTACTCCAATCAGTACTCCGACCCAGAACGCGTGAGTCATGCCGGTTTCCCCACCTTTCCCGCCTTGCGCAGATACACGTCGAACGTCGGGTTTTACCGTTAAGGCTGAATGCGCCCATCCCGCCCGTCAAGAGGGATAGGACAACTTTCGGACTGGCAACGATGATCTTTTAGCACGAGGCAGATGCGACTTGTCCCTTCTCTCTTCTCCCGATAGGGGTGAGGTTCCCCCCACGCGCTCCGGGCCTGGCCTCTGGCCTGGACCGGATGGGCCACAGCACGACACGCGCCGCACTGATCTACCAGCACCGTGCGTCGCTGCGAGACGAGATGATCGCTGACAAGATCAGCAGGCGGGCGGAGGCCAAGCGCTCCCAATCGGGCCCGCAACGGGCACGAGACGATGAGGAGTCTTCGTGATCACCACTGGGTCGTGCTCGGAAAATGCCGCGCTAGCTGCGCGTTCTCACTTGGAGCGGGTGACGAGAATCGAACTCGCACTATCAGCTTGGGAA
>PLDT01000604.1:0-2983 GCA_003136255.1 Actinomycetota bacterium
GACCGGCCAGCCCCTGACCGGCCTGTCGGCGCCGGACCAGCCTGCCAGCCTGCCCAAGGGCTTCGCCGCCGCCGAGGCGGCCGTCCAGCGGGCCGCTCACGCGGCGGGAGGCATCGACGCGGTTGTCATCGCGCCCGGTCCCTTCGCCGCCCCCGGTCCGGGCGCGGCGTCGTGGGGACAGATGCTGGCCGGTTACTCGGCGACCGCGGACCGGGTGCTGTGCCACGCGGGATGGCTGCAAGCCGCGGCCCGGCACGCCGTACGGACCTCGCGGCCCATCCGGGTCATGCACCTGGCCGACGCCACGTCGCCGCCGCTGCGTGCCGCCGCGCAGGCCGTGGCGCAACTGGCCCGCTGCGGCAGCCTGATCCGGCCGGGACAGATCGACGTGTTCTCGATCGCCCTGGAGACCGCCGAACCAGCCGACCATCAGCCGGTCGCCGACCTCATCGCTCGCCTGCTGTGGGCCGGCGACGCCAGCGCGCTGCGCGGCGCGGAGCTAGTCGCCCGTCCGGGCTGGATAGGCATCCGCAGCCACCCCGGCCCGGCCGCGACGGCCTCGTACGGGACGTCGGCCATCCCGTCCTGGATCGACGACTGGCTGCGCGCAGTCCGGTAACAGCGGACCCGATCGACGACGGCTCGTCCCGAGGTCTGCTTGTAGGCAAGCAAAGAATCAAATTGTTATGCAACTATAAGTTCGATAGTTGTCCACATGTCTCGCAAACGAACCTACAGTAAGTAACCAGAGTCTGATATCCGACCTCGAAAGGACCGCACATGGGACAGTTGCGTAGGGCTGGCTTCCGTCGCGGGTTCCTGCCCGTCGCGGCCGGCGTGCTCGCGCTGGGGCTGGCGTCGTGCAGTTCGAGCGGTTCGTCAACCACCACCTCGTCAACGGGTACTGGGTCGAGCGGGAGCTCGGCCACGTGCTCGAATATCCCGGCTGGCCCGATAAAGATCTCGAACATCGTGCCACTGAGCGGGCCGACCGCGACGTCAGGGGTCCCCCAGCAGCTCGAGTCCGCGGTGGTCGTCAACTACTTCAACGCGCACGACAGCGTGTGCGGGCACAAGTTCGTGGTCGCCAACTACAACGACAAGGGGGACCCGGCGACCTCGCTGGGCATCGCCCGCCAGCTCGTCTCCCAGGGCAACCCGATCGTCTTGGCGGACTCCTTCTCCTCCGCGCAAAACCAGATCCAGCCGTATCTCATGCAGCAGCACGTGCTGGTCGTCAACGGGGACGGTGCTTACGCGCTGTTCAACGCGGCGCAGAATCCGACCGCCTTCAGCACCGGCCCGTCGAACGCGCAGTATGCCCAGCTGATGGTGAACTGGGCCAAGTCGCACGGCGACAACAACGTCGGGATCATCAGCGACGGGACCTCGTTCAGCGTCGAGCTGGCCGCCGACGCCGAGGCTGACACCAAGGCAGCCGGGCTGAAGTTCATCGAGACGATCACCTACTCGCCCACCGCGATCGACCTGACCACCCCGCTGACCCAGCTCAAGGAGGCCGGCGTCCAGACGCTGTTCCCGACCGGGTTCACCGGCATCACCGCGATGGTCGCGGGGATCAAGCAGATCGGCTGGTCACCTCACGTCATCGGCTGGGGCGGGCTGAACGACTACGGTGTCACCGCTGCTCAGCTGCCGCCGGGCGCCGTCGACGGATGCGACATCTCCTATGCGCCGGGGCAGCCGACGTCCACCTTGCTGACGCCTGAGAACGTCGCCCTGCTCAAGGGCTACGAGGCCAAGATCGGGCTCAACCCGGAGACTGCCGGGATCGTCATCGGATACTTCTATCTGCTCGCGGTCAAGCACGCGATCGAGACGGCGAACTCACTGGACGGACCGAAGCTCGCGGCCGCCCTCGCCGCCACGTCCAATCTGCCGACGAACGTCCCCGGCCTGGACCTGAGCTGGACCACGACCCCGTCGGTGCACAATGGCTTCCCCAGCTCCGCGCTGAAGGAATGCGAACTCAAGCAGGGCCCGTACGACATCCTCTACGCCGCCAGCTGAGGCAGGAAGGGACGGCATGGCTCATGGGCTGGAAGGGCTGGTAGATCTACAGCTGGCCTTGCCTGGCGTGGCGCTGGTCACGCTGAACCTGCCCCAGCTGCGGAACGCGATGACGGCGGACTTGACGTCGGCGTGGACCGTGGTCATGGATAAGGTCGCCGGGGACCGGTCACTGCGAGTGGTGGTGGTGACCGGCACCGGAAGCGCGTTCTGCTCCGGGGCGGATCTGTCGTGGCTGGATCAGGGCAACCTCAGTGACAACACCCCGGATCGGCTGCGGGACAAGATGCTGCCCTTTTACCGGGCGTGGCTTGCTCCGCAGCAGATCCCGGTGCCCGTGGTGGCGGCGGTCAACGGCCCGGCCGTGGGGGCCGGGCTGTGCCTGGCGCTGGCGTGTGATCTGCGCTACGCCTCGCCGTCGGCGACCTTCAGTGCCCCCTTCACGCACCTGGGCACGCACGGCGGGATGGCCGTGAGCTGGCTGCTGCCTGAGGCGGTGGGGACGCCGCGGGCGCGGGAGATGCTGTACACGGGGCGGGTGGTAACGGCCGCGGAGGCCCTGGCCTGGGGACTGGTCAGCGACGTCGCCGAGGACGTGGTGGGCCGCGCGCTGGAGGTCGCGGAGAGCGTGGCGCGGGCGGCGCCGATCGCCACCCGGCTGACCAAGGCGGGACTGGCGCAGAGCTCGCCGGGCGGGTTCGAGCTGGCGCTGCAGTGGGAGGCGCTGGCGCAGCCGGTCACCCTGTCCACCAACGACATCCACAAGGGAGTCCAGGCCCGCCGCGAGCACCGCAACCCCACCTTCGACGGCGACTAGCGTCAGTCCTCACTGGCCGTTAGGCCAGGGAAGGGGCCAGGGAGTACACGGGCGCGACGGCCCGGCCCCGAGGGTGATCCTGAGGTCATGAGCATCATCGACGAGGCGCTGAGCGCCAATGCCACCATCGCCAAC
>PLDT01000147.1:0-15352 GCA_003136255.1 Actinomycetota bacterium
GCGCGCGGAGGCGAACCTGGCGGCGCCATGATGCACCCGCGATCCCCGGGCCGCAGCACCCCGAACCCGCAAGAAGGAACCACACCAACTGTGCAGACGCCGACCCCGCCCGCCGGTTGACCATCGAAGCCACGATCCAGCTCTGATATGGCCTTCTAGTCCCAGCCGATCCTTGCTGTCGGTGGTGCTGCTCAACCTCATCTGCCCTTCCGGTGGCGCGGCGGCACCGTCTAGCAGCGCTCTGGCCTTGCGCAAGCGCGCTGGTCGATGGTTGCCCATGACCTAGCGGCCGGGTCGTGCGGGCTGACCTGGCGTTAGGGCTATCAGACGTATAGCGATGTGCCCGCGAGACGTTCAGGATCGCGGAGCAGCGCGGACCAGGCCGGGCTAAGTAATCCCGCGGACGCCGGTTGCGCGTTGAATAGGCGTGGGGACCCAACGCCTGGAGTTCGCGGAGTTCTACCGGAGCTCCAGGGACGACTGCCTGCGCACGGTCCTGGTCATCGTCGGTGATCAGGACAGCGCGCAGGAGCTTGTCGCCGAGGCCTTCGCCCGGGCTTGCGCCTCCTGGCGCACCGTCAGCAGGCACCCAGCGCCCGCGGCGTGGGTGGTGCGCACCGCGCTGAACCTGAACATCTCCCGGTGGCGCCGCCGCCGCCGGGAGGTACCCCTCCCCGACCCGGGCATGCTGGCAGGCTTGCCCGCGGCCGTGACGACCGCCCAGGACCCGGTCGATCCGCAGATCATGGCCGCGCTGCGACGGCTGCCCGCTCGCCAGCGGCAGGTCATCGCGCTGCGGCTGATCCTCGACCTCGATACCAGTGCCACCGCGCACGCGCTCGGCATCACGCCGAACACGGTTATGGCGCACATGGCCCGCGCTCTAGCCGCACTGCGCAGCG
Organism: Actinomycetota bacterium; assembly: GCA_003136255.1. Taxonomy (GTDB): domain Bacteria; phylum Actinomycetota; class Actinomycetes; order Streptosporangiales; family Streptosporangiaceae; genus Palsa-504. Next base: position 903 of record PLDT01000147.1, read on the forward strand.
ACCTCATTCCCGAACCACAGCAGGAGAACCAGCCATGAACGACCAAGAACTGATCACGGCCGTGCGGCAGTCCGTCCACGGTGTGCACATGAACGTCCCGACCGATCAGATCGTCAGCCGCAGTCGCGCCATCCGCGCCAGCGGCCACCGCAGGCTCGCCGCAGGCGTCACCGCCGTAGCGGCAGCCGGATCAGTGGTGCTCGGCCTGGGCCTATCCGGCGCGCTCAGCTCAGCACCGGCTCGCGGCACCGGCACGATCCGCACCGCCGCCTTTATCCTCACCCGCAACGCCAACGGCACCGACACGCTGACCATCAACCCGAAGGTGCTGTTCGACCCCATCACGCTGCAGAACGACCTGGCCCACTACGGCATCCCGGCGAAGGTCACCACCGGCAGCTTCTGCTCCACTGACCCCACCCCCGAGGGTTTCCCGCAGGTCGTGACGTTCTCACCCCCCTTCCATGGCGACAGCGGTCAGCAGCATGTACAGAACCCGACTGTCACCGTCGACCCGTCAGCCATGCCCGCGGCGGCCGAACTCAGCGTCGGCACCTTCCAGCTAGCCCACGGCCAGGACACCGCGCTCGCGCTGATCGACACGAACTCCTACACCTGCACTAGCACCGCACCGACCACCCCGCCGCCCGGCGGCGCACTGCTGCACTACGGCAGCACTACCAGGTCCTAGGTCAGCCGAACTTGGCAGAACGGGAATTGTGGCACACAGAGCCCGTTCAGGCCACCAGGCAAGAAGGAGCACGGGGGCACCCGGTGCCCGCAAGAGGGGGGTGCGCCAACTGTGCCCGCCGCCTGACTATCGACGCCACGATCAACCTCTGATCGCACGCACCGCCGTCTAGTGATGCTGCTGGACGCTATCCACGATGGCCGCAAGATGCGCAGGGTCAGCGTAGATGAGTAGCAGAGGATACAGGCAGTGCTGTCCCGTTGGGGTAAGACAACCACCCCCCGCGAATACCGGCTGCCGGTATTCGACCAGCGCGGCGCTATTTTGGAACGCAGGGTACCCGGTTCGGTGAGCTTGACGGGGAGCGTCACTTGACAACGGAAAGATCAGGCAGCCCGGCCGACCGTCGATGCTGCGGTAGATGATCTGCGGGTGCAGGCCGTAGGGGTTCAAGACGTTGCCGGTGGCCGCTACGGTGCACGCATAGTGCAGCCCTGAGGGCTCGACCATGGCATTCAGCTGCACCCACCCCGAGGCGCCGTCGTAGCCGAACCGGCCTGCCCCCAGGTCAGGGGTCGGCTGCCAGTCGGCGGGTATCGAGATGGTGACGGCCAAGGTCGCCGAACTCACCTGGCGGGCCGGCCGTGAACTGCAGCCGTTAGCTGCCGTTCGTTCGGCGTCTGTCGGCAGCGACCAGGCCGTCAGCACTGCGGGCGGGAAGAACGGCACCTCGGCACAGACGACGGGTTCCCCGCCCTGTTCCACCTGCCAGCTGTTGCGGGCGGCCCTGGCGAACAGCCCCATGGACCCACCATCCTGGAAACCCACCAAGACCTTTTGTGGAGCCGTGCGGGACGGCAAGAAGGCGGCCTCGGCCCAGTACGTGTCCGTAGCCGGATCGTAGGCGTAGTAGACGCTGCCAGGTATGGTGCCCGCCACATCAGAAAGCGAGATCCCTCTAGCGTTCACATAAGCGGCGGTTAGCTCGTTACGCACATCCTGGCTGACCGGCAGATCGCGGACGCCCCCCGTCCCGGCTGGCGGAGAACTGGATGCCGCAGGCGAGACTGCGGTGGCAGCCTCAGGGCTAGCTGACCGGCCGTGGCCTGGCGCGTCGGGGCTTGACGTCGAGGTCGCCGTGCATCCGGCCACTGCCACTGTGGCCAGCAAGCCGAGCCAAGCCAGCACCCGCAGTCTTACCGTGATCGTCCGCATGCTGGCCTCCGAATCCCCGGCTGCCATGTAGACGCCATCGCCTCCTCGTGGGTTGCGCAGACCTGAACAAAGAACCCGGCCGGTGTCAACGGCCAGGTTGAGGTGGCTCTGGCCCTGGCCGCGACAATTGAGCCTTGAGGCGTCCTTACGGGGTAAAGGCAATCTGCATTGTCCTGAACGGACGGGCTGTTCCGGCAAGTCGAGCATCGCGGCAGTGTTGCAGGAGCTTTGACCAAGGCCCTTCAGGTGAGTGGTGTAGACACCTTCCTGGCATCGCAGAGTGCGCGCTTCTTCGCCAGCGACGGGCGTGTAGTGGCCGGGTTCAGCTGGACCCCGGTGACCGCGCGGCGACCCGTACCGTCGGCACGATGCGGGGTCAGCGCGCTCGGGTGCACACGTTCAGGAAGTACGACGTGAACGTCGACACCTCGATAGCCGCACCCCGGGAATGCCCCGAAGCGATCCTTGCCGTGCTGGATGCCCAGCCTGCAAGCCGACTCCCCCTGCCCCCTAGATGTCAACGGGACATGCCAGCTCTGCCCACGCCCAGCCCGGCGGCCAGCTGGTCATCGAGGCCACGGTGGATTTGTGAGCGGATCGGCGCCGGGCGGGCAGGCTGTTCCATGATCGGCGCCCGGAATGTCTTAATACGCAGTTACGGCACAAGAGACATAACGGGCTTACGGCGCGCAGCGGGCCCGCTGGGCGGCCCGGCCCGCCATGCACTGGCCGACTAGATGCAGCACACTGGCCGTACAGCGCCACGCCCCCGCGTGCGGGCGCTGCGCGCCGCAGTTACAGCCCTGCCTGCACTAACGTGCCCGCCGTGCGCTGCCCGGTGGGGCTCGTGGCACCCCGACCCCCTAGGGGGTCGGGGGGTGCACAAAGCGCTCCTGGAAGCCCCGATCCTGACCCGGGTAAGTCCGGGATCAGGCCGCTTCCCAGAGGGAGGCGATGCCCTGGCCCACGCCGATGCACATGGTGGCGGCGCCGCGCGCGGTGCCGCGGCGGCGCATCTCGTGCAGCAAGGTGGTGACGATCCGGGCTCCGGAGCAGCCCAGCGGGTGGCCGATGGCGATCGCGCCGCCGTTGACGTTCACCAGGGCGGGGTCGGCCTTGAGCTCGTCCACGACCGCCACCGACTGCGCCGCGAACGCCTCGTTGACCTCGATCAGGCCCACCTCGTCCAGCCGCCAGCCGGCCCGGCCGAGCGCCTTGTGCATGGCGGGCACCGGACCGATCCCCATGTAGTCGGGGTGGACTCCGGCCGCCGCGGAGCCGACGTAACGGGCCAGCGGGGTCACCCCGGCCCGACGCACGGCATCCTCCGACATGAGCAGCAGCGCGGCCGCGCCGTCGTTCAGGGGGGAGGAGTTGCCGCCGGTCACCGTGCCGTTCTTGCGGAAGGCGGGCCTCTTGGCGGCCAGCTCCTCGGCGGTGAGGCTGGCGTTGATGCCCTCGTCGTGACGAACCATGGCCCGTTCGGTCGAAATGGGGACGATCTCGGCGTCGAACCGTCCGGCGTCGCGGGCGTCGGCGGCCAGCCGGTGACTGCGCAGGGCCCACTGGTCCTGGCGCTCGCGGGTGACGCCGTACTTGTCGGCCACGTTCTCGGCGGTCTCGCCGAGGGTGATCGGCGGGTACAGCTCCTGCATGCGCGGGCTGACCAGCCGCCAGCCGAGCCGGGTGTCGGCCAGGTCCAGGGCGCGCGGGAACTGATCGGCCGAGCGGGCCAGCACGAACGGCGCCCGGGTCATCGACTCCGACCCGCCGGCCAGGCAGACGTCCGCATCCCCGGCCGCGATGGCCCGGGCCGCGTCCCCGACGGCCTCCATCCCGGAGCCGCAGAGCCGGTTCACCGTGGCGCCGGGGATCTCCACCGGCAGCCCGGCCAGCAGCACGGCCATCCGGGCCACGTTCCGGTTGTCCTCGCCCGCCTGGTTGGCTGCGCCCCAGTAGACGTCGTCGATGGCGGCCACGTCCAGCCCGGGGTTGCGCTCAAGCAGGGCCTTGATCACGTCGGCGGCCAGGTGGTCGGGGCGCACCTCGGCCAGCGCGCCCTTGATCTTCCCGATGGGCGTGCGGCACGCATCGACCACGAAGACTGAGCTCATGCTGGCCTCCAAAGGGTGGGCGCGGGGAGAAAAACGCTGGGCTTGGGGGAGAAATGCTGTTTCCCTGGTGTCCACGATATCCGCGCCGAAAAGAGCGAGGTGGCCCCGGAAACTCAGGGCCACCTCGCGGGTGGAGCGTCAGCTAGCCGGGCGAAGGTCCGTACCTACTCGCGGGACGGGTTCTGGTACCTGCTGCCCCGGCGGTGGTGCTTGCTCGGCGGGCCGTTCGACGCGCCGCCCTGGCCGCCGGTGTTAGTAGTGCCGGTGCCCGTACCGCTGGCCGAGGCCGAGGCCGAGGCCGACGCGCCGGCGGCTACCGGGGCCACGGCCTTCTGCTGGGTCAGGCTGTAGGCCACCGTCGTCGCCACCTGGTTGCCGTCGACTGTGACGTTCACCGGGTCGGTCAGGCCGAAGTTATTGCAGCCCAGGTTCGCGAAGGACATGGCCAGCCGGTTGCCCATGAACGTGGCCAGGGTGTTGCCGATGGCCGCGACCGGCGTGCCGAAGTTCAGCTCGCGCGCCATGTCCAGCTGGTTGCGGGCCGGCGCGATGTTCGACATGTTCTGGCAGTAGTCCATCGCAACCTGCGTGGCGTTGGTGTTGGCGGCCAGCAGTGGCTGGTCCACCAGCGACCGGTAGACGTTGGTCTTGGCGATGCTGTACGCGCCGTTGACCAGGGTCATCTCGTCGTTCGGCGGGACGACCGCGATGACGCCCTGCTGGTTGACCCGGGCACTGAGCTCGTTCAGCGCCTGCGACGCCGAGCTCCCGGCCGGGTCCGTGATGTCCGGCGCGGTGAACGGAGTGCAGCCGTTGGCCGGGTCGAGGAACGCGGCCAGCAGCTTGTCGTCGCTGCCGTTGACCAGGGTCGTGGCCCCGGTCAGGGCGGCGGTGTTGGCCGCCGTGTCCTGCGCGATCTGGCCGTTGGCGTTCATCAGGTACGAGGTGACCACGTTGTCGCTCTGGTCCTGGTCGATGACCGCGAAGTCACGCACGGTCAGGCACGGCTGCCCGTCCTCGGAGGTGCCGAGGGCAGGTACCTGCAGCCGTCCGCTGGCGATCTCGGAGTTGGCGAGCCGGTAGAAGTTCACCGCGTTGCACGCCGAGACCTGGCCGATAACCGACTGGCCTAGCGCGTCGACGCAGTTGCCCTGTCGGGCACCGCGACCCTCGAGCACCAGGTTGGTGCCGTTGAAGCCGACGTCGATGATGACCTGCGACCCGCGCGCGATGGTGGGCACGACCGGTGCCTCGGCCGGGGTGGTGCCCGCGGTGATGACCAGCGGGTTGTACACCTGTAGCGCCCCGTTCGGGGACAGGATCGTCGCCTCCACGAACGAGCCCTCGGTACCGGTGGTCGCCTCCGAGCAGCCGTCGCCGAGTTGCCACGGTGTGGCCAGGCCCTTGGCGCTGAGCGGGTTGGCGGGCACGGTAATGGTGCAGTTCATCGACGCGGCGGCCTCCGCCGCGGTCTGGTTTAGGTTGATAGCCGCTCCAGTGCCGTCGACCGGGTTGGTGGCCAGGTCACCGAGCTGGAAGAAAGCAGTCCGGCCGTTCGCGAACGTAGGTGCCGGGGGCACCATCGCGGTGGTCGTCGTGCCGGTGCTCGCGCTGCCCGACGGGCAGGGCGAAGCCGAGGCGCTGGCGGCCGCCGCGGGGCTGCCGGACACCGCCGGGCTCGCGGACGGCGAGGCGCACGCGCCGATCGCCGACTGGTTGATGGTCGAAACTGGACCTCCCGAGACCGCGAGGATGATCCCGAGGGTCAATCCCAACGCCATCGGTATGGCGAGTGGTATCGCTATGCGCGCCGCGCGATTGTTCCTACCTCGCCGGCGCCATGCGGACCGATGCCCGCTGAGCATTCAATCCACCTCCATGGATTTCCGCTGTGACGCTCCCGGTGGATCACGCTAAGCCCGCGACGAGGACGCCAGCAGGAAATCGAGAAGATTCACGTTTTGTCCGTTTTAAGCAGTGAAGGGCCACCCGAACCTCGCCAATTCATTGCGAAGTTCTTACGCCGCAGGTGACGAGGATGTAGCTGGACCGAGATCCGCCCGTGATAGGACGGCCCGCGCCGTGGATGCCACGGCGGCCGGGCGATAAGCACGAAGAGTAATTATTACGTCTCTTTAAGTAGTCAAAAGATCTTTCGGTAGAGTTACGGCGTCGGCCGCCCGGGAGCCTGCCCGGGCAGGTCACGAGGCTGTGCGGCGGTGAGCAGAGGCCTCGCGAAGCACGGCGGCCCGGGCCGCTGCTGACGATTGGTGCTTCGCGTTGGTAGGGCGGAGATTTCAGTGCGGTCGGCCCTGAGGGCCGTCGCCGCGACCCGGCAATTACGGGCCAGCGGCCGTCAGCCGGGTGTATTAACGGGCTGGGCCGCGCATTTTCGGGCGCTGACCGCCAGGCCGATGCCGCGCCAAATGCCGCGCCAAATAACAAAGCCATTGCCATCCGCCGGTAATCGTCGGCGGATGCAATTGCGCGTGCGTTTTGCCGGATGGCCGGCCGAGGGTGGCGGGTCCGCGCGGCGGGCGTCGCGAGCGGCGGCCCGGCCGGGTGGTCCGCTCCGGCCGACGGGGTGACCGGGCCGACCCGGTGGGTGCGAAGCGGCGGTGGCGGCTATCCTCTTGACCAGCACGGCCTCCCGCCGCGGACCGCACCACGAACCGGCACCTGCCCGACCAGACCACGGGTGATCGCTTGATCACGCATAGCAAGCATAAGATTGGTCCGGACGGTCTGCTCATTTGCCGGGCCGAGATAGCTGCCGGCCGGCAACCTTTTGGTGTAGATGCGCGTCTGTGTGTTGGAGGAGCTGTGTGTTGGAGGAGCCGTTATCCGGCCTTGCTTGCTACGAAAGTCTGCGTTCCAACCGTTGTTCAATTGTGAAATCTTGTGGAAGGGACGGCGCCGTGTCGCGATCCGGATGGTTCCGCAAACGCCAGCCAGTGCTGGAGGGTGACGGGACCACCGCAGCCAAACCGAGCGGGTCGCGATGGCAAGGGCGGCGGGGCATGGCCCTGACCGCCACCAGCGCGGCGATGGTCTTGGTGGCCGGGGTCGCGATCGTCGCCTTCGCGTCTCCGGGCAGCCACGCCGCGCAGGTGACGCCCGCCCAGGCCGCAGCCGCGGCCAGGCCGGACCAGCCGGCCATCGCGCTCCAGACGCTGTCGGTCACCCCGGCCGCGGGCGCGAAGGGCATCAACGGGGCGGACCCGATCCGGGTGCAGTTCTCCGCGCCGCTCGCGGCGAATACCCCGATGCCGACGCTTTCGCCGCACATCACGGGCAGCTGGCAGGTTGAGGGCGACACGGCGGTCTTCACCCCCGCGATCGGTTACAAGCAGAACACTAAGGTGACGCTGAAGATCCCCGGTGGCGCGAACGGGATGATCTCGGTCGACGGAGCCAGTGCGGGCGCCGGAGGGCTGCTGGCCGCCAACGTGACCCAGAGCTTTACCACCGGGTCGTTCAGCACTATGCGCTTGCAGCAGGTGCTCAGCCAGCTGGGCTACCTGCCGCTGACCTGGACCCAGAAGGCCAACACCGCCGCGATCAGCCGGACCGACGCCAACGCCGAGCTGTCCGCCGCGTATCAGGCCCCCGCCGGGACGTTCACCTGGAAGTCCGGCTACCCGTCGGCCCTGACCGACCAGTGGAAGGCCGGCTCGGGCAACATCCTCGACGTCGGCGCGGTGCGGGCCTTCGAGTCGGTGACCGGGCTGACCATGGACGGGATCGCGGGCAACACGGTGTGGTCCCGCCTGCTCAGCGCGGTGGCGAAGGGCAAGGACAACCCGAACGGCTACACCTACGCGCTGGCGAACCAGAACTCCCCGGAGACGCTGACCGTCTGGCACAACGGCCACGTGGTGCTTACGAGCCCGGCCAACACCGGCATCGCCGCCGCCCCCACCGTGGACGGCACCTTCCCCGTCTACCTGAAGTTCTACTTCACCTACATGAAGGGCACCAACCCGGACGGCACGAAGTACGACGATCCGGTGTACTACGCGAACTACTTCAACGGCGGCGACGCGGTGCACCAGTTCCCCCGCGGCAGCTACGGGTGGTACCAGAGCCTGGGCTGCGTCGAGCTGCCCTGGGACGCGGCCGAGACGGCGTACGGTTACCTCAGCTACGGCAGCCTGGTCACGGTTACCGGCCCGGTGGCCTGAACGCCCAGAACCTGAAGACACTGAAGGGGCGGCTCCGGAACCCGGGGCCGCCCCTTCTGGCGTGTGTCGTGACCGTGTTACAGCGGGTGGACCTCTTCCGCCTGCGGCCCCTTCGGGCCACGGCCAGCGGTGTACTCGACCCGCTGGTTCTCCTGAAGGGTGCGGAATCCGTCGATCTTGATGGTGGAGTGGTGGACGAAGACGTCGGCCGAGCCGTCGTCAGGGGCGATGAAGCCATAGCCCTTGTCCGAGTTGAACCACTTCACGGTGCCCTGAGGCATGTACTTCTCCTACTGAGACGACTTCGGAAGCGCACGGGCGTGTGCTCCCGGGTTGCTGTGACCACTGCCCATGCGGACGGCCCGGTAACGGGCTGGCGTTCGGGAATCCAGGACGCCCACGGTCAGAACTTCGCAGGCGCTGTGACACGTTCACGAACTTCGTACAACCAGTTGTATTTAACCACTCTCAGCTACCGCCGTAATGCCAACCGGCGGAAATGATCGGTATTCCGCGGTTCAGCCCCGCGGGTACGAGCGGTCGGCCGGCCCGGTCGCCCAGCGCCCGCACGCAGGACGCAAAGCGGGAACCTGGCGTGGCCGCCGCGATCCGCTCGGCCTCGTCGGCGGTGTCGACGTCGGCCAGTTCGGGCAGCAGGCGAACCCGGAGCCCGGCCTGGTGCAGCCGGGCCAGCTGCAGCGCACCGGTGTCCGAGCGCGACATCGGCACGCCGAGCACCAGGGCCGGATCGATCTCGCGCAGGCCGAGCAGCCAGAAGCCGCCGTCCTCGGCCATCCCGAAGGTGGCGTCCGCGGTCCCGGCGACCAGCGGCTCGACGGCCTGCGCCAGCAGCGCGGGCGTCACTTGCGGGGTGTCCATGCCGATGAACGCCAGCGGAGCCGTGCAGGTCGCCCGCGCGTCAGCCAGGGCCCAGGCCAGGCGCTCGTCGAGGCCGCCGCCCTGCTGGGCGATGACATCGAAGCCGGGCGGCAGCCAGCGGCCGGGTGTGCCGGCCAGGGCGAGGATCCGCCGGGTGACGCTCGTCGACGCGACCGCTGCCAGGGTGTCGGCCAGGGCGGCCTCGGCGAGTTCGGCCGCCTCGGCGGGGGTGTAGGCCGGGGTGAGGCGGGTCTTGACCCGGCCGGGCACGGGCTCCTTGGCGATCACCATGAGCTGGGCCGCCAGGGTGTTGTTTTCCAGCTTTGTCTTTCCTAGTGGCGTGCGGTGCTTGCCGGCGTATTCCCGGCCGCTGCCGCCCGGGCCGTTCATGATGCGGGCGACGCTGATGCGGGCGACGTGATGGAGGCGAGCACCCGGCGCATGTCACGCACGGTCCGGACCGTGCCGCCGAGGGTCCCGGTGACCTTGGACTTCCCGGTCCGCGGGTAGTAGGGCACGTCGGTCTCGACGATCCGCCAGCCGGCCTGCGCGGCGCGCACCACCATCTCCAGCGGGTACCCGAAGCGGCGGTCCGACATCGGCAGCGCGAGCAGGGCCTCCCGGCGGGCGGCGCGCATCGGGCCGAGATCCTGTAGCGGGACGCCGATCCGGCGGCGCAGTTCGGCGGCCAGGACCCGGTTGCCGATCCGGGCGTGCAGCGGCCACGCGCCCTTGCCCTGGACCGAACGCCGTCCCAGCATCAGATCGGCCTGGCCGGCCCGTACGGGGTCGGCCACGGCGGGCAGGTCGCCCGGGTCGAAGGAGGCGTCAGCGTCCATGACGCAGACGATGTCGCTGGTCGCAGCGAGCAGGCCGGCGTGGCAGGCGGCCCCGAAGCCGCGCTGGGGCACATGCACGACGCGGGCCCCGAAGCCGACGGCGATGGCGGCGGAGTCGTCGGTGGAACCGTTGTCCGCGACGATGGGCCGGTAGCCAAGCGGCATCCGGGACAGCACCCAGGGCAGTGCGCCCGCCTCGTTGAGGCAGGGCAGAACGACATCGATCTCCATGGCGCCAGACAGTACTTGGGCCGCAGGCCGAGCACGGCCGGAAAAGAGCCGATCGGCCCTTACGGAGGTATGACGGTTTCGGCCGGGAGGCCGATCCGCTCGCATCTCGTGCTTTGCTGCAGTCATGCGCGTTCTCGTGACCGGCGCGGCCGGGTTCATCGGATCTCATATCGCGGAGCTGATGCAGGCCGCGGGCCATGACGTCCGCGGGCTCGATTCGCTCTCCCCCGCCGTGCACAACGGCAGGCCCGAGCAGGTCAGCGGCGACCTCGTGGTCGGTGACGTCCGCGACCCGGCGACGGTCGACGCGGCGCTGGCCGGGGTCGACGCGGTCTGCCACCAGGCGGCCATGGTCGGGCTCGGCGTGGACCTGTCCGACCTGCCCCGCTACGCGGACGTCAACGTCACCGGCACCGCCGTGCTGCTGGCGGCCATGGGACGCCACGGCATACCGCGCCTGGTGATCGCCTCTTCCATGGTGGTGTACGGCGAGGGCGCCTACGACTGCGCGACCCACGGCCGGGTCCAGCCCGCGCCCCGGCATCCCGCCGACCTGGCCGCGGGCCGTTTCGAGCCGCGCTGTCCGCAGTGCGCGCAGCCGCTCGGCACCGCGACGGTGACCGAGGACGCGCCGCTTGACCCGCGCAACGCCTACGCCGCGAGCAAGGTCGCCCAGGAGCACCTCGCGGCGAGCTGGGCCCGGATGACCGGCGGGGCCGCGGTCGGGCTCCGCTACCACAACGTGTACGGCCCCCGGATGCCGCGCGACACGCCGTACTCCGGGGTGGCCGCGATCTTCCGCTCCTGCCTGGAGAACGGGGTTCCGCCCCGGGTGTTCGAGGACGGCGGCCAGCGGCGCGACTTCGTGCACGTCCGTGACGTGGCCCGGGCCAACCTGCTGGCCCTCGAGGCGGTCGACCGGTCGGCCGGCAGCGCGGACCCTGGCGGGTTGCGGTGCTACAACGTGGCCAGCGGCGAGCCGCACACGGTGGGCGAGATGGCCGTCGCGCTGGCCGGTGCGTTCGGCGGCGGGCTCGAGCCGGTCGTTACCGGCGAATACCGCCTCGGGGACGTCCGGCACGTGGTGGCCTCCCCTGCGGCCGCCGACGCGGACCTCGGTTTCCGGGCCCAGGTCGGGTTCGCCGAGGGCATGGCCGAGTTCGCTCGCGCCGCCCTCCGCGAGCCCGCGCTGGCTGCCTCCGCCTGCATGTAGGCCTGCCCGGCACGACCAGCCAGCCATCGCTGCGCCGCCGCCATTACTCCGCAAGGCCCGCGAGCTGTGACACCGTGACTCACAGAAAACGTGTTACTGTGAAACTGTGAAGAACATTACGGTCTCGGTTCCCGATGAGGTCTACCGCAATGCCCGGGTCGCCGCCGCGCAGCGTGACACCTCGGTGAGCGCGCTGGTCGTGGCCTACCTTGAGCAGCTGTCCGGACGGATGGACGAGTCCGCCAGGCTCGAGATGCTGCAGCGCGAGGTCCAGGCCGGGATCCGCCAGTTCCGCGCCGGCGACCGGCTGAGCCGCGACGAGGTGCACGATCGTGCGGTTCGCTGACACCAACATCCTGCTCTACGCGATCTCCCGCGATCCGGCTGAGCTGGACAAGGCCAAACGCGCCAACGACATCCTGGCCGAGCGCGACCTGGCGCTGTCAGTGCAGGTCCTTCAGGAGTTCTATGTCCAGGCCACCCGCGCGAGCCGCCTGGACGCCATCGGTCACCAGCAGGCGGTTCTGCTCATCCAATCGTTCCGGCGCTTCCCGGTGCAGGACATCACGAACGGGATCATGATGGCGGCCCTGGACACCCGCGAGCGCTTCCAGCTCTCGTACTGGGACGCCGCGATCATCGAGGCATCCCGCGCGCTGGGCTGCACGCAGGTCCTGTCCGAAGACCTCAACGACGGGCAGGAATATGACGGCGTCCGGGTCGTCAATCCGTTCCGCTGAGAAAATCCGAGCGTGGATTAGTTCGCGTTGATGGCGCGGCGGCCGGTGGCGGCCGCCTGGGGGCCGGTGTGGCTCGGCATCGGAGCGCCGGGGCGGACCAGCGGGAGGCGGATCAGGAACTGGCAGCCGGGGCCGGTGTTGCGGACGGCGATCTGGCCGGAGTGAGCCTCGACGATGCCGCGGGCGATGGACAGGCCGAGGCCGGCGCCTTCCTGGGGGCCCGGTGTGCGGGCGGACTCGCCGCGGAAGGCCACGTCGAAGACGCGGGGCAGGTCGGCGGGGGGGATCCCGCCGCAGGCGTCGGACACGCTGACGCACGCCATCCCGCTTCGCACCTCGGCCAGCACGTCGACCACCCCGTCAGAGGGCGTGTGACGGATCGCGTTGGTCACCAGGTTGCGCANNTCGGCGCTGGCCACGACCTCGGCCACTACGTCCTCCAGGCCGACCATGCGCCTTGAGAGCCGGAGCGCGCCGGCGTGGATGCGGGACAGCTCGAACAGGTCGTCGATCATCAGGGTCAGCCGTTCCACCTCGCGGCGGATCTGCGTGTGGTACTGGGAGACCTCGCGCGGGTTGATCACGACCTGGTCCTCGAGGGCCTCGGCCATCGCGCGCAGGCCGGCCAGCGGGGTGCGCAGGTCGTGGCTGACCCAGGCCACCAGCTCGCGGCGGCTGGCCTCCAGGGCCCGCTCCCGCGAGCGGGCCTTGGCCAGGCGCTCGTGGGCGGTGGTGAGACCCTCGGAGAGTTCAGCTAGCTCGGCCGGGAGGGGCGGCGACGGGGCGATGTAGACGCCCGTCTGGCCGACGCCTTGCACCGCGTAGGAGATGGCCCGGCTGGCGTTGGTGAGCCGCCGGGCCAGGAACAGCGCCACGACCAGCGCGGCCAGGCCGGCGATGCCCATCAGGTCCAGGATCTCGTCGCGCTCCTCAGCGGTGCCGATCATGCGGTAGGCGATGACGGCCACCCCTAGGAGCGAGCAGATCACCGCGACGGCCACCACAACCGTGAGCATCAGCTTGATCGAACGGGCCGCGCACTGCCTCAGCACCGCGATCCCGATCAGCGTGACGATCAGGGCCAGACCGAGCACGCGCTCGGTGATGTAGAGGACGTCTGACCACTGGATGCCGGCGGGCAGGGCCAAAGTGCCTCCGGCGAGGAATCTCACGCTGCCTCCGGCTCGTACCGGTATCCGACGCCCCAGACGGTGACGATGCGCCGGGGCAGGGTGGGGTCGGGTTCGAGCTTCTCGCGCAGCCGCCGGACGTGCACGGTGACCGTGGAGGTGTCCCCGAAGGTCCAGCTCCAGACCTCGCTGAGCAGCTGCTCCCGGGTGAATGCCTTGCGCGGGTTGCGCATCAGGAAGACCAGCAGATCGTATTCCCGCGAGGTCAGCTGGACCAGCTTGCCGTCGGTCCGGACCTCGTGCGCGGACAGGTCCACGACCAGGTCGCCATCGGTCATGGCGCCCAGCTCAGCCCTTTCCGGCAGGCCGACCCCGCGGGATCTCCTGAGCACGGAGCGCACCCGCAGGGCGAGCTCGCGCGGGCTGAACGGCTTGGTNNAGGGCGGTCAGCATCACGACGGGTATCGGCCAGCGGGCCCGCAGCCTGCGACAGACCTCGAGGCCGTCCATGCCCGGCAGCATCAGGTCGAGCACGACCAGATCGGGCGGCTCCTCGGCCACGCGGCGCAGCGCCTGATATCCGTCTGACACGCACTCGACGGTGTGCCCATCGTGGATGAGGTACCGCCCAACGACGTCCGCGACGGTGGGATCGTCGTCCACGACGACGATCCGCCCCGGAGGATCGGGATTGTTAGCCAACGCTGGCCGCCATTCTTACGCGCGGTAATGGTTACGCCTACAAGTTAAGACGTAAACGGCCGTCCAGGCCAGCAAACCGGGCGAACCGCCCGGCCCGTCATCAGTACGTAAGCACAATGACGATTCGGTGAGCTCCGCCCGATGAACCCTGAACTGGCCATCCGGCCGGTTAACACTGGTGGGTGTCTCCGCCCGGGATCAAGAACCACGAAGGAGTTCGGCGTGATCGGGGAACTTTACGAGAGCGCGCTGGCCGGTTGCATGCGGCCGGACATCGAGCGCGCCGACGGCAGCCGCGTGCCGCTCGCGGTCGACGACTGGCTGCACGAGATCCCCGGTGACAAGTCCCTCCTGGACCGTTGCGACGGCCCGACCCTGGACATCGGCTCGGGGCCGGGCCGGCTGACCGTGGCCCTGGCCGAGCGCGGCATCCCCGCCCTGGGCATTGACATCACCCCGCACGCGGTCACCCTGGCCCGCTGGTCCGGAGCGCTGGTCATGCTGCGCGACGT